>PEAO01000144.1 GCA_002753615.1 Magnetococcales bacterium DCbin2
ATCCCCCAGACCCCTTTTTTCTTTTAATAATTGATCATTTTCAGGAATTTGTACGTGCCAATTTCAAATGCGATTGCCCTGCGCATCCGTCGTGTCATCGTTACCGGGTTAGTGATGTAGGAACATTTTGCACTTTGAACTATTTTGTGCGACAGTCACTACTTCGGGAAGCATAGGATTGCTTGCAGAAAATGGACAGGATGTGTTGGATTAGAAATGAATAGAACCATTGTATTTACCGCAACCTACAATGAGCGCAGCAATATCGCAGCGTTTTGCGAAAAGGTTCTTTCACTACCGGGTCATTACGACTTGCTGGTCGTCGATGACAATTCACCCGATGGTACCGGGCATCTCCTGGACCAATTGGCCTCCGGCAATCCACGGTTACATGCAATCCACCGTCCCAGAAAGCTTGGGCTGGGTTCGGCACACAAGTTGGCGATGCAATTCAGCATGCAGCGTGGCTATCATACTTTGATCACCATGGATGCCGATCTGTCGCACAACCCAGAGGACATTCTGCGTTTGGAAACGGCGTTGTCCGATGCCGATTTTGTCATCGGTTCCCGCTATTGCGCGGGGTCCACCACCGATTATCGCGGGTATCGGTTGTATCTCAGTATTGTTGCCAACAGACTGGCGCGATTGTTACTGGGACTGCCGGTCCACGAGACAACCTCTTCTTTTCGTGCCTTTCGTGTCAATATGTTGAGATTACTCGACTTCCAAGAAATAAACTCCAATGGTTATGGATTTTTCATGGAGAGTATTTTTCGCATCCATCAGGCAGGTTTTCGTTGCGGGGAGATTCCAACCAATTTCAAGGATCGCATGGCGGGCACGTCCAAGATTCCCCGCCTTGAGATTTTCACGGGGGTGAAAAATTTGCTGCGGCTTTTCTTGGGGAGGATTTTCTCTTCTCCTGTGGAATATATCCCTGGAAAGGAATTTCCCGTCTGTTGTTTTTGTCGGTCGCCGTTTACCGTGGTTAAATTTAATAAGAAAATAGTTGGTGATAACCACGTTATGGATTTTCAGTGTACTTCGATGGAACATGGATCCAAACCATTGGTGGTTCAATGCCTGGTCTGTGGATTGAGCTTTGCCCCTGAAGGGGTGTACGACGATAAGTTGGATGCCATTTACGAAGATGTGGTCGATGCCCGATATATTCGTGATCAGGCCGCGCGCCAGCGTACCTTTGCCGTCGTATTTGACCGCATTGCCCCTTTTCTGAATATGACTCCAGGAACCATGCTCGAAGTTGGTGCCTACTGTGGCCTTTTTGGTCGGGAAGCTAAGGCCAGGGGGTGGCATTACGTTGGCGTCGAACCTTCACGATGGTCGGTTGCTTATGCCAGGGAATCCTTGGCACTGGATGTGCGTTGTGGGACGCTCAAACAAAATATCGACGGATTGTCGGGTCCCTATGATGCCATCGTGATGTGGGACGTTCTCGAACATCTCAGGGATCCGATGGACCTGCTCACGGATGCCAGACCTCTGCTCAAGGATTCTGGGGTGTTGTTCCTGTCCGCGTTGGATATCGATACTTGGTTTCCCAGGTTCATGGGATCGCGTTGGCCATGGATGATCGATATGCACCTTTTTTATTTTACACACGACACCCTGGATATGATGCTGACTGCTGCCGGGTTTCGTCTTGAGAGAATCGAAAAATATACCCGCTTTGTCTATGCTCGCTATCTGTTCGGTAAGATTGCAATGTTATTTCCATCATTTCTTCGCCCCATTGTGGTGTTGTTGCGGCTGTTCGTGCCAGTGCGGATGATCATTCCCTTTCATTTTGGCGATATTCGAACCTTTGTGATCCGAAAAAATTTAGAGTATTCATCCAACGAAGGTTCGGAACGCTTGGAAAAAGTGCGTTACGACAGACCCTGGAAACCGTGACATGATCCCGAGTAGTGCCCCGATTTTCGTTCAAGACCATCCCGTGCCTTCGATGAATCCATGGCGACTTCTCGTTTTTGTGGTTGGCGTTGGTATTTTCCTCTTTATACAAATGATCACCATTTTTGTTCCCATGCTCAATCGGGATTATTTCCCCATCGAGACCGATGATGCGCTGGCTTATACGCAAAGAGCAAAACAATTTGAAGCGTGCTTTTTTCAAGATTGCAAAGCTTTGATGGATTTGCGTGCCCAATGGGCCGGCACCCCAGATTCCGATGCGGTTATCATCACCGCCAAGGAACGGCTCATAGCGGATTCCATAGCGATCTATGGGCCATTGCACTCCATGTTGCAATCGATCTTGAGAACATCAGGGTTTTCTTGGACCCGAAGTCATAATATTTTGCAGACTGCGACGATACTATTATTTGTTATGGGCTTCGGTTATTGGATTTCCGGCCTATTTGGTATTGAGGCCGGAGGCATCACCATAGCTTTGTTGGGTGTGCTAGTCATACATCGATTGGGCGGTTTAGACGGCCTAGTGCCAAGTTTCATGTCTTCAGGCTTTGCACTTTTGACATGGGGCCTGCTCTTGCAATTTCGGCGTCGATTGGGCTTTGGGCTGTTAGTTCTCATTTTTCTGATTCTTTCTTCCCATATGATGGTCGGATTATTGCTGACAGGAATCTCTTTGGCGGCGTTTTGGTTATTGGATGGATGGCGATTACAGGGGAAGGATCGCGTCATCTTTCTCCTCGGTGCGACCATGGCAGTCGTTACGTATGGGTTGCAACAATGGGTCGAATATCCCAAACTGGGTGGGGCGTATTTCCCTGTTGCCATTTCTTCGCCTGGATATTGGACTCTGTTCCAGGAGAATATCACCCATATTTTGGTGCAACTCAGGGATTGGATGGGGTTGACCGGGGGTAAATTTGAAACGCTGGCCGTTTTGATACTGACATTCCTGTTTTTGCCTCAGGAGAAAAAAAGGCCTTTCACCCTGTTCTTCGTACTTGTTTCGGTTGTTTGTGTTCTTACCTCCCTGATCGTTTATGCCCATTTGCGTGGCCCTGTTTTTTCTCGATTCTTCATTTTCTGGGCTGGATTGATGACCGGGGCGGTTTCCTATCTGGTTTGGCGATGCGGCGGGATTCTTTTGTCCGCTGCCTTTGCTATGCGCAAAGACTTTGTGGCGTCTCATGGATTTGTCCGTCGTTCCTACAGAGAGGTCATGAAAGTCATCGGCTCCCTGTTGGTTCTGACGATTTTTGCCATGAACGTGTCTGTGATCATCCAGGAATCGTCGCGGATTATCTTCAAAAAGCAACACTATAAAATAGATCGTTTCAATTATGACTTTGATGAAGGACAGGTTTCCCTTCTTCTCAATGGGGAATCTCCCTGTCGTCGTGTTTTGTACGGCAATCGAGAAGCGATGGGGATCTACTTCGTGTCTGGTGCCATGCGCTGTGGTGCCCTTATGGGGGATCTTCTTCCTGCCAATGATCAGGATCGGCGGTCTGTGATCTCCTCGGCTCAGATCAGTCATCTGGTTTTCAAGAATCCCGCCATTCCCAGTACGGGTCGATTATGGATCGACCGGGCGAATCTGCATGTGCGCTATCTCGGCGACGAACCACGGAGAGATCACATTCGTTTTTTATTCGGTAATGGCAAGGAAGAGGCGATGATCGCCCTGAAAGGGCGGGATGATCATGGGACGGTCGTGGTATGGGATCGGTTCAAGCTGCCGTCAAAATGGTCCGGTTGGGTGACGACAAAAGCCCTGTCGTTGGCTGGGGGTGCCGAGATGGAAATGGTCCAGGAATACGGAAAGGAGACGCAACTGATGGGAATGCGTCTGGGAGAGGAAAAAACCGATTTACTCTGGCCCTGGAAGCAGGGGCTTGCGTTGACTTATCTCGACAGCTTGCGTGGTGACAGGCCTGGAATAACCAAATCGACCCGTTTTGATTTTCTGAAGGAACAATCCATCCCCTTGGCCGGTGAAGTCATTGCGGATCGTGGGTTTTCCGTATTGGCCACCGTTGGGCATTGAGACCAAGGTATGACGGGCCATTACCGGTCATTCAAGATTTATCTTCTTACGTTTTTCGCAGGGATGGTATTATCCTGGGTTGGCATCCTTCTATTAACGCCGATGTTGTCCGATGTTCCACGTTTGGGTAGAGAACTGGTCAAAACGATCCGCGAACAAAATCCAGATATGGTATTGTTCGGTGATTCTGTCATGCGTGCAACACGTAAAAAAAAATGTGACACCGGCTCCGCGACCATCGATGAATTGTTGACCGCAGCTTTGCCCAATACCCGTTTGGCCGCTTCTCCCTATACATCCTCGACGCCACTTGTTTTTAATGATTTGTTGTCTGTCACCACGGGTATTGAATCCCCTCCAAAAATCATTATTGTTCCCATCAATCTGCGCTCTTATTCGGAAGAGTGGTCATCGCGTCCCTCTTATCAATACAATCTTGAGCGCGCGTTGATCCGAATCAAATTTGGCGACAGTCACCCGTTCGATTATTTTCTGGTTTGGATGTATCGGTTTACCAAAGCATTGGACTTGGAAATGGAGGCATGGCGCAACCAAACCGTTGTCTATCCCGGTTATGATTTGGGGCCACGCCGTAAACTTCATGATGAACGGATGACGTTGCCAAAAAATTTGGAATGTGTTCCCCACAAGAAAGAACAGTTTCGCGATGTTTTGCGCATCAAGTTTATCTATCACTATCTGTACCGGTTGGACCCAAGTCATCAATTTGTGCAGTCTCTGATTGAGATGATTCACAAAACACGTCGTTTCAATCAAAAAATATTGGTTTATATCACCCCGATCAACATGCAGGATGGCGAACGGTTTGTCGGTCCGGCGTTTCGCAGGATTGTTTTGGAAAATGTACAAGTCATTCAAACCTTGATGACCGACATGGGGGTTCCATTTTTGAATATGGTCGATCAACTTCCCCCGGAGCATTTTACCGATCAACATGAAGCATGTGAACACTTGGATGAGACGGGACGACGTTTTGTTGCTGGGCAGTTGGCTCAGGTTTTGCGGGAAGAACCGTTCAATCGAAAATAAGGGATGGGACTGTGTTCTTTAATTCATATGAATTTATTTTCATTTTCTTGCCGGTGACGTTTATCGTCTACCAGTGGATCTCTTGGCGGCTGGAATATCGCTTAGCTCTGGGCTGGCTGACATTGGCATCTTTTTTTTTCTATGGTTGGTGGAATCCCTGGAATTTACCGATACTCCTTTGTTCTATTCTGTTGAATTACATGGTGGGCCTTGGTTTGCAACGATCCAAATTTCTGCATGTTTCTCTATCTTCTGGTCAAACAAAAGGTTTGTTTATCATTGGCGTCATCGGTAACCTGTCACTGCTGGCCTACTATAAATATTTTAATTTTTTCATCGATAATATCAATTCCATGACAGGGACAAAACTGTCTTTGGAATCTTTGGCTCTCCCCTTGGCCATTTCATTTTTTACCTTTCAGCAGATTGGTTATCTGAAAGATCGCTGGAAGGGGGGGGTGGTTGAACACTCCATCGATTATTATTTTTTTTATGTCGCTTTTTTTCCCCATTTAATTGCCGGGCCTATCGTGCAGCACTGGGAGTTGTTGCCCCAGGCGGTCGAGAAGAAATTTCATGTATTTCGGTTTGACCAATGGGCGGTCGGTTGGACTCTCTTTGTGATGGGACTTTTTAAAAAGGTGATGCTGGCTGATCGGATTGGCGAATATGCCACTCCGGTGTTTTTGCAAGCGGAGCAATGGCATCCGTTGCATTTGGTCGAAGCCTGGGGTGGCGCATTGGCGTATACCTTTCAGATCTATTTTGATTTTTCCGGCTACTCTGATATGGCCGTCGGGTTGGGTCTGTTGTTCGGATTTCAATTGCCCATTAACTTTTTTTCCCCATACAAGGTGACGAGCATCGTTGATTTCTGGCAATGTTGGCACATCACCTTGTCAAGATTTTTAAAAAATTTCCTTTATGTTCCCATGGGCGGCAATCGACGGCATGGTTATGCACGCTATCGCAATCTTATGTTGACGATGATCATTGGTGGCCTTTGGCATGGGGCCGGTTGGACATTTATATTTTGGGGGGTTCTCCACGGTTTCTACCTGATTGTCAATCATGCATGGCGTGGCATCAAAAGAAAATTTTTGTTTATGCGATTCAACAGGTTTCGTTCTGTACGGGAATGGGGTGCCCGGTTGCTGACTTTTTTGGCGGTTGTGGTTGCATGGGTATTTTTTCGCGCAGAAACGTTTCAAGGTGCTTTTACGCTGTTACAGGGAATGTTGGGATTCCATGGTATTTTGTTGCCTTTGGGGTGGAGCCAGTTCTTCCCGGAGTGGGGGGGGATTTTGCATTTTTCGGATCGGTTCTGGGATTTTTTTCTGGGAGAGTTTGGCTACAAGCAATGGATTTTTATTATCGGGTTATGGATCATCGTCTGGTTTTTCCCCAATACGGTGGAATTCATGTCTCATCATATGACCCTTCTTGAGCATTATCTCCAGGAGCGGGCCAGGAGACCACGCATTTTTCCCAATTGGCAACCCAACCCGATCTTTGCTCTGGGATTGGTATGTTTGTTTATTTCTGCGATCAGTTTTATTTACGCACCCAGCGAGTTTTTATATTTTCAATTTTAAACCTGGAGTAACTGTTCAGCCCTTCCCATAAAATTATTGAAAGAAAAAAGGGGTCTGGGGGATTGCCCCCAGGGTTTTGTTTTTGAATTAAAACAAAAAGGTTTCCATTCTTCGCTTTTAACTTTGTTTTTGACTTTAAATCAAAAGCTTAAAGCTAGAA
>PEAO01000001.1 GCA_002753615.1 Magnetococcales bacterium DCbin2
CACCAGAAGCGTGCTGAAGCTACTCGGTTGGCGGAGTTGGAGGCGGCTGTAGAAGAGAGGGATCGCGTCATTGGCGAGATCACCATTGCCAACCGGATATTAAAAAAAAAAGCGGACGCCTTGCCGTTGATGACAAACTCCGGGAAGAAGTGACAGTCATGATCAAATCTCAACCAAAGTCCCGTTTAAGCCAGGTGCTGCACTGGATTGGGATTTCGACATCTTCCGGGTATTACCAGCAAATTCCTCCAGAGCAGCAGCGTAAACGAGGCCCAGTAGAAAAACCCATAGATGCTGAGCTGTTGGAGGCCGTTAAATCGGTGGCCGAGATGTTTCCAATGTGGGGCTATAAGAGGATTACCATCGTTTGTCGTCGGCAAGAGATCCAAGTCGGCAAGAAGATGGTTTATCGCATTTTCAAACTATTGGGTTTACTACAAAAGCCAAGGCCAAGAGCAGCGGAACTGTACCAAGCAGCCAAGTTGTTTGAATTGCTGCCCCGTCGTCCCTTCCTGGTCACGGACAATGGCACATCGTTTCTAGCCAAAAGGTTCCAGGAGTTCATCTGCGACGATTTCCAACATGTTCGCATACAGTATCGAACGCCGACTCAGTTGGGTCTGCTGGAACGTTTCCACAAAACGCTCAAAAATAAAGAGGTCTACTGGCAACTCTACGAAAATTTTGTCACAAACTACAATGCCAAAGAGACCCTGAATGCCATTGCTGCACTGAGAAAAAAAATGTCTTATTGACTTGACGCAAACGTAGCTACTTTGGGATTCATCGTATCTCCACATCGGGTAGTGTCTTGGCAAGGGGAAGGCGAACGACAAAACGGGGACCAACGGCTGGACCGTCGCTGTGGCAGGTGATCGTCCCCCCAAGGTGCTGCACAAAATTGGCGCACGAGTGCAAGCCAAATCCCGAACCCCGCGATTTGCTGCTGACACCATAGGAAAAAAGGGTTGATTTTTGTTCTTCGTTGAGTCCAATTCCGTTGTCCGTGATGCTGATTTCCAGCCATTCCTCTCCATCCTGGTGCCACGAAACCTCGATGTGCCCAGGCTCCCGGCGGATATGGTTGGGATCATTGATCGCCTCGCAACCGTTTTTGACTAGGTTGATCATCATCTGCAACGTCTGTCCACGGGGCAATGTCACTTCACGTACCGTCGGCCCTTGGTTGATGGAAAATTGAATGTTGCTCTGGGTTAACAGGTCCAAAAGCATCACCCGGCAATCGTCGATCAAATCCTCGAAAATAAATCTTTCTTTCAGAGTATAATGACTGGATTCCTGTTGAATGCGGATGATGTCGCGGACATGTTGGGCCGCCTCACGCAAATAGGTGACATGGATGACCAACCTCCCAGACGCCAAGTTTTTTAATTCGTCGCTCACCTCATCGATGACCATCATCACCTGATCGAGTACCATGCGTGGGTCGATCCCGCGATCCGTCTGTTTCTGCGCCATGGGCTTGACTTGGGCAAACAGCGTCGCTAAACGTTCCAATTCCTCACTGATCTGGCTTATATCCTCCGCCCGGCCCAAAAGACTCATGATCGCATTGCCAATATTGTGGATGACCGAAACACTCATCTCAGCGACGCCCGCTTGAAAAGAGGCAAATCGCTCCTGCTCTTCCAATCGCTTACGCTCGGTAACGTCACGGACAATGCCGACAACCCGCTGATCATCCTCTCCCTGATCGATGAGACTTAACGAAAGTTCTACCGGAAATTCCTGGCCATCCTTGCGTTTGGCATTGAGTGTGTAGACCTTGCCCGGTTCAATCTTCCTGTTGAATCCAAAGAAATGGGCAAAAGAACGATTTGCCTGTGTTAACATAGGTCCAGGAACGACCAGTTGATGCAGATTCTTGCCGATGGCCTCTTTGGCGGAATACTGAAACATTTGTTCCGCAGCGTTATTCCAAAACAGGATGATGTTTTCTTTGTTGACCTCGATGATGGCATCCTGGGCGGTGCTGGCCATCATCCGAAAACGCGCTTCACTGCGCCGAAGTCGTTGTTCGGTCCGTACCTGAAAGGTCACATCTTCACCGACGCACAGCATACCATTCATCTCCCCCTGATCGTCCGTCATCGGACCAATACGCCAAGCGATGGTCCGCATGAGGCCTGTCAAGGTGAAAATCTGGGTGTGAACCGGAAGGTTCTTCTTGGAATTCCCATTCAAAACACGTTCTTGGGTTTTGACCATTTCTGGACGCCAGTGTTCGGGGATGAGATGCTGGGCCAGATTCTTTCCCATCAACTCTTGGCTGGTATAACCTAAAATCCTGAGTCCCTTTTGATTGATAAAATGGATATGCCCCCGTAGATCCAAGACAATGATGATGGCATCGGCCATGTCCAGATAGCGGCGTGTCATGTCTCTTTCCAATCGGAGTTGTCGATTGAGAATGACATGCTCGCTGACATTGTGCAGTGTCACCAAACCGCCGACTTTGCGGCCCATCCCATCGTCGATGGGGCTGATGGTGATGTCAAAATATAAAGTATTTTTTCCCGTAACCATCCCCCAGTTGATCTGGCTGAGAAAACCTTCCTGGCCGTGGCGCATTGTCTCCTGACATGAGGTCATAAAGCCTTTGATGTGGCAAAATTCTTCCACCGCATCCAGACGACAACCGATGAGTTCGCGTCCCCGGTTTGCCATAAATGGGGCCAACTGCCGATTGATGCTGGTAATGCACAGATCCTGGTTGAAGGTCAGTTTTCCGTTCAACTCGGTGGCAAACAGCATGTCAGAAAAGGCCTTTTCACGGGTAATTTTTTTGATAAATTCTCTGATACCAATAAGATACAGGGAAATCATGGCGGTTATCAAGATGCCCGAAACCAGAAAAAACCAGTGCAATAACGGCGGTCTTGTAAAAAATCCCGGTTTGGGCATACTGGTCAACCGCCAAAGATTGCCGCCAATGGGGATATCGGTTTGGTGGATGTACTTCGGAAGGGGGGGGATATTCTTCCGAACGGATTGGGCCATGGTTATTTTTTCATCGGCGTCGGCATCATGACTCAGGAGGGGGTGGATCGCGGCGGGGTCGGTGATGTCGGTGAGCAGCCAACTCATTTGCTGGGCATGGTCGCGGGGGACAAGACGGGAAAACCAGTGTTCCAGCTTCAAGCCCAGCGCGATAAATCCCGACAGAGGAGGGGCGTCAGAATCGTTACCGGCGGCCTGATGGTCGTAAACTGGAAACAGGAATACGGCATGGCACCCCTCATCGGTGCCAACATCCAGGCCGGAAATGCATTGGGTCACAGCCATGCGGTGTTCCCGGGCCGCTTGTATCATGGATCGACGCAATACGGGATCCCTATTCCAATCTTTTTCCTGCAACGTGCCAAGGCCACCTTCGGGTTGGACGTAGGCGGGAAAAAAATGAGTGCCATGGGCATTGGATATGAGGGGATGATAGCTGGGAACCCAGGCAATAAACGTGAGGGGGGCACCATGATGGGTCAATAAGGGGGTGACAAATTGATGAAATTCCTGAAGAGTAACATGTTCCGAGGCGTCATAGAGGCCGCTGACGCTTTGAAGCAAGGTGTTGAATTGGTCAACTTGGTTGTGAAGTAAGTCGTCCATCTCGCGCATGATATGGAGATATAACTGGTCCGCATCCTTTTGACGTTCCTGATCCAGGTAGAAAAAATAAAAAATACTTAACCATGATCCGACAATGACGACCAAAGGGATGACGATATGTTGGAGTTTGGAGGTAAACAGCCAGTGCGTCAGCGTGGTCCGTGTCGGATGGGATGGGTGAAATATCATGACGATGCCCCTGGACGCTCCGGGATGGTTATTGTCATTGACCGCTGGACTGCATAGGTTTGCGCAGGAGATCCAGATCGTTGATCACCATCAATACCGAATGGACGTTTCCGTAGGATGTGGTTAAAACCGATCCCGACACCAGGACTGCGCGTTCGGGTTCGGCGGTGGTGTTTGCCATAACCCAGGGTAGATGATCGGGTTTTTCATTGTATTCGATGATCGCTTCAAAAAACGCACGGACATCCGCCTTGGGGAACAATGGATCCACCGGGCGGTTGAGCCATGGATCCACACGTCCCCCCGCCATGCGGACCGCCGCATGGTTTAAAAATAGAATCTCCCGGTTCGGGCGGCACAAGATGACCCCTTCGCTGAGGCTGCTGATGATATCAAGCAGGTAGGTGCTGTTCAGATCCAGGGAATCGATCCGTTTACGCAGGGTTTGTTGTTCTACCCGTTCCTGGTTTTTTTCATCCCAGGCGATGCAGGCGTTGCGGGCATGTTGTAAAATTTCATCGTGGGTGACCGGCTTGCGGATAAACAAAATATCGTGCTGGAGCATGTTATGAATCTCGTCCAGGGAACGGTCGGAAAATGCGGTGACGATGACGATGGTGATACGGTCATCCACGGCGCGGATGCGTCGTGCCGTCTCCAGGCCATCGATGCCGGGAGGCATACGCATATCGACAAAGGCGATGGCATAGGGTTGGTTTTCCACGACCGACTTTTGCACCAGGAGGATGGCATCTTGTCCCTGATCGACAGTATCGACCGCAAAAACCGGCCTGGGGGGGGGCATCCCGGACTGGGGCGTTGACGAACGCCTCCAGATGAGATCGCCCCTTGGGTTGTAGGGGGCGTAACAGCACGCGATAAAAAACAAGAAGATCCTGATCATCATCGACGACCAATACTCGGGTGTTATTCACAGACTGCCCCCCATGATGGAGTTTTTCAGGATAGGCTTCGAATCAATGATTATAGCGTTCAAGAAGTGTAATTCTTCCCAGGATAAAGTCTACGGCATCATTGGTGAGGTGGGTATCGTGCAGTGCCCGACGATACGCCCGCAGGGCATCGGCCCCATGATTCATCCGGTCGTGGGCGATGGCCAACCCCAACCACCATTGGCTTAGGAGGGGTTCTCGGAGGGTTAATTGTTGATACAGGCCGATGGCCCGATGCGCGGCACCACGGCGGCTTTCCAAGGCGGCCAGGGTGCCAAGATAATCACTCTCTTCGTGCATGGCGGGGTCTACCTTGGCAAGCTCGGCGTCGGCACGGAAAATATCACCGCTGGCCAAAGCCTGACGTGCTAGGGCTAGGGCACGGAGGCTTTGGATGGATTCTTCCGCTTTCAGGGTGATCCCTTCCGCTGAGGGGGCTGGGGTGGGTATTGGGGTTGCCCTTTTGGCGGGCGTGAGGGAAGTTTGTGTATCCGTTTGGTTTTCTTTGGATTCTTGATGGCGAGTCCCGGCGGAATGATCGCGTTGTTTTCCAACCCGTTCGCGGGTGTCGGAGGACATTGAATCTTGGGGTGGAGATGGGATGGGTGCCGTGGCGGGGGGCGGCGACACCTTGGGTGAGGGATTTCCCTGGGGATCGTCTGCGGAAGCACCTGGGGGATGGTCTCTAGGGATGGCGTGTTTGCCATCATCGTTGGGGAGGAAAAAATTGAGGGCTTTTTTGGCCAGCATGGTTTCGATGTCTGGCGTTTCCGACGGTGCCAAATGGGCCATGGTGAGTGGCGGAGTGGGCTCCGGTTTGGGTTGCGGTACGGTGATGGCCGCCTGGGGTGGGGGCTGCTGGGGCGATGACTCGGCGGTGACAGGGTTGGTGGAAACAGGGGGTTGCGCCGCCGTGACGATTGTGGGTGATGCCACGGGTTGGGCCGGAGGGGAGCCAAACCAGCGGGCTAGATAAGGGATATGGGTGGATACTGCTTGTTTCAGCTCTGGTACGGTGGGCCAAAGGGGAAGCCACCAGAAAACCGCCGTAGCCATGGCTAAAACCATGATCACCGGTAAAATTTTGCTCAGAGGGGGTGTCGTTTGGGTCGTGGATGGGGTCTCCCGATGCGGATCGGGGGGTGAGTCTGCGGCATCTGTTTCCAGGGAGATTTCCCTGGAGAGACGCTTACGGGCATCCAGTTCATTGAGTGCTTTGAACAAACGGCTCACGGTTTGTCTCCCTGTCCCATAAGTTCTTTGATCAGTGCCAGGGGGTTGGGGCGGTTTTTGGCTGCGTCCAACTGTTCGTTCAATGGGGTAGGCAGTTCGATATCACCATTCTTGGCCGCTTGGATCTCGGCCTCGGACATGTCCGCTTCCCAAACTTCTTGCAAGGCTTCCAGACGATTTCCAAAACCAAACCGAATCTGGGGTTGCTGCCGTGCGGGAGGGGAAGGGATATTGGCCATTTGGAAATATTGAAACTCCCGACCATTATAGATCTTGCTCTCCGACAAAGATTGAAAAAAATGAAAGATATCATCCCGTGCCAACGTCCGCCCAACAATGACGATATCGCGTCCTCCATCCAGCAGTTGAATCTGAGTCAACCACAACCGGGGATGGGGACTGCGGGCCAGATCGGCAAAAAAACCGGAAAAACCATCACGATTGCCGACACGATGACCCGAAAGCAGTTCCAACACCAGTTTTTTGACCTTGATATCTTTTTCCAATTGTTCCTGTTCCTGGATCTGTTCGGCGTCAGGGCCGGCAAAATGACTCCGATCTTCAAAATCTTTCATGACCTGTTCAAGGGCTTGTTTTTGTTCTTGGAGGGTGGAAATCGTGCGTGACACCGTGAACTTTTGGATCAATACCGCAACGGTCCCCAACCCCAAAACGGAGGCCATAGCCAGAACGATCCAAAAGGCTTTGGTGGCATCCAACCAATCGTGGGTGGTGGGAAAAACGGTCGGATCATAAAGATTGATGCGTGGCCGACTCATTCTGCCACCTCCACACTGCGCAGTGCCGCCCCTAGAGCGGGCAATCCCAGGAT
The DNA here is from genome assembly GCA_002753615.1 of Magnetococcales bacterium DCbin2. Taxonomy (GTDB): domain Bacteria; phylum Pseudomonadota; class Magnetococcia; order Magnetococcales; family UBA8363; genus UBA8363. Next base: position 6,835 of record PEAO01000001.1, read on the forward strand.
AAATGTCGTCTCATCCGAGGGTATGGCCGTCTTGAACAAAAAGTCCAGTTGTAATGATTTGATCCGTACATTCAGATGGGTGGCCAGGGAGTTGCGCAGCATCTCATCAGTTTCGGGCATGGCGACCAGGTAAAGAATTTCCACGGGCTGGTGAAAAAAATTAGATTCGGCATAATTGAGGGAGCGTTGGACATCGGAGGCCATGGCGCGACCCGGATCGATTCCCAGTTCCAGGGCATCCATGCTCATGGCGGCGACCCGGCGGGCCAAAAACAGCGAACCACCCCGCGCAACCAATAGACAGCCCCACTCGCCGGTCGGTGGAAAATAGAGTAATGCCAGCCCTTTGGGGCTTTCGGGTAAAAAGGAGGCGATATTGTTCAACGCCAGTTCGGTGATTTCCACCGCTTTGAGTTCCAGGCGGGTTGGGCGGAAAACATCCAGACATTTTTGCACATCAGTTTTATGGGCTGCCGCGACGTAGACTTTGCGTTGGGAGGAGACACGGATGGGATCGGGGATGAAAAAACAATCGACGACCGCCTCTTCGACCGAAAAATCGAGGCGATCACGGACTGTCCATTTCATCGCCTGGGCCAATTCTTCCAGTGGGACATCGGCGGCATCGTTGGGAAACAGGGCATAGGCATCCATATCCAGGCAGTAGACAAATGGAATTCTTTGTATCTGATGTGCTTTGGCCAGACTGTTGAGTGTCAGGGAACGCCCTGTCCCCTCTTCCCAGGGGATATGTTCAAACAGTTCGATCATGGGGGTATCCTGCGTCAACCCTCGTGCCAGGGCGATGGAAAGACCCGTATCATCCCAGGAGACCCCCACTTGGGCGTCATCGATGGTTTTTTTCCTCAAAAATCTTTGTAAAATACTGTTCATGCCCGCCTTATCCCTTCGCCCCTTTGACCAAATCCCACAACGGGAGAAACACCCCCATGGCCAGAATCGCGATCATCACCCCCATGACGATGGTAATGATGGGTTCGATGGCACTGCTCAGGGCCTTGACATCGTATTCCACTTCGCGTTCATAAAAGGAGGCGATATCATCCATCATCTGGTCCATGCTCCCGGTCTCCTCGCCAACGGACAACATTTGAATCACCAGTGGGGGGAAGAGTTGGGTGGCATAGGAAGCTTGGACCAAGCTTTCGCCGCGTTCGATGGCGATCATCATTTCCCAGATTTTTTTGGCGACATAGGCATTGTCTACCGCATGGGCCACCGATTCAAGAATCCCCAGGATGGGGACGCCCGATTTGGAAGACATGGCAAAGGAGCGGGAAAACCGGGCCAGGGTTCCCCGTTTGATGATATCACCAACTACGGGGAGGCTGAATTTGGTGCGATCCCACCAAAGTTTGCCATCGGTTTTTTTGATATAGGAGGTAAATCCCAAGACCCCGGCCACCAGGGCGATCAGGATGAGATACCAATAGTTCAGGGTAAATTGTGAGGTGGCCATCAACAATTTGGTCTGCCAGGGCAACTCCATCTTGAATGATTTAAAAAATCCAAAAAAGTTGGGTAGCACAAAATAGGTCATGACGAACAGAGCGGCAAACATCCCCGACATGACAAAGGCGGGATAGCGTAAGGCCGATTTAATCTGTTTACGGGTGGCACTGTCCACTTCCATGTAATGATAGAGCTGGCCAAAGGCTTCATCCAGGCGTCCGGTGGATTCGCCGACCCGGACCATGTTGACGAAAAGGGTACTGAAAATTTTGGGGTGTGACGCCATGGCACGCGAGAGATCCTGGCCCGATTCCAGGGCGGTGGCGATTTGGTTCAAGGCTTTTTGGAGCATGGGGTTGCGTGATCCCCCCTGCACGCCGTGGATGGCGCGAACCATGGGGATACCGGCACGGACGAGGGTTTGCAATTGTCGGGACATCAAGACCAAATCATCGGTTTTGGGAGGATTTTGCCCAAAAAGCTCGTCCATCAACCCTTGGCCAAGGTTGCTGGTGGCGACTTTAACTTCCAATGGTTGGATATTGCGTTTGAGCAATTGTTCGGCGACGACAGACGGAGAGTCGGCGGGCATTTCACCGCTGATTTTTTTTCCATCCCGATCCCGGCCAATAAATGAATAAATTTTCATGGCGCGATACGTCTGTTCAATGGGCCTCACCTGCCAGTTGCATGGCTTCTGAAAGGGTGGTTCGTCCTTGGGAGGCCAGGATAAGTCCTCGCAGGGCCAGGGGAATATAGGCGGGATTGGCGGTCGCCACCTCTTCAAACCCTGCGGAATCTTCGCGGCGAATACGTCCGGCCAATTCGGTGTCGATCTCCAAGATTTCCGCCACCGCCTGACGACCGGTATACCCGGTTTGGTGGCATTGTGCGCAACCGACGCCACGATGATAAGGAACCTGGGTCAGATTGGGGGCCATGGCATCGATCCACGCCTGTTCCTGGACGGAGGGGGTGTAGGGTTCGACGCAGTTGGGACAAATCTTTCGTACCAACCGTTGCGCGACGACACCGATCAAGGAAGAGGCGACGGCAAAGCCACGGGCACCGATTTCAAACAGGCGGATGACGGTGGAGACGGCATCATTGGTATGGAGGGTGGAGAGGACCAAATGGCCCGTCAGGGCGGCCCGAATGGCGATATCGCACGTCTCTTCGTCGCGCATTTCTCCCACCAGAACAATATCGGGATCCTGGCGCAACACGGTGCGCAGGACACTCGCAAAGGTCAATCCAATTTTGGGATTGACCTGAACCTGGATGATCCGATCCAGGCGATATTCTACCGGATCTTCGACGGTGATGATCTTCTTGCCGGGGGTGTTGAGTTCATTCAGGGCGGCGTAGAGGGTGGTCGATTTTCCCGAGCCGGTGGGGCCGGTCACCAACACCAGACCGTGGGGTTTGTGGATCCATTGATCAATGCGCTTGACGGCATCTTCCGCAAGGCCGGTACGGTTGAGCCGTGTCAATCCCGATGATTGGTTGAGTAGCCGCAATACGGCACTTTCACCATTTTCCGTCGGCATGGTGGAGAGGCGGACATCCACATCCAGATCTCCCACCTTCAGGCTGAAACGGCCTCCCTGGGAGAGACGGCGTTCGGAAATCTCCAGCCCGGCCATGAGTTTCAGTTTAGACAACAGCGGTACGCTCACCCCTTTTTCCCGGATGATCTGTTCGTGTAAAACCCCATCGATCCGTTTGCGGATACGCAACACATATTGCCCCGGTTCAATATGGATATCGGAAGCATTTTGTCGCAGAGAATCTTCAAATAAGGTTTGTAAAATCTTGACGACCGGGGCGTCCTGGACCATCTCCGTCTTGACGAATTGGTTAAGATCCAGGCGATTGCGGTTCATCTCTTCGCCAAGTTCCTGCATCAATCCCTGGATTTCCCCGGTTTTTCGGAAGACCTGATCCAACACCTGGCGCATTTGTTTTTCCAGGATCAACCCCACTTCCACCGGACGGCGCAGGGATTGGCATACCTCGTCATAGGCCAAAAGATCGGTTGGATCCACCATCCCCACCAGGACACCTCCGCCAGCCCGTTTGACTGCGATGGCACGCAAACGGCGGATGGCCTCTTCATCCATCATTTTGACGGTGGTTTCTTCGATGTTGATGGTACTCAAATCCAGGCAGGTGACGCCGATATGTTTGGCAAAAAATTGGGCAAAGCCCAATTCGCTCAGAAATCCCAAGGTGACCAACGCCTCGCCAAACCGCGATCCAGAGCGTTTTTGTTCTTTGAGAGTCTCCTGAAGTTGCTGAAACGTGATCTTTCCGGCCTTGACCATGAGATCACCCATCATGAGGGATTTGCGTTGATTGTTCAGAAAATCGGTGAGGGCATCGGTTGTCAGAAAGTTGAGTGCAACCAAGGCCTCACCCAACTTGACATCGTGAGCGTGCTGATATTCCAACGCACTTTTCAGTTGTACGGCGGAGATGATATTGGCTTCCACCAACATATCACCCAATTTGGGGCGACGGGCTGTGGGTAGTTGTGCAGGTTGGGTTTCCATGGCCTTGATCAACGGGATGATTTGGCTGACGCTCCGGTCTCCAGAACCCGGAGCCGTTCCTGAACAAACAGGGAGGCTTGATCTTCCACACGTTCCATTTTTAATACATGTTTATAAAAGGAGATGGCTTCGCTTTTTCGTTTGGACTGATCCATATTCATCGCGATACCCAACCACCAGCGGTATTGATCCGGCTCCATGCGCAGCAGACGGTTGTAGTAGCGATTGGACGTTTCCAGATTCCCCCGTTTTTGTTCCAGGACCGCCATCATTCCCAGGGCTGTAGCGGATTCGCCCTCTTTGGCGACTTGGCTGCGGATCACCTTTTCCGCCTCCTCCCATTGACCATCTTCCAACAAGGTCCGTGCCCAGGTCAATGATTGGGTTTTTTGAAGCGGTACGACGGTCTCGGAGTCTTCCGCGAGGGATGGTTTGGAACGGGTGAGTTTCATCCCCATGGAGGGAAGTTGGACAGCGGCGTCAGGGTTTTCCAGGCCGACGGTGGCGATTTGGCTGATATTATTACGGATGGTGTTTTTGATCGTGCTGGGAGCGGCAGCTCTGGCCGTGGGGCGACGGAGGGGGCGGACGTTGGGCAGACTGGCGATGACCTGTGATGGTTTGAGGATCAGAGGATCGGGTTGTGTTTTTTTGATGGCGGCGGATAGTCCGATGGATGGCACATTCCCACGATTGACGGGGGAGAGGGGGGGAATGGGTTTTTCCTGGGGCGGGGGCAACGGTTGCGAATTGGGGACAACGACGGTCCCCGATGGGGTTACCGATACCTCTTCGACGACGAGCGGGGCCATGACGCTGTGTGCCTCAGGGGGAACAATGGTTACGGGGCTTAGAGCGGCACCTGGAGTGGTGAGGGGCGTTTGCGCCGAATCGGCTGTCAGGGGCGGTGTGGGCCGGGTTGGGGGTTGTTCCTCTCTTTCCTGGGTTGTCAGATGTCGTTTGAGGAAGGGGAGTCCTTGGGTATGAAACCAAGTAAAAAAAAGAGTGGATGATAGGAGGATCAGAAGCGAAATACCGGCGAGTGTCCGCCTGGAATACCGGCGTTCATCCGGGGATTCCAGGGGCTGGATGCCGGGGGGAGAGATCCTCAGGGAGAAGAGATTGGAGTGGCCCGTGAGCCGCGCCTGTCGTTGGTCCAGATCCACCAGCAGTTGATTGATCAGGCTCATAACCCAGTGCCCATACCGAGAGCATGAAGAGACCCTGCCACCAGAACCGCTGCGGAGGGATAGTTGGAACGGGTGGATGTCAATCGCGGCAGCCAACGTTTGATCGTCCCTTTGAGGCCCGATGGGATTAACCCCTCGGTATCGGCGACGGCGGCGGCGACATGCCAGGTATCGACGACGTATACCCCTTTGCCAAAGGCGACCATCAGGCTTTTATTGGCCAGAATGTTGACTAGGCGGGGGATGCCGCCGCTGGTACGGTGGATTCGCTGTATGGCGCGGGCGGTGAAGATCTCTCGTCCTTGATAACCGGCAATGTGCAGACGATGGTTTAAATAATTGCGAATCTCTTGGGATGTCAACGGTTTGAGAAAACTGGAAAAGGTAATGCGCTGCCGTAGTTGTCGCAGATTATATTGGCTTTCCAGACGGTGATCCAACTCCGGTTGCCCCAGCAACACCACTTGGAGAATCTTTTGCTTTTCGGTCTCCAGATTGGTCATGAGTCGAATGGCTTCCAAGGTTTCATCCGCCAGGGTCTGGGCTTCATCAATGAGCAGGACGACATTTTTCCCTTGTTGTTTGAGTTCGATCAGGCGTTCGGTAATCTGCTTGACAAAATGTTGGAATCCACGGGTCGCGTCATAGGCACTTAAGCCCAGCTCATCGGCAAACGCCTTGTAGGCATCTTCCGGTTTCATCATGGGGTTGATCAGGTAGGCGGTGACAAAGTTGTGTTCGCCCAGGAGGGCCAGGAGTTTGCGGCACAGGAGGGTTTTCCCCGTTCCCACCTCGCCGGTAATTTTAACGAACCCTTCACCAAACGAGAGGGCCACCATGGCGACGTTCAATGTTTCTTGGGCGGCGGAACTGAAAAACAAGAAATCGGTATCGGGGGTAATCTGGAAGGGGAGTTCTTTCAAGCCAAAATGGGTTCGATACATGGTGTTGCCTACTCCTTCACATCCCCCAGGGGGATCACAGCAATTTCACCAGCGCCGTCACCACGGCCACCGAGGCCGCCAGCATTCCACCAAAACGGAGGGTGATTCTTAACTCAAGATCTCTCAAGTCTTCTTTTGTTGCAAAAGCCTTCAAGGTTTCTTTCATCTCTTCTTTTGTTGCCAGAGCTTTCAAGTCTTCTTTTGTTGCAAAACCTTTTAAGTCTTCTTTTGTTGCCAAAGACTTCATATCGTTTCTTATCAGCTCAATATCACGCTTGAGGGCTGCTTCTATTTCTTTGATACCGTGCCTGAGAGCCGCCTCCATTTTCTCCATATCGTGCTTCAGACCAACTCTCATTTCCTCCATATCGTGCCTAAGAGCCGCTTCCATTTTCTCCATATCGTGCTTCAGACCAACTCTCATTTCCTCCAGATCGCGCTTCAGGGCAACTTCCATTTCCTTCATGTCGCGCCTGACAAATTCAATATCGTGTTTCAGAGCGACGTTTATTGTCTCCAGATCGCGCTTCAGGGCAACTTCCATTTCCTTCGTATCATGCCTGACAAGCTCGATATCGCGTTTCAGAGCGACTTCCATTTCCTTGATATCACGCTTAAGCGTGGCTTCTATTTCCTTGGTATCGTGCCGGACAAGTTCAATATCCAACTTGGTTGCAAGCCGTTCTTCCATCAATCCAACGATAATTTCGGCCTGGGCCTCTGCTTGCTCGTCGGTGAATCCGACCGATTTTAACTTTTTGGTATACGCCAACGTGTCAAGCACACTGGTCACACTCACGGGGACATCTCCTTAGAGTCAGGGCGACAATCGGCCACAGCGTACCATGTCCCGACGCAAGACAACAGCCAAGAATTTTTCTCGCGACTGTCCCCACCATCGCTGTCACGTTTTTCACTCATTGGGCTATCCCTCTGAGCAGCCCCGGCATTTCCGGGGGGAGGCGACGCTCCAGACGATCCATGTCTTCTTCCCAAGCCCTGTTGCCCGCTTCGACAATGACCGGGCGCATGAGAATGACCAATTCGGTCTTCTTTTCCACTTTCTCCTGGTTGGTGAATAGGTTACCCACCACGGGCAAATTCTTGAGAAAAGGGACTCCAGCGTTGCGTTTGTTGGAAAAGTCTTTCATCAACCCACCGATGACCACCACCTCGCCGTTGGCGGCATGGACCATACTGTCCGATTCGCGCACCCGGTTTAGGGCCATGGGATAGGTTTGGGTGGCTGAACCCAGGGTGATCTGTTTTTCATCGGTGGTCACTTGGCTGACGGTGGGATGGATGTGGAGCATGATTCCATAGTCCTGGCTGATCTGTGGTGTGACATCCAGGGCGATACCGGAGAAAAAGGTGGTGAATTCGGGTACCAGTACGACGCTGGTACCGGAGGTCTCGGAGCGGACATCGGTGACGAACTGTTCGTCCTGACCGACGCGAATCACCGCCTTTTGATTGTTGAGGGTGGCGATTCGGGGGCTGGAGAGGACGTGGACCTGACCTTGGGCATCTAGGAGTTCGATCAGGGCGGAAAAATCGGAAAGATTCATCCGGGTGGCGAATGCGCCGCCAAACAAAATGTTCTGTGAATTGGGCAGATCGGCGGGGGTCAGGGTCAGGGCAGTATTGGGGGAGAACATGGGGTTGTTCCCGGAATCGCCCATCATCGTCCCGCCGCCGCCGACGGCCATTTGATTGACTTGGTCGCGGTGGTGCGCCAAAATCATGCTCCAGTTGATTCCGCTTTGAAACCCGTCGCTTAATTCCACTTCCAGAATTTTGGCTTCTAAAATGACCTGACGCTCCAGATCCTGTTTTTGTTGCTCCAGGAAATATTCCACCTCGCGTAGTTCCGAAGGGTAGGCGCGGACCATGACACTCCCGGTCTGGGGCGAAATCACCACCCGGCGTCCCGATTGCGTATTACCTTGTTCATCCTGTTCGGCGCATCCGATGACTACCCGTTCTGTATTTTGCGGATTCCAGGTGAGTAATGATTGCGAAATGGAACCGGCGACAGGCGGCGGCTGGGGTAAAGCCATCACGGGCTGCGCCATGGGGAGTTGTGTCGCCGTTGGCATCGCAACACCGGCAGGGACGGTGCTGGCGATGGGTGCTGCCGTTCCACTGGATTCGGGGAGGGTAAATCCCAGTCCGAGGACGCCGCACAGCGAATAGGTGAACTCTTCCCAAAAACTGGCATTCTGGTCGGTGACGACCTCACTGCCGGAGGTTTGAAAGCTTTGTGAGTTGGTTTGGTCGCCGCTATTGTTGTTTTCGGTGGTGGATGTTGCAGTCTTGGTGCGACCGGAACTAATCTGAGTGCGTGTGACCCCTTTGCGCTGTACCCGCAGATAATTGACATGATACTGCCGCGTCAGCAGACGGGCTGGGCCGATGAAATAGCCTGTCGGGGAGGGTTCGCAATTAAAGTCATACATACGGCAGACGGTTTGGACCACCTGCGAGACGGAGGCATTACGCATGGTCAGGGTGACCATGCCACGAACCTGGGGATGGACAATAAGATTCATCTTGGATTCTTCCGCCAATCCCAGAAAAAAGGCGCGTGCCGGGGTTTCATCGACGACGATATCCAGCAGGGGTTCGCTCGACTCGCGGGTGCCCGTTTTCCCTGCCTTCGTCACTCTGCCCTGGTCTTCCAGGGGTTTGCGAACGGTGCGGATGGGGGGTAATAGCAGTTGATTGATGCTGTCGGGAATCGCGGCATCGCTGAGGGCTAGAGGGTCGTGGGCCGGACGGTCTTGGGAGAGACGGGCTGGGATTGCCTCAAGCGCGGTACCGGGGGCAATTTTCGCGGGAGCCTCGGCGGCAGAATCGGAAACACATCCCCATAAAAGGCTTAAACCTGCCAGAATCACCAGCCGAAAAAAGCCTACGGATCCTGGCGACCATGGGGATGGTGATGTCGAAAAAATTGCGGTTTGTGGGGCCGTCGTCATTAGGGTACCAGGACCAGCTTATTAAGGGGTCGCTGTGGGGGTGGCATGGGGGCGAATGGTCAATCCCAGGCCATCGCTCAGGGCGGTCATTTGCAAATGCACAGGTTTGGATTTGGCCAAGCCGGAGACGCCCCGGAGGGTAATTTCGGTGATCTGTAGGCCGTCGATAGTCCCTCCAGGACGGACGATGTGACCGTTGATCATGGCCAGTGCCTCTTTTCCACCCAGTCGTACCATGTTGAGTTTCCATTTTTGTTGATCGGCACCGAAGGACGGTTCCGAAGGACTTTCCTCCGGGGCTGCCATTTCGACGAAAAAATCCTCCGGCGGTCGTGACGGGTCATACAGGCGGTGCTGATCGGCCATGACGGTCGATCCCAGTACCAGCAGCCATGGAGTGACCGCCCAGAAAGGACGTAAGCGCATGTTACATACCGTTTATTAACAATAAAACGACGCCAAGAAACTGTCGTTAATTCTACCCGCCCACCAACCCTTTGCCAATGCTCAGGGTAAATAATTTAAGTGTCGCATGGGTATTGGGATAATCTCGCCCCTGAAAATGGAGGGTATCCCAATAAAAAACCCAGGGATAGGATTCTATTTCCTTAAAAAAATCGAGCATTTCCAGAAAGCTTGCCTGAATTTCCAATTCAATGTCGTGACGGAAGATGACGGGGGCATCTTGGGTCATGGATGGGCTGGTTTCAGAATCTTTCTTTTCTTTTGGGTCTGGTTTGGTTGCCGGACCCTCATTTTTTACGATCTCTTTGGATTTTCCTGCATTTCCCGCGCCATCTTTGACGCTTTTTAAATCATCGGAATCCAGTTGAATGGGTTCAAAGTGGGAAGCGGTCATACGGACCAATTGCAGATTCGGTCGTGTTGCCAGCAATTGTTTCAGTGCCTTGACCATTTCGGTGGGCTGGATCAACGCCCCGGTCTCTTCTCCAAGTTGGTCTGACAGTTTTTGACGTTCCCGGACCAAATCTTCAATCCGTTTTGCCCGCAGGGCATTGGGATCTTCAATCTTTTTGCTAGCGACCAGTTGCGCCTCCTTGCGCAGTTTATCGATTTCCTCATTCAACGTTTGGGTGGTGACGATGGAAGCCTGCATGGCAAGTTTGTGCGGATCCCAGAGGAACGTCAGCCAAGCATTCAAGGAAACGATAAGGGCGATGGCGAGGATGAAATAACGTTGCTTGGGATTTTTTTCATCGAAGCCGACGCGGATTTTCTCGACAAACGCCGGCATGGCGATTTTAAATTTCATGGCGATACCTTAATCAACCCGGACCATTCCGGGGTTGCCGTTGACAAACCATTAACGCACCTCGTTCCAACTTCCTACCTCCATTCGCACCGGTGGGGATATACGATCGGTCCCCGCAGGCTTGATATCATCGTTTATGACGTTGAAAATTGCATCTTTGGCATCGTTATTTTGATAAATGATGCGCAGTTCCGTATTATAATCCAGAACCAATCCCCCCCAGGAGAGAATACCTCCATGGAGTATCTGGGTTCTATTCCAAGCCGGTCGGAAAATGACATTTTCTTGGACCACAACAACCCCAGCCATCCGTATCGTGCTATCCCACCGTAATTCCTGAGGGACAACGCCCCCATCGTTATGGAGCCATAGGGTGAAATCCTTAGGATTTTGACCGCTGGGATCATTGCTTCCGTTGAGCCATATGGTATCGTCAGATTGAAATGTCATGTTCTGAACGTGAAGATTGACATTCGTGTACGGTGGGTTGGGGAGTGATGTGTCTATCACAAACTTTGTTGTAGCTCTCGTTATATTAAGATTTCTAATATAATAGTGTCCCGGTGTCATGGTAATGGTGGCATTTTTGCCATCAATCTGTAGCGTGTTGATGTTTACACTTGACGGAAACGCGGGGGCGAAGGTGATCTTGCAGTTGGACTTGTTTGAGGGAACGGTAACGGTTCCGTAGTCGGTGGTGCTGGTCAGTGACAATGTTGGGCAAGTGGTGGGTCCAGGCGTTGCTCCGACATCTGGAAACGGGCGAAAAACGGGATTTTCGGTGAAATAGGGCTTCTGTTTATAGATTTGCGCACACTCGTCGATCACCCGGCCAGAGGTTGTATTGGGTACGTTGACGTTGTTAACGCGACTAGTGCCAATGTACGGGATTTCTTGATCTTCGGGGTTCAAATACACGGGGGGAAAAGAGGCGATGCATTGGCACTTATTGACCACACGCCGCACCTGGCGAACCCCCTGTTGTTGGGCCTTGGAGGGGACATAGCCTGTCCCCCAAAGGGTCCAATCCCCTGAATTGTCATCGTAGTCGATCCTGGATTCATAATCACCGCGTGCAATCCCTCCGGTGCGCACGGTGATGGTGCCGGAATCCCAGGGACCATCGAGATTCTTCCAGCATCCTGGTTGGCGGGGTTTCACAAGCTCATCAGAATAGTTGCGTAGACGCATGGCCGCCCTTTCCAATCCCGTCTCCGCCAGATACAACGCCTGAGATGCGGCCAGATTATCGGTGACGGTCCGGGTCCGATCACTCATCATCCGCGCCAGAGCGGCGGCCATGGCCCCCCCCACCATGATCAGAACCAGTGTGATCATCAACACCGAACCGGCCCGTTGTCCAGACCGGTCCTTGTTATTTCGCGGCATGTGGGTGTGAGAGTCGGCCAATGTTCTAGTTCCTTGGCGTGACTTCGGAATGAAGTTGCAAAGTCTGCCCGTTTTCACTGACGGTCAGATCCAAGCTAATCAAGTGTGGTGATCCTTCGTTGATATCGAACCAATTATCCGTCACCCCCTGAGCCAGGATATCGGAATTTCGCCGTATTTCACCGCTGTAGGGGACATAGTTGAATGTTACCGAAATATTGTTCTTGTCACGGAAAGTAAGATCCTGACGTCTCCCCATGGGCAACGAACTGTCCTTGGCCTCGCGCAGTTCACGAACCATCCGTTCCATGGCGAGCCGCGCACGGGCGTCCACCTGCTGGATGTCGGAACCGAGAAAAAAAGCGCGATACCCCGCCAACATCACCGGCGCACCTACACCCATGATGATCCCCATCACCGAGATGACCATCACCACTTCCAATAGGGTGAACCCCTTCGCCCGGATTAAACGCATGGATGTTCGCCCTTGGGGTTTGTTATGAGTGGCCTGAAAAGACAGTATCCAAGGATTGCGCATCCATCATGTTGAGACCCCACTCATCCAGAGAGGCACTATCCGCTTGGGTTATTTTTTGATCAACCCAGTCTGGAAGGGTGCCAAAACGGCGTTGCATCATCTTCAGGAGTATTTGGATTTTTCCTTTGAGTTCTCCCTGGCGTTCCATATCTGCCGCCACTTGGCGTTTCATATCTGCCACTTGGCGTTCCACATCTGCTGCCACTTGGCGTTTCATATCTGCTGCCGCTTGGCGTTTCATATCTTCCGCAATACCTGCCGTCACTTTGTCTACATGATCCTTGATCAAATCACGAATATCATAGCTACACATGGCAACGACCTCCTCTAATTCTTCAGGAAGAATACGGGTGGAATCGACTTTTCCCAACCGCTCTAGGTTGGTGATGATCAACTCCCGGAACAACCCTTTCAAGGGTGGACCATCGGGATGGGTGGCAAACCATGTCACCAGATCCTCACAGGCTGCGGTCAATGATTGGATATCGGCAGGACATTCCATCCGCATGAAGATGGCCATCAAGGAATCCCGTTTCTTTAACGTCTCTTCCGGGAATCGACCTTCATCGACGACATGATAGCGTAGTTGTGGTTGGTATTTCCATAATGTTGAATGTTCTGGAAGCCGGATCACCTCTTGGAGACTGCTGGCAGCGTTCCACCGGGGTTTGCCGTTATAAAGGACGATGGGGAGGATTGGGGGGAGACCATCGGTTCCCTTCAATTGGCGTTCATCCACCAATTGTTGGTAAAGCAAACCGCAGTAAACATTCAGACGCAACACCATCCATTCATCGATTCCCGATTGAAACTCCAAAATGAGCAGCACATAGACGCTATCGCCGTGGTTGGTAGGGATTTCCCAAACGATGTCGCCTCGTCGGCGTTCACCAGACTGGGCGGTGAATTTGGTATTCATCCGCTTCATTCTGGAACAATCCAGTGATGATACCAGGGCCGGATCCAGAAAATGGTGCAGCAAATCGGCGACCATTTCAGGATGAGAAAAAAGACGGTGGTAAATGGCATCATGATCGGTCATGGCATCACTCTAACCTAGGTAGTGCATCATAAGGGGAAAAAATGACGACGGAGCGTGCGACTCCACCAGCGGGGCCAGTCACGGTCAGCTCTACCAGACAACATCCTGTGAGGGTTTCTGTTTGCGCTTCTACCGGACAGCCATTGGTTCCGGGTGTCAACGGGGTATAGGTCACATCACTGGTAAAGTTGGCCACAAGATTTTCTGGGGAAGGGGCACTGATGCTTGTACATTGGGCACTCTGCGTCGTCATCCGCCGGTTGATGACACGTTCCATGTTGGCTTGGAGAATGAAAGTGGCCTGATTGGTTTGGCGCACGAGATCGGTCGTGCGCAACGTGGCTGCCAAAGCGGCGGTGAGGCCGGTCACCACCATGCCGATACCCACGATGGCGACCAACACTTCGATAAAGGTAAATCCGAATGGATTGAACGGTGTTTTTATGGCGTTCATTGTTGGGTTACGTAGCCCGTATTGGCACGCATGGTGACCGAACTGGTCCCCCTGGTATCGGTGACGTTGATGGTGATTGTCGAACCGTAGGGGGTGCCGAAGCGATCAAACTGAACATTGAATCCGGTCACAACGAGACCCGAAAGGGTGACAGTGCTTCCAGGTATGGTGACACCGGAACCATTGCGTATTTCATAGCTGTTGGCCGATGTGGTCAAAATCCGATGACCACTTTCCCGGCTCATGGAGAGGGATTGGGCCATGCGGATATCTCCTGCCAGACGCCGGGTATTGGCCACACGCGCCACATGGTCGGGGAACAGGCTCACGGTGGAGGAACTCAACAGGCCGATAACAACGATGACCATGATCAATTCCATCAAGGTGAAGCCACCCTCGTGCGCCACCGTCCTCAGTGCAGACTTGGCGTCACATCCCAAAGAAACGCAGGTCTCTACAGGTGTCATCAAGGGAGGAGTGTGGAAGAGGTATAGGTCGTTTCTCCCTGGACGTGCTTGATGGTGCAGCCAGAATTGGGAGATCCCGCAACGGCATAATCCCCGACGGTGATACCGCTTAGTAGATTCATACCCGTCGAACAGGTCAGGGCGGTGCATGATCCCAAACCGACGGCGCATTGCGCATTGTAATTGGCAGCGGCGACGCCCAAAGCACCCGCAATGGATTGTGCATTGGCATCCGCCGCCGTAGGGGTGATCGTCCCAAATTTGGGCAGTGCCATAGCCGACAGAATTCCGATGACCACGATCACCATGATGAGTTCAACCAAGCTAAATCCGCATTGCTGGAAAATTACCGGGGAGTGTTTTTGCGCCATCTCAGAGTCTTTTGACGTGACGAAGCCAGGAAAAAAACACACCTACCCACATTCCCACCCCGTCAAGAATTCCCCTTGGAATTCTTGACGGGAGATGATTCATATGGCGAGCAAACCGCAAACGCCCTGGACCCAACCAAGGGCTGACAAACACCTTGAGGGATGAGCTCCTGGTCAGGTTAGGATGATGTTTAAGGTGCGAGAGTTTTGTTGTTGATCGTGGCTGTCGCGACCCCACAAACGGCATCAGCTTTCGTAGTATCTGAACCGAATTTTTCGCGACACTCCGTAACTGATGCGGCAGATTGCGTACCCAGGGCTTTGGTGGCGGTGCCAGCTTCTGTGGAAACGTTACCAAACCGGGGGAGAGCCATGGCGGCCAGAATGCCGATGACAACGATGACCATGATTAATTCAACCAGGGTAAAACCCGCCTCACCCTTCTTTCCAGTTTTTTTTGCGACTTGGTTTGCCATGTTTGGTTTCCTTTTGTTTGATGAACCGCCGACCATACCACTCGTGCGATGCCTCGGATTATCGGCACTGTTGGGTTGTAACCGTGAGATTTTGCTTGGGAACGATTGCTACCTAAATCTGAGGGATACAATAGTAACGTGAAAGAATGTTCACTGCAAGAGTTGCCTTCAACTGATCCAAAATAAATAACTTTAATCGTGTTTTTCTTGAAATTGTTCCATAATGGCGAGCATCTCTGGAAGCATCTGTAAAAAACAATCCACAACGCTGGCTTGAAAATGGATCCCCTTGGAGGTGACGATGGTTTCCACCGCCCGTTCTACTGCCCAGGCTTTTTTGTAAGGTCGTGTTGAAGTCAGTGCGTCAAACACATCGGCCAACGCCGCCAGTTGACCGGTTAACGGGATGGCGTTCCCCTTCAATCCACGGGGATAGCCGCTCCCGTCCCATTTTTCATGATGGGCTAAGGCGATATCCTGGGCCATCTGGAGTAACTCCGAGGGTTGATTCGACAAGATTTCCGCTCCGATTTCTGGATGGGAGCGCATGATTTCCCATTCATCGCTGTTCAATGGCCCCGGCTTGAGCAAAATACGATCCGGGACGCCAACCTTGCCGATGTCATGCATCGGGGCGGCATGTAACAGTAGTTCCGTCACCGTAGAGTCCAACCCCAACCCCTGACCCAGCAATTGTGTATAACGGGCCATCCGTTGAATATGCAGTCCGGTTTCGGGATCTTTGCGTTCTGCGGCCCGCCCCAGGCAGGTGATGGTGGCCAGTCGGCTCTCACGCAGTTCCAGGGTCCGTTCCTGAACCTTGAACTCCAGGATTTCATTCTGGCTTTTCAACGCTCGACGCGAGTTGAAAAGCTCCAGATGGGTGGCTACCCGCGCCTGAAGGATGGGAATGCTGATAGGCTTGGTCACATAATCCACCGCCCCCATGGCCAATCCCTTGGTTTCATCCTCTTCCTGGGACATGGCGGTGATGAATATGACCGGAATATCCCGCAACGCTACATCCCCCTTCAACCGTTCACACACCTCATAGCCGTTCATCCCTGGCATCATGATATCCAATAAAATCAAATCGGGTCGGGTCTCCTGGGCAATTTCCAAGGCGGCGGGGCCATCCATGGCCACGGAAAGGTCATAATCGTTTTCCAGGCCATCCACCAAAATGTCAATGTTGGTTTCGGTATCGTCCACGACCAGCAGCGTAGGACGGAGGGGATCATGATTCATCGGACTTCTCCTTGCCCCCCAACGTTTTGGTGATATCCAACAACGTCTTGTGGGCATCTTTATACTTGTAGCGGTTAATCTGCCGCACCATATCGCCGACCATAATCGTGACTGCATCGGGCCAGATCACCGCCTCCATTTCGGCCAGTATCGGTTTGCAGAGTCCCGGTTTTCCCGCTTTGACGACCGGCTCAAGGCGGTCTAAAAATGCCAGACAGGCCGTTGTATCCAGATATGTACCCGACTGACCACGATTGTTCTGAGCCAGGATGGGGTTATTCCCTGTGTTTGCGGTGTCCGATAAAACTTGGCTGATATTGTCGGATAGTTCCATGGTGATCTTGTCAAACATCCGTAACCTTTCCGCGACCGCTGCCTCTTGTCCGGTTTCCATGGCTTGTTCCAGGGAAAGGCTCGCTTTTTGCAGCGATCGGCAGCCGATATTGCCCGCTAGCCCTTTGACTGTGTGAACGATTCTTTTGGCACCATCAACATCTCCCTGGGCGAGGGCGGTGCTGATTTGTTGGCCGCAGTCGTGGTAGGCTTCTGAAAATTTGACCAACAATTTGGTATAAAGTTTCACATTGCCGCCGACCCGGTTGAGTCCAAACCGATGATCGACCTCTGGAATATCGGGATGATTCCATTCCAGGGGTATCGATTCGTGGCGGGGGGAGGTCATCTCGATATGTAGATGCCCTTGTTCCGCCACATCCAGCCAGCGGGCTAGGGTGGTGAACAATTGTTGCAGATCGATGGGTTTGGAAACATAATCGTTCATCCCCGCAGCCAAACATTTTTCCCGCTCTCCCGCCATGGCGTTGGCGGTCATGGCGATGATGGGCAGATGATTGAACCCATCTTTGGCGCGAATTTTTTCCGTGGCCCCATAGCCATCCAGGACTGGCATTTGCAGGTCCATCAGGATGCAATCATAATGGGCCTTTTCGACCATGACGACCGCTTTTTGCCCATTCTCGGCCCAATCCACGGTGATACCGGCGGATTCTAAAAGTTCTTGCGCGACCTGCTGGTTGATTTCATTGTCCTCGACGAGGAGAATGCGGGCACCGGTGAATTTTTCCTGAAACTGGCTGGCCAGTAGGTCGGGATCGGCGGAAAGATGACCCTGGTGGCTGCTTTCTTCGCCGAACGCGACCATGATGGCATCGAGCAGGGAAGAATGGCTGACGGGTTTAGTCAGAAAACCGTCCAGCTTGACCGCTTCGGCCCCTGTGCGGACCTTGGGATCATCGAAAGCGGTCATCATGATGATGCGTGGTATTTTGGGAAATTCCGCTTTCCGAATCGCTCGGATCGTTTCCAGACCATTCATCCCCGGCATTTTCCAATCCACGAAGACCAGTTCACACGGATGGTCGGACTGTCCCTGGATGCGGAGGCTTTCCAGGGCCTCTTCGCCCGATTTTTCCGTGGTAACCTCCATGGAAAACCCCTCCAGCATTTGTCGGAGGATGGTTCGGGCCATGGAGTTATCATCAATGACCATGACCCGCATCCCTTTGATGCTGCGGGGTGGGAGATAGGCTTGCCCCCTGGTTTCGGCGTTAGCGATGGCAAACTCGGCGGTAAACGTGAAGGTACTCCCCTGACCGGGGATGCTGTCCACCGTGATGGTTCCGTGCATCAGCTCCACCAATCGTTTACAGATGGCTAGGCCCAGCCCGGTGCCACCAAAACGGCGGGTGGTGGAGGCGTCTACCTGGGAGAATGTCTTGAATAGCTTGTCCATTTGCCCTTGGGACATGCCGATGCCGGTATCCTGGATACGAAATTGGACGAAGAGACGGTCTTCCCTTTGTTTTAGCACGGCGACTTCGACGACGACCTCCCCGTCCGTGGTAAATTTGACTGCATTGTTGACCAAATTGATCAACACCTGTTCCAGGCGGTAGGAATCGCCCAGCAGATTACGGGGGATGTTAGGATCCAGTCGAAACAACAGTTCCAAACCCTTGTCCTGGACCGGCAGGGAGACGATGGCCGCCACATTGAACATGACATCATCCAGGCGGAAAGGGGTGATCTCCATTTCCAGGCGTCCCGCTTCGATTTTGGAGAAGTCGAGGATATCGTTGATGATGCGCAGCAATGATTGGGAGGAGGTATCAATTTTGGTTAGATAGTCGCGTTGTTTGGCGGTAATCTGGGTACGAAGACACAGTTTGGTCAGGCCGATGATAGCATTCATTGGGGTGCGGATTTCATGGCTCATATTGGCCAAAAATTCGCTTTTGGCACGATTAGCCCCCTCCGCTTCCAGGGAGGCGGCCAGCATTTTTTCTTGGATCATTTTGAGTTCGGTGATGTCATGGTGTAGGACGACGGCCCCTTCCAACACCCCTTGTTCATCGCGGATGGGGGCGATGGTCACCTGACACCAGAAGGGATCACCGGGTTGGTTGGCCGATCCGGTCCATCTATGATTAAGCAACGTCCCGCGCCATTCTTCTCCTTTGCGGAGGGCTTCCCAAAGTTGTGCATTCCGGTCGTCGTCCAATCCGGTCAGGAGATCCTGATGTCGTTTTCCGATGGCTTCATCGGGATGCCAACCGGTGAGTGGTTTGAAGGAGGGGTTGGCATATTCGACGATACCGTCGGGGGTGATGATAACGACGGCATCGGCGGTGGATTCCACGGCGCGGGTCATCCGTAACCATTGCCGGGAGACCCGGCGATTTTGGAAGAGGAGATAGAGCAGCAGTGCCAGCAATACCATGGCGGCAAAATAGAGGAGATAGCGGTTGCGTGTGGCTTGACTTTGTTTTTGTTCGACCCAGGAGGCGGAGTGGGCGACCATTTCCATCGCCAATTCACGAACCGGCATAGCACTGAGTCGGGAGAAGGTCTCTTCCAGGGCATCTTGCCGACGGAACAGGTTCTGGGCCAAGCTGACGATATTCTCCAAGGATTTTTGGAGTGGCGCGGGTGTTTGGACACTTAACTTGATGAGGTTCAGAATCAGGTCATTCTGTTGTGACCGAATATCGGAATCTGCGCTATTGCCGGGTTTGTCGGCGTAACGCATTTCCAGGCCAAAATAGCGTAGCCGCGCTAAACTCCCTTCCAATTGCCGGGCCAGGTCTGTTTCCGCGCCGCGCATCGTTTGAAGTTCTTTGAGCGTGGCATCGATTTGTTTGGAAAATTCGGACTGTTGGGATTTAAACTTGGATTGACTGTCGTTCAATGCACCAGCAGCGGTTTTTTTTTCCTGGAGTGTTTGTTCCATGCGTCGGAAGAGCAGGTCCAGTTCTGGCAATAATTGGGTTGCTGCGGAAGAAAATTTTCTCAAGTCTTCCAGTGTGGACTCGATATCTTTCACTAGGAGGTCCAGTTCCGCGACGTGGGCGGCGGAATGGTGACTCAGAACCAGCAGCATGTTGTGATTGACGCGATTGTCCTGGTCGGTGATCTGGAACATGGATCTTTGCAGATGGTCGTGGATACTACGGTCCACTTCGCCCTGAGACAAAAGTGCCGTCATGACGGCGGCAAAGAGCAGGACAATAAAGATGCGTGAGGAATCCGAAGATTGGATGGACATGGCTGGATCAGGGGTTTTACCTTCAAGATGTGACAGGAACGGCAAGCGTAGTCTATGGTCCATATGTGAGGCCGCAGAACACCGGGGGCAGATTTTTCGGAAGGGCCTACCCTGGGTTACTTCAATGTACTTCCTGACAGTTGGCTTTTCAATGGACCAAGATGGGGGAAGAGTATTTTATGGGATTTTAGCAGTCATTTTCAGGAGGTATGGATGACGTGGAAAATATCTTATATCAAAGAGTCAGCAGTGTTGCGGTACCGATGTTTGACGAACATCACCGCAGGCTTGCCGATGCTGTTTTGTTACTGAACCGTTGTATACTCATGAGTCATTTCAAGAGTAGAGAAGAGACTTATGAAGAATTTAAAAAAAATTTTTCCCTGATCAAGGATTATCTGTTTGTTCATTTTACATGCGAAGAAGCATTTATGGGATTCATTCAGTTTCCCGACTTGGAGAACCATAAAAAGAGGCATCAAAATTTCACCTTGGAAATGATGCGCATCCGAGAGACGGTCAGCGTGGATGATTTGTCTCAGATTGCCGATATGGCGTGGTTTCTTTTTTCTTGGTTGATTGGACATATCAATGTGGAGGATATTCAGTATCGGAAAATTTTTAAAGTTCCAGACCTAATTGATTTTATTGATACTTATAAGGGAAAAACCCAACTTGTGAAACCTGATTTTTCAAGAACGCGAATGCTGCTTGATCTTATCGGCATTTAGTGGAATATTCACCAAGTCGCAATGGGGGGTGAAGTTCGCCGTTTTGATGCTGCAATTTGGAACACGGTATGATGATTTTTGACCAGCCAAGCCGTAAGAAAAAAGTTTTGATTGTCGATGACACCGAAACCAACATTGACGTATTGTTGGAGTCTCTGGATCCGCAACACGAGGTCAGTGTGGCGTTGGATGGTCAGACGGCACTGGATATGGTGTTCAAGGAGCGACCGGATATCATCCTGTTGGATGTTATGATGCCTGGGATGGACGGTTGGACGGTTTGTCGCAAACTCAAGGGTGACGAATCTACCAAAGACATTCCCATTATTTTTTTGACGGCGCGGGGGCAGGTTGAGGATGAGTTGCATGGGTTTGAGTTAGGGGCTGTTGATTATATCACCAAGCCATTTGCCTCGATTGTGGTCAAGGCGCGGGTGAATACCCATCTGGAGTTGAAGGGGCAGCGGGATTATTTATCGGCGTTATCGACGTTGGATGGTTTGACGGGGATTCCCAATCGCCGGCGTTTTGATACCGCGCTCAACCATGAATGGCAGCGTGCGGCGCGCAGCAATAGTTTGTTGTCGTTGATCATGATGGATGTAGACTACTTCAAGCCTTATAACGACCATTATGGTCATGCGGCAGGGGATGAGTGTTTGAAGAAAGTTGCTGGGGAGGGGTTTCGGCGTGTTGTCCACCGCGTGGCCGACTTGGTTGCGCGTTACGGGGGTGAAGAGTTTGTATGTTTGCTCCCTGATACCGATTATGACGGGGCGTGTCATGTGGCGGAGGTGTTTCGCGCCAATGTTGAGCGGATCAGGATTCCCCATGAATTTTCTCAGATTGCCCCTTTTGTCACTTTGAGCCTTGGTGTGGCGACGTTGATTCCATGTATGGAGAGCAAGCCGGTCACCTTGGTTGAAAAAGCCGATTCTCAACTCTATATTTCCAAAAAAAGTGGTCGAAACCGGGTGACTGGTGTCGATTTTGGCAAGCTTTGAAGGGTATCACCCAAAACCCACTGAACCCGATGACATACCAGAAATTGGTTGTATGAGTCCTCTCTTTTTCAAGATGTGGTACGTGGATGCCGGGCCGATGGCGAAGAGTCACGATCCAGCATCAGAAACGTCAAACGACGGTAATCATCCTCTCGATATTCTTGATAAAAGAATATAGTTTCCTATTATCTCCCAATTTTCCACCCATAAAGTCCCTTGGATGTAGAACTGTTATGGTCATTGATTTGACCATACCGCCCGTACCCGTTGTGGGGTTCGTCTCTGCTAACATGGAAAATTGTGGGTTCTAGCGACTAATGCACTTTCCGGTAATAGAGGGGAAATAAGCCTTGACCGGCAGCATACTGCATGGAACGGGTCTGTCTGATCTAAAATTGTTAATGATCAATCCCTTATATAAATAATACAACGCAAATATTATTAAGTTACGTTAATTTTGAAAAAAGTCAATTGACAATGTAAATTTGCATGAGTAGAATCCGCGAAATCAACGCAATTAGTCATCTAATTTTTTCTTCGTAGGGGGGGAACCTTTTTGTGGAAAAAGACGGTGACCGGATGGGTCTGCTGAATCTGGTTGGAACTGGATAAAAACGAGTTTCACGGGGAGTGGAATTCCGTGTGCTGGTGGATGTGAAACCGATGAGCGATTCATTTTCGGTTTTCATGTAACTATTCTGAGGTAGGGGAGGAGAGGGGATGGGAGGTGTATCGCCACGGAACCGCCGTCTGGAAGCTACGAAACCGTCGCCTGGGTGGATGGGGGGGAGGTTGGCTGATGCCAAGGTTCTACTACCCCTGGGGTTGGTACTGATATTCCTGCTTGTTTTTTTCCATTCTGCAAGTGAAGCCTTGTCGGAACCGAATCAAAATGAATCTCCTCAAGGTAATGCGGCTACTGGGAAGGAGCCTACGCGCCTGACGGCTGACACATTGAATGACCCTCATGGAGTTCCGTGGGATAAGGTTAAGGCCGATAAGAAAACCGGCAGGGCCTCGTACAATATCGAACTTGGGCGTCTTTTATGGGGCCTGCTTCAGGGTAACACCACCGTTGATCTGACCATTAAAATTGAAGGTCAGTTGATAGAAAAGGAAGAGGATAGTGCTAAAGCCCTGAATGAAAAAGTCTCCTACGACTTGCGGGAACTGACTGTCCAGGGAGCTTTCGAGAGACTTTTGAGGAAACATAATCTGTCTTTTCATTACGATGGAGAGAAGGAAGAAATTAACATTTTCAAAAATCAGGGGAGGCCCCAGTCCACAGGTGGGGGTGCCACGACAGAAAAGGATGAGACCGTTGCTGCACCGAAGGAAAACAATAAAACTTTAATCCATACATTTGCCAATCCTGAGATGGTAAATAAGCTGAAATTTGCACTGAGTCGAATGAATATTAGTGCAACGGATACCTCCTTTACTGTTATTGATGAGGTTACTGTTTTATTCCGGGGGCCTGATTCTATCATCAATGACGTCGGCACTATCGTTAGGGGTTTGCAGGAAAAGGAAACCAGGGAAGCTGTCAAAGTCGGAATCATAACAAATGATGTAAAAGAAACGATTGACACTATTATGAAAAGGAATAAGTTAAAGTGTTCCTTGTCGGTGGAGGAGCAGCAATCGACTGAAATAATTTGGTCGGGTAATACAAAAAAAGGACCAACCGAAGTATTCTGGCTCAGTGATACAGAGTGCGGGTTCAAGAGGAAGATAAGTCTCGGCAACGCCGTAGCCGACACGATTATGGAACCTATCCAGACCATGATCGACAAGGTTTATCGCATTATTGATGTGAAGCCGGCGGAGCAGGAGTTGACTGCGAAAAATGTAGAACCAAAGGCAGAATCGACAGGGGGCTATTCTTCGGCAGATCCAAAAAACAACCCTATCGTATTGCAGTTCCAATCGTCTGCCGAGCAAAAGAAGCAGCCATCATTTCCCGTCGTTGTGAGGGATCCGACGTGCAATGGATTGATTATATACGCCACGAACATTGATCACATTCCAGCACTTTCAGAACTCATTAAAGATTTGGATCAACCGGCCCAGTTAGTCGAAATCGAGGTCATGATTGTGGAGGCGCAGAAAAATCTGCTGCGTTCCCTGGGGACAAAGTTGGGGGGGAGTGCCTATCCCACGATAGTCACCAAAGATACTACCAATACTTCCAGTATTTCCAATTTATTCGATGGAAACAGAGGGGACCATGCCAGTGTGATTTCCCCCCTGACGAGTGGGGCTTCCTTGGGTTTCCTTTATCAGGGGTCGCGAAATCTCCTGGACGCCACTCTGTCTGCATTTGCCCGCGACAATCTTCTGGAACAGGTGGCATCGCCCAAGGTTGTTGTCCTCAATGGAAAATCTGCTGAAATCAAGAGTGCCGACCAGCAAAGTTTTCGGGTGGAAGGGAGTGCTTTAACCAATCCACCAACCAATGATAGCTATCAAACTGTGGATACCGGTGTTGAGATCAACATTACCCCGACTGTGGTGAGTGGTAACCCGACGGAGCCACAGATGGATGGAAAGAAATTTATACAATTAATAATTCATGCGCAAAATAGTTCGGTCAATCCACAAACTTTGGCGGCATTTTCTCAAAATTCGCAAACAATGGATAGTGTCGTGATCGTCCCGGTGAACTCTACCTTCATTGTCGGCGGGCTTTTCAAGACAACTCGGGAGGAAATAGAGGCTGGGGTTCCCTATCTCAAGGAAATACCCCTTTTAGGCGGACTTTTTAAGGAAAATAAATCGGAAGATCGAACCAGAGAGACTATCTTTTTCATCACTCCGCGTTCCCATTCCATCAGCCTCAATGACAGACAGTCCCAAGACTTGGCTTCTCTTATCGGAGGAAAAGAAATGAAAGCTTATGTCGTGAAGAAAAAAGGTGAACTTGGCCGGGATCAGGCGGAAATAATCAAAAATAGTAAGCTGATCGACATCAAAGATCATTGGCAGGAGGATGAATAGTCCCCATTCAAGAATCAACCTACGACTGGGAGCTTGTTATTGCAAATGGATATTATTAATAAAATGTATCGTTTAAAATTTATGCTAAGTATTTTTATTATGGTTTTGGTGGTTTACGGTTGCGTTACTCCCGTCATCGAAGATCCTCAAGATGTTCAAGAGGACGACATCACAAGAGTGACTCCTGACTCTGCGGGCGTCCCGGTATGGACTGTTGGTGAAAGATGGGAATACAGCGATGGTTATGCGTTGGAGGTGGAGAGTGTTTCCAAGGAAGACGGCACTTTGCGGGGTGATCATGAACCTTATCCCCCCGAAAATACATTGACACGCTTCAAGGTAACACTGCCGGGCGAAAGTTCCATGGAGTTTCGGGAGGATTCCTGGATAGTCTGTAAGGGTTTTTTTAAAGTTGAGTCAAATTTTAGCGGCGAACACAGGAAGAATGTCTTCGTTTCTGAAAAGCCAGACCAATTATTTCCTTTATCCGTTGGGAAATCGGTGACTTATGACCGCGAATTTCTTCGGAATGGAAAACTTATCAAACATCGTAGTTCCTGGCAGGTGATAGACTACCAACCCAAAGTAACAATCTCCAATCATGATTATGGGTGCTGGATTCTGGAATGGCAAACCGATTCTTTGCAAAGTGATTGGAGTGGACATGAAACTTGGTGGTATTGCCCAGAGATCAATAACTATGCGCGGATGGAATACCGTTATGGCGAAAATGAGACTTCTTCCCGAGTGTTGATCAAATACTCTCACCCTAACAAGCATGACCAATAAAATTGACGAGAACAGATCAGGCTGACGTGGCGGTGTTGGTCGCTCCTTGGAAAGGGGCGATATGGGATGGCTCGGACAGGACAGTGCAAGGAGACGGTGATGGCCATTGAGAATAGAAAGGTGGGTCGGTTTGGGAGTCAAGGGGGTTTTACACTGGTGGAGTTGATGGTTGTGGTGACGATCATTGCAATCCTCTCTGCGGTCGGACTTCCCAGGTTGTATAAATATGTCCGCTCCAGCGAAGCGACCCAGGCATTGGAGGTTTCAGGTTGGATCGTCAAGGCAATTCATGGGTATGTGGACTCCCAAAGCAATACCCCCATCGACCAGTTGAATGCGCTCCTTAAGCCGGGGTCTGTGGGTAATCTGAACAGTGGTTCTCCAGACAAGGAAATTTCCACTCTGATTCCGCACCTGACAGGGCCTCGTGAAGTAAAATTTCAGTACGAGATCAACGCTATCGTACAAGCGAACCACGATGTTTGGATTTGTGTCAAGTCGTGGGACAAAAAGGCAGACGGGGGGGGGGATCCCAACGCCTACATTCTTTATTCGGGGGCGGAATCGGCCAATCCTAACTGGCAGGGGCACTCGTTTTTGGCCAAGTATGTGGATGTTGCTGCTACGGCGATTCCCGGTGGTAACTGTGATGCCAATGGCGGAGCGGTCGCTGACCAGGATTGATCATAAAATATTAAAACGGGAAAAGTGGTCTTAGTCATGAATGGAAGTCATTATCTGCGTGTGACCTACCATATGGAAAGCGGTAATCCGAAAAGTTGCTGCTTTGAAATGACCATGAAGGGTCCCAGATCGTTAGTTCTTGGCGGTTTGGGTCCCGACTATCCGAGATTCAATGATTTTGCTCTGTGTCATCCGAAATTTCCCTTGCCGTATCGGTTTTGTCTTCTGTCTCGATGCATGGATGGGAACGGGGGGTGGAAGTGGCAAATTCTTGATTTGGTGCCTAAGCGTAGTTGGGGGCGTGATCCTGCCAGGACGCAAGATTTGCGACCTTCCCAGGCCGTATGTTTCTTGGAAAAGGGGAATGTGCGGGTGGGTTACGAGCTGCTGGATGTGAAAAATGGCGATAAAGTTGTCATTCGCCCCCCCCACGGCAAGGGGGGGGGCGGTTCTCGGAATTTGCCAAGTATTGAACTAGAAATTCTCCATGTTCGTCCTGCTGGAAATTGCCAACGGGTTGAATATGATGGAAAAACAATGATCTGCGATCCTCAGGTCGAACTGGGTGGGTCAGGCTCTCCTTCGGTCAGTTGGAAAACCTTGATCTCCGATCTCCATTGGGAGGATCTGTTGAGTGGGGTTATCAGTAATGAAATATATGATATATTTAATTATTTAAGACGAATCAAAGCGATAAAGAAAGGTGCTTTTTGGCAGCAAGACCAGAGCGAAAAAGAGTTGCGTGCTAAGTTTAAACATTTGAACAAGGTCATGGCTGAGAAATACACCAAGATTTATTCAAAGTGGGTTTTTGAAGTAAAAGATGAAGAAGAAAAATTAAAATCTGGTGCTATGCGGATCCTTAATCAGGATTTGACATCTTTTTTCCGTTTTCTTATGCGCATCTTACAGCTTTATCAACTAGGACCGGAGCGAGTCAGAATCATCCAATGGGCTGGTTGGAAGACCGGGATACCCGTTTTCGTGGGTGATGCCATGGAAAAGGTATTGAAAGATATGGAGGGGGTTCCGAAAGGTCGTGGCGGTGCTTCAGGCAAGGGAAATGAGGCTGATGCCAACAAAGCTTCGGACAAAAAAGACTTGCCCCTCATTATTTACACGAGGAAAAATCTAAAATATTTGGATAAATATCCTAAGGAAGTTTTGGACAGGTTTGGAATCATTCCTCTGGCCTCCTCGGTACGCCAGGACCGTCATTATTGGGCGGTGCTGGATCCTTTCGATCAGGGGTGGCGATTTTTTATGGATGCGTTACGGCAGCCCAATGAACCGGAATATTTGCATGTGGTGGATATCGCAGATTACGACCAGTTCCGAGGCGAGATGGGAAAACGTCTGGATTATCGCCAAACTTCTGGGGATGGCGCATCGGTGGAGGATGGAAGCCAGGAATTGCCGTACGAAGCCATTCCAGATCGTATGCTGAAAATGTTGCAGGATGCCCAGGATCAACGGGCTTCCGATATCCATATTGAGGCGGACGATGAGAAAGGTGTTGTCCGTTTCCGGGTGGATGGCGTATTAAGCGAATATGCCGAATTCGCTAAGGAGACCCATAATGCTATTGTCTCCCATTTTAAGGTGAAAACCCAGATGGATGTCACGGAGAAGCGACGGCCCCAGGACGGGCGTTTGACGGTTCATGGGACCGACATCCGAGCCTCAACCTATCCTACTGTCAAGGGAGAGAAATTTGTTTTGAGGTTGTTGGACCAGGAGGGGATCAAGAAGTCTACCGATTATTTGGGAATGCTCAGCATGGACTTGCAGCTTTTGCGTACCAACATCCACAATCCCAGTGGTCTGATTCTTATCTGCGGTCCTACGGGTTCTGGGAAGACCACGACTCTCTACGCTTGCCTTTCGGAGTTGAACACACGCGAAAGCAATATCATGACTATTGAAGAGCCGGTGGAATATCAACTGCATGGAATCAACCAGATGCAGGTGAGGACCGACATCGATCTTACTTTTGAAAAGGGTTTGCGGACCATCCTCAGACAGGATCCCGACATCATCATGGTGGGGGAGATTCGCGACAGCAACACCGCCAACACCGCCATTCAGGCAGCCATGACGGGGCACCTCGTTTTATCCACCATCCATACCAATTCAGCACCCCAGGCAATAGGGCGGTTGTTGGAGATGGGGGTAGAGCCTTATATGATTACTTCCGCTCTGAATCTTACGGTGTCTCAAAGACTGGTGCGTCGGGTCTGTTTGTCCTGCCGCAAACCGATATCGGGCGCGGAAATCAGGAGAAAAATGGATGATAATGGTTTTGATTATGGCCATTTTGTCCAGACTTTTGGAATGGATATCCCTCTTCAAGATTATTTCTATGAGGCTGACCCGCATGGTTGCGAACAGTGTTTTAATCGTGGCTACCAGGGGCGGATGGCCATTTTTGAAACTTTTAATATGAATCGGGAAGTACGAGACTGTATTCATGCCAAAAAGACCGATACCGAGGAATTATGGGAGGCTCTGCGTGGTCCCAGGTGGAAGGAGATGACTCTTTGGGCACATGCGCGTTCTTTGTTGATGCGGCAAGGGGTGACGACATTCGATGAAATCACCCGCGTCATGGGGTATTAGGCCCATGGCCCGCATTCGTCCTCGCTCCTTGCTTTTTTTTACCCGACAGTTTTCTTCGATGGTGAACAGTCACCTGCGGCTCAAGCAGATTCTGGAATCCATGGCGAATGATCCGAGTACGGACAAAAATATGAGGCCTGTATTACGACATCTATCGGATTCACTGGACCGGGGTATGGATCTTGATGTGGCGATGGGTAGTCGCAGAGATGTTTTCAATCAAGATTATATTTCTATTGTTCGATCGGGAGTGCAGTCCGGCAAATTGGGATCGGCACTGGAGCATCTAACCAAATATCTGAGTGAAGCGCATCAAAATCGGAGCAAGCTGCTGACGGCCATCTCTTATCCCGTATTTATTTTTATAATTTTTCTGATCATGTTTCATATCATGGTGTTTTTTATCCTGCCAAGATTTGAACTTATTTTTAAGGAGTTTGATAAGCCACTCCCGGAACTGACCCGGTGGGTGTTGGCATTCAGTCATTTTTATCTTGAACACCTGACGATCATCATAACCTTGCTGGTACTGCCGGTGACCATGTTTCTGACTACCCGAATGAGTTCAAAGTGGCGACTGATCTGGGACACGTACAAGTTGAACGTCCCCATTCTAGGATCCTTGTGGAAACTGTCGGCCCTGCACCGCTTTTTAAGTAGTCTCGGACTACAGGTAAAAAATGGCGTTTTGATCGTGGATGCCATTCCGCTTGCCGGGAGTGCTGCCAACAATCTTTTTCTTAGAAGCATCTCTGATCAGGTGAAGCAAAGTCTCCAGGATGGTGCTTCTGTGACGGTGGCTTTTTCCCCCCACCCCCTTTTCCAAGGCGTTGCCCTCCAGATGATCCGCGCAGCCGAGGAGAGTGGTGTCATGGCCGAACCGTTGATTTCCACCGCAGACCATTTCAATGAACTGCTTCAGAGTCGGATACAGGTCATTACCGATCTGGTGACACCGATTCTGACCATTATTCTTGGGATGATCATTACTATGATGCTTATTTCAGCCTTTCTGCCTGTATTCGAACTGGGAGGGTTACAGAGATGACCATCTCAACGCAACGGAACCTTTGGAATTTGCCCAATTGGGGATTGATGTCCGAGCCGGAACCGTTTAGTTCTGTAGAAATACCCAGGAAAGATGCCGCTACCGGCGTGCTTCGTTGTCTGGCATGGAACCGTGACGGAACTTTGCTGGCCGCTGCCACCGATGAAGGGCTTTTCCTGAGTCCCAGTCAACAATCTGGGGAAGAGGAAAGGCCTGAAGAAAATAGTATCCGATGGAAAATGGTTATACCAGGTGTTTTTAACGCCATTATTTTTCGAGGGAATAACCGATTCGTCCTGGTAGATCGCCGGGGTATGATTCTCCCCTGTCTGTTTCGGGAGGATCTTTTGAAGGTTCAGGTTGGCAAGGCGTTGCCTGGGTCCTCTGGACGATTTTGGTTACCAGCTTTTTCCGAAGACGGAAGCCTATTGGTTGCACCGACCGATGGCGGTGGTATCGGCCTTTATTTTCCGTATGGTTCAGAGGCGGATCGCAAATTTCTACCAGAGACGGGGAGAGCGATTGAGATGGCGGCCATCTCTCCCAATAAGAAATGGTTGGCCTACTCTCAGGCCTCTGGGAGTCGTTCCGAAATTTTTGTTTTTGGCTTGGTTTTGGATGATGGTGATAACGGATTGAAGATAGGTTCAGAACCGCAACGGGTCTTGGAATACACTCAAAGTGGGGATTTTACCGCATCCTTTTTATTGTTTGATCGCGAGGGTACTGTTTTGTATGTTGGTGGTTCCAAGCACCAAATCAAGACATTTATTTATGGGCTGGACCCCGCTGGGTCGGATACATGGGTATGGGTCGAAAAGACGCACCGACATGGCGGTGGGGCTGGGAGGGTCAATGCCATTGAATTTTGGGGTGGTGCCGAGGAGTACATGGTTTCTGTCTCCGATAACCGCACGCTGTGTCTTTGGCATCGTGGTCACTCTCGTTCCTCCTCTATCGGTTATGACGCTTATTGGGTTGTCAGCCACTATGCTGGAGAACAGGTGGCTAAGATGGCATTTCACCCCAAAAAAACTTGGTTGGTCGCCCACAGGGCGGAAGAAGAGAGGATCAGCTTTTTTGCCGTAGACACACAAGATATCGCTAATCGAAAACAATTTACCAAGCTTCAAGCCTTCAAGGTACTTTTGGTCGGGGACGAGCCAGAAATAACGAGGCTGTTTGAGAAATTTCTTGCAGAGGGAAAGGCGAGCATTCAAAAGCAATTTGTTGGTGGAAGCAATCATGACGATATTAATATTATTAGAGTCAACTGTAATAATTATTTTAGTGATGATGGACCGAACAGGGGACAGGGAGATCAAGACCAGGGAAAAGTATGGCGGGAGGTGTTCTTTTGGCGTCTTCCCAAACTGAAAATGGGAAGTGCCCATGATGCCATTCGGTGGTTATTACTGAGAGTTTATATACAGAACGCCGATTTATTGATCTACGTTGCCAAGGATCCATTGAAATCTGGCCTAACTCCCGATGGTATTTCAAAGTTTTCCAACGATTTGCGTCGTTGGGTCAGAGTTCTCACAAATGCGGCCCCCAGGCGGGGTTCCCCCCATGACGATGGGATACCTTGGTTATTGGTTACCCAGAAAGATATCAAGGGAGAAGATGACAAAAAACTAGGTTCATTTCTCGCCGATCATCAATGTAGAGAAGTGGTGGAGATTGGTTCCTGGGATTTTCCAAGTGAGAATATGGAAAAAATCAGGGAGGCGGTTTGTTCCGTTCTTCTTAAGATGTTTCCTACGGGTAATATCGTAAAAAGAAATAGCGTATTTCCCATTTTTCGCGGATTCATGCGGGAGAGGTTTTATGCCCAGGCACAGATCCTTCCAACGGCAACGTTTCTTGATGAGGCCAACAAGATAACTCCTGGGGTTGACCGGCCTCAATTGGAGAGGGATTTCAATTCTTTCCGCGTTCCGGCGACCCGAAGCGGTTGGATGACGACGGCACCCGACAAGGATCTGTTATTGATTAACCGGTATGCCATGGATGCGTTGTTGGCACATCTTCTGGAAAGTGCGGTGAACAATCAACGCAAGGATGGAGCCGTGTTTTGGGATGAATGGGTGGAGAATTCTCAAAAGAGTTCCAATCAATTGGTATCCCGTGCTTGCCAATTGGGTTTGCGGGAATGGGTCTGGAGCCTATGCGAACGGGAGCAGTTGGCGGCAGGATTTGAAACTGTTTTGGAAGATGGGGAGTTGATCGAGCGGAGAAAAATGGTATTTTCCCCCCTAACCAGTGGGCGTACATTTCCAACCGGGGGATACTTGCCAGCACCGAAAGTGACCTACTCTTTATCTTGTTCTGAGGATGAACTGTTCCACAATCTTGTTATCAAGCTGAAAATAATATCAGGAATAAAAAGAATAGATGCATTCTGGCAGAATGGGATGATATTTTCCGCATCTGGCGACCAAAGGTACTCCCTTGGGTTTTATTTTGGCCTTTACGAAAGAAAGCGTGATTATTGTGACCGGCAGGAGGGAAACAGGGTTGTACTCAACCTTTTTTACATGGGTGAGAATATCCCCACTGCGACTTGGCAGCTATTTCAGGATACCGTTGAGACACTGTTGCGGACTTGGGCTTATGACTCTTTGACTCATCAGGAGCCTGCCAAGGAGGTTATCGCTGAGCGTTTTATCCGATTTTTTTGTACAAACAGGGAATGTGGCCATGACGAACTTGATTCTGTTCGTGCTAAAGAGGCATTCAAAAAAGGTAATCCACGGGAAACATGTCAGTGTGGTGCGCCGATTGAGTTGAGAAGCTTTTTCGATGTTGGCAGCGGTCAGGACGCTGGGACAAAACAATTATATCGGGAAGAGAAAGTTGAGAGTCGTATCAGAAAACATAAACGGGATTTTTCAAAGTGGTTGCTTACAAATACATCTTATGAAATCTCACAAGCTACCCTAGATGGGTTGACGGTGGTTTTTACCGATATTAAAGGTTCCATGGATCTGCTGGCTCGGGAGAAAGAGGAAGGGTGGTTTAAGGCATTGATGCTCCATTTTGATCGGGCTAACGCTCTTCTTGAAGAATTTCGGAATGGGTATATGGTCAAGAACATGGGTGATGGATTTGTTTTTGTGTTTACCGATACTTTTGAAGCCCTGAACTATTGCGCCCAACTTCTTAAAGATTCCCCCCGCGACAAAGGTATTCAAATCCGGGCATCCATGCATAGTGGTCCAGTCTACATCGATACCGAGATTGGAGATATTTTTGGTGTGCATGTGGGTTTGACGGCTCGGATTATGGAGCTTCACAAAGGGGCGGTCATTCTGGCCAGCCAAGTGGCCCTCGATAAACTCAAAAATCACCCAAATTTTGAGCCTCAATTTTCTACAGATCATATCGCATCGGTGGATAAAACGGGCAACAGATTTGTTATTGTCAATGAGGCGAGATATACCTCAGAAGAGCTTAAAAAGGTTGGAAAGGGAAATAAGGTTGATTCTTTGGCAGATGATGATGAGATCAAGGTTTATCTGATCGATCATCGCAAAGCAGCTACAACATCTTAGGTATATCGAGATTGTGGTGGTTATGTGGCTGTCACTGGGCAGATCCGTGCGAGGTTTTAAGTGGATAATAGTCCTGAGAATGGGTTTACGTTGGTTGAATTGATGATTGTTGTCGTCATCATCGGCATTTTGGGAATTCTTGGTCTTCCCAAGATGAGACCCTATATGTTGCAGGGCAATCTTCAAGCTGCGATTCCCTATCTTATGGCTATTGCAGCTAAAGAACGTTCCTACTACCAACTGAATGGATCCTATTATTCGTCGCCGGATAATGATGAGCAGGGCTTGGAGGATATTCTGGGTGTGGATTTGAGTGGGGCTGGAGACTTTTGTTTTTTGGTCAGATTCGGAGATGGAAACTATATCAGCCCTTCGGGAAACAGTGGCAGCGGTGATGAGGGGATCGCAAAATTTGAGGTGTGGGCACTTCTTCGGGACGATTCCTACTCTGGGCTGACTTCGGAAAACGATACCGTGACGGCCTTTAACTTGGCGAGTGTTTCGTGTATTACCGCCGATGAAAAAAATCATGCGACCGGATTTGTTGGTCCTGATGGGAGTGATGTGGGGGGGGAGGGGCGTATTCTATCACTTCGTTTTCCACCACCGGCGTTCGGCGTGGATCCTCGCACACGGGCCGGGCGCAGCATCAATCTGAACTGGGAAAACGGAGTTACCCTCCATGACGCACTGCGCTGACGATATGTTGGGGGATGATTGGATGGGGAAGAGATCCAAACTGAAGAGGTATCGGCGGACAGCGGTACAACGGGGCATATCCTTGATCGAAGTGATGATGGGGATTGTTTTGCTTTCTTTGTTTGTCATTGGTGTTGCGGAGTTTTGGGCGGTTTTTAAAGGGCAGCTTGTCCAAAACACGATTCGGCAGCAGGCGGTGTTTGTTCTTCATGGCCAGATGGAGCGTATTGTTGCCATTTATCGGCAACCGGACGAGTCCTATCAGATTTACGGTTTGACCACCGACTATAACGCCGATCATCCCGATACGAGCCATTCCATTCTCGTTGACAGTCCCAATGGATTGGTGACGAGCGATAGGAACGATTTTGCCCAAGGAGTTATCTTCTTTCAGGATACGGGGATCTTTGGTCCCTCTTCCAAGGATCGCAATGTGGTCTGGATTGACCAGGAACATGGCGTGGCAGGTTACCTGAGTTGGGTATTGGCCGGTATTGGTCAAGCCAACTGTTATCCTGGCGTGTATTGTCAGGAATTAAAAATCTATTTGGATTATCCCTACTGGGTTGAAAAAAACGACATGATCTTGCAGCTTCGCCCATCCCCGGACGGCATTGATACGCTACGTATCGATACCTTGGTTGGGCAGTGGTCATGAGTAGGGTGGCATTCACAGGTGCCATGGTGCCTGGATCGGCGAGGTTCTGCTGGCCACAGTCCGGGTCTACCCTGGTGGAGTTAATGGTCGCCTCTTTCATCTCCTTGCTTATTGGTTTGGCGGTGTTGCAGACCGTTTTTCAAATTGAAAAAATGGTGACCTTGTTATTGGCTACGGCACGGATGAATCAGGAAGCACGGGAAATATTTTTCCTTCTTCTTTCCGGGGGGAGGGAGGGGGATGCCTATTTTCCCGGGATTCACGGCCATGACCGCGATCCAACGGGTAGCGATCTGCTTCATGTCAGTGGGCAGATATGGTTGGGAGATGGGATCAATGGAACTGGGATCTTTGATGGTGGGGTCTCTCCGTATGATATTTCCTGTCTGAAAGCAAATGATCCACTGCCTCTTTGTTCAGCCGGAGGTGACCATGTTATTGGAAAAGGGATGGTTCTCGACTTCGGTACATCTCAATCTTTGGCCATTCATGGCCGAACGGTGGATGTCTCATTTCAGTTGTTTTCACCCCATCTTGTCCCCCGTGGGACGCATGGTGGCTATCATCAACCCGATTACATGAAGCGGTTTTGGACATCGGTAGGGATGATGCTTTCTCAAGCCCCGGAGGTCCCATGACGCCATGCCGGTTGGGGTATGTCCATAAAGATTTAGGGGGAGAGTTCGGTGGTGTACTTATGACCATTTTGATCATCATTACAGCGATGGTCGGATTGATTGCCTTTTTGTTCGAGCATCTCCTCTATGTGGAGACCATGGCGGTGGAGGAATCATTGGCTCGGGTACGAATTTACTGGGCCATGTCGGGTCAGGGGAATTATTTTCTGAGCCGTTTGAAATGGCGCGTCAGAGAACTTGATGAGACAAGTGTCCCCTCATTTTCTGCCGTTCAGACCGCTTTGGGATCTTTCAATTTTGCACAACAGGATCCCGATCCCACCGTGTGTGCGACCACCATCGACAGTTCTATGATCATCCGCTGCATATGGGATGACGTGGCACCCCATACTGCGCAAAATATTCGCCCTTGGGACTACGGACCGGGATATTTGCTTCCCATTCGTGTTTCTGGAGGTGAGAAAGCGGGCAGTATACTTTTTTCTTTGGCACAGGGTGCTGTCGCCGGTAATGGACCGTTGTTACAGTCCAAATTAATCGCAGGCAAAGGGTTGCAGGTATCCTATGCCTTGGATGGTGCCAGCGGATTATCCGCAACGGTTCGACTCACGCAATACCAGGAATAATGGCATGTTTGGGAATATAAAAACCTCCGGTGGGGTTACCCCCGAATCAAAAAATGTAAACCGTCCTCTTCCGAACTCTGTACGCGACCGGTTTATGAAAATAAAGGCAGATTTTCAGCATGGATTTCGCGCATGGTCTAAGGGACTTACCTCTACGAAGACGCCACCTAAAGCGGATCCGCCAAAAAATAAGGTGTCGCTAAACAGGGAGGTGAATCTGGTGTTGACTTCCTGGGGTTGGTTGCGGCTCGGTCCTGGGAATCAATCCAATGACAGGGTATTTTCTTATAAAGTTATTATTGACCAATATGAAAATAATAGAGAAAAACAAGATGATATCAGCAAGTCTGCCGAGCAGTCACGGTTAAAGCAACGGCATGAGACGCTGCAACTGTCGGCGGTTCTTCATTCGCTTAGAAATTGGTGGTCCGAATCTGCTGAGTCGCAATACCGAGACCAAATTTCCCATCTTCATGTGATGTTGGGTGAAATCAGTGGCGTCATTGTCATGCCCAAAGATGATAGTTTCGTGAGTCGCGCAAACTGGATACGGACGAATTATCGGATTCACAAGGCCCTTTCCTGCCGTTTAGCCTCCTATCTTCCTGGTTCCTACGCCTTTGTGCAAAGAAAGGTTCTGGACGATTTTCATTCCAAATTTGAACCCTTTAAGGAGTTCACCAACAAAAAAATTGCTGGGGTTTTTCCTCTGGATGTCCTCCTGCTACATCATACGGATATCAAGAAATACTATGATGATAAAAAACTGGTTGGGATTCTTAACCTGGAAGCGAGAAGAACCCGAATATTTTTGATTGAACGAGAAAAAACAGAGACCCTCCCCTTTGATGTTCCATGGGGGTTTGTGGATGTATTTGAAGATAGTGAATTTTCTACCAGTTTAGACGGTACACCGGAGGAGATTATCGGGAACCTGTTACCCATCGATCAAGACGAGTTGTTGCGCTTGATGCACGCTTACCCTGTTCCCCATTTGGCGATGCAAAAACTTTTTTCTCATCTTCTTGGATCATTACGCCTTGTCCTGGAGGGATACGTTCTCCGGGAAGGGGAAGATATTTCTCAAGATAGCCCATTTTTTCTGGCTGGAGGTTTTGATCTTTACTCGGAAAAGACCCCCGATAGGAAGGATTGGAAGCTTTTAAATGAGCTGGGGAAAAGAGTCGTTCATATACTTGGATTCAAAGAGAAAACACTCTCATCCCATTCCGAATCTAGTTGGTTACCATTGACTAAAAAAGATATACAAGGGATCGGCGGTGGCATCTATTTTTCCAAACCTGGTCTCAGGGAGGTTTCGTCCGAGAATGAGACAATAGAGACGTATTACTCTGAAAGTGATTTATACTATGCTGGGAATTCGCCAAGTAATCATGCTCTATCAAAATTTGCATCTGCATCCCGGGAATCTGTCAATAGTCCTCTGCCCCATGCCGAGGTATCCCCGACCGTCCCTGATGAGGAGAAGCCCACGATGTCGATAGGCGGAAAGGTATTTACGGGTATTTTCCTAATCCTATGCATTGGTTTTTATTTTTTTAGTAGGCACTATAACTCCTTGTATGATGGTCTTTATACCGGTTATATCGACACCGTCAAGTCGAACAAGGTCAAGATGGAAGAATTGGATAAATACCGGGATTATTATCTCTCATCATCAAGCAATCGGTTGCTGCGTTTGAGTAAGGAGATGGATGAACGGATTAAACTCCAGAAACTTCGCGTCACCAAGCTGGGATTGGGTCAGTACAAAATAATTTTAGAAGGGGTGTTTTATAATAAAATACAGGGAGATGGAACAAATTTGAAAGAGACGAGAATGATCGATGAGTCGCGTGTTCACCAAGATAAGGGTACGGGAAGCGGCTCCATCAAAGGGCTAGGCGACAAGGCTGTGAGTGACCACTTCAAGGAGTATCTTGGTCACCTTTTTAAATCGACCGACTCCGTTACCTATGGAATCGGCGAGTTGAGCATCGTGGGGCAGGATCGGCAACAGTCCGGTGGATATAGTTTTATCGTGACGATTATTGAGAGCAGTAATAAAAAAGAAATAAAACTTTAAAACAGATTAATGGAGGAAACCCTATCCCATGATTTCCTTTGAAAATATCAAAAAACAAGTTTTGCACCCACGACGGTTTGTTAAAGAAAATAATACGTCCATTATGGTGTTTATAGCATTTGTGGCATGGCCAATCTTGGGGGCCTTTTTCTTTACGAGTTACCCCAAAATTGATTCGATCACCAGCCAGAGCGACGCGGCAGTTTGCTCTGATACACAGTTGAGTTTTATTTTGCAATCACGGAAAAATAATACAAATCAGTCCGATGATAATCCAACGACATTGTTAATCCAAAATATAAAAGATGCGGCCAGGGGTGCGGGTGTTGCGGAGTTGAAGAATTTGCAGGTTGTTGTTAAGGGAAAGGACAAGGGGGTGGTCGATGTCAGTTATGATGGCACGTATGAGAAATTCGTTAGGATGGTGAATCAATTGGAAGAGAATGGCCATCAAATATCCGAGATGTCCCTGGAATTCCTAAAGGAAGAGGGTAATATTGATTTACTGGCGATACGTTTTTCTCTAGAACATACCAATTTCCCTAATTTTCATAGAGATTTGAATGGTTTTAAAAATATTCCAAATGAGCTTTCCGATTTTATTGGTAAAAATGCCCAAGGGCAGCAGGATGCCAATGGAGATTCCAGTCTATACTCAAAAGATAATTGTAACTTCGACGTGAAAGAAATCAAGTCTGCGGTTGGTTCGTTTCCGTCAGGTAGCGTACCAGCCGAATTTAAAAAAATATTTGATGAATTGGCTACGGTAGTGAAATATAATATAGATCAGAGGAATATTGTTGACCAGATTGCCAGTATTTCTGAAAAAACACCTCAACAGGATATCATCTTATCATTCAGGAATCCGTTTCATGAGTATATTCGGTATTTTGAGAAAAATTATCTGAAGGTTCCAGATTATTATAAATTAGACAGGATTGATATTGTCGATAATTCCAAACAAGCTGATATCAACGGTATCAGGTATGTCGTTGGTGACAGATTTCCTCGTAATGCCCACCATAAAGATGGTACCGCATTCTCCAACCTGGATACCCTGGTGGTTCGAGAAATAGATCCGGGAGGGTTTGTCCTTTTCCGTCAGGATAATGTTTATCCTTCTTACCTATTGCTTCCAAAGTTAAAGAAACTATAGGTTATATTTATAAATGGCGCGTTACAGAAAGAGGATATTTTATGAGTAAGATAAAAGAGATAAGATTGGACGAAGAGACTACTTTTTTCGTCCAGGTTGTGGACGATGAAGATGAAGTGGAGTGGCTGGATTCTTCAACGGAACAGGAAGAGTCTGGGGGACTGATCCGAGCCGGCCGGCGGGAAGAATCTTTGACCAAAAGAGTCTCCGTTTCGATGACGGATGCCCTGACGGCGGTCTATCCGGTGATAGAAAAGGTTGTGGAAAAGTTTCGTGCCATCGATCCTTCGGAGTGCCGGGTCTCTTTTGGCCTGAAAGTTCATGGCAATGTGGGGGTTGTCTTGGTCTCCGAAGTGGGGGTTGAAGCACAGTTGAAGGTAACCTTGCGTTGGCGTAAACCTAAGGCAAAAAAACAAAAAACATCATAAAAATAGGATTATACGTGTCTAATAAGTTGAATGCCTATCACCGTTGTCTGGTCACATTTTTAGGTCCTTCAGGCACTTCGGTGGGTATGGGCTTTCTGGTTGGGGAGAGACTGATTCTTACCTGTGCCCATGTGGTGGAGAGCGCAATTGGGAGGAAGAAACCCCAGGAACAAATGCCGGGAGATCCAGTTAGCATTGAATTTCCGTTTTTACACCAGGAAGGGAAAGCAACGGTCTCCCAGTGGAGGCACTGCAAAGTTTCCCCTTCTCTGGAAAGGGAAGGTGCTGCCGCCACTACGGACCTAGCCCTTTTGACCCTGGTGGGTGATCCTCCGCCAGATGCTTATCCCATTACCCTGGTGAAGAATCGGTCTGGCGAGGGTTTGTCATGCAAGTGTTATGGTACTCCTGATCCGAAAGTCAGCGAAGATTGGGTGTACGGGCAGGTCGGAGAGGTGCATCCTGGGGGGTACCGGGATTTCAGACCTCCGGGAGGCGATAACTCTGTGCTTGGGAACACGTTCTTCGTCAGTGAAGGATTCAGTGGTTCTCCCGTTTATTTCCAGGATGACCCCCATCTGGCTTGGGGCATGGTTACCATGATCAAAAAACGGGGTGGTTCCCGTATCGCCTACCTTGTCCCCGCACACACTCTGATTGAAGTATTCCCGGGGGTCAAACGGGAAGACTATGCACCTCCGAAAACCGGCGGAAGCCACGTCTCTCTACCCGATCAGGTCATTGCTAGGTTATGGCGTCTGGACCGTCAGCCACAATGGTATGCCCTTGAAAAAGCCGTTAAAGAGATACGTGACGGTACCCTGGTGACAGTTCTCTCTGGGAACCAAGCAGATCGTTCGGATATCCTGGTGAAGCGATTTAATAGTGATCTCTGGCATGTCATGGGCGGCTTGCCCAAGGGTGGCCATTCTGCACGGATAGTACACAAGAACTGGCCTTTCCTTTTGGACCGGGAAGAGATATGTCCCGCCGACAAACCCACACTTCTCTACGTTCAGATCGATGCCGGAGCTTGGAGCCAGAAAGACGGGGAACAGTTTCGGGATTTTCTTCAGGAGATAAAAAACAATCCTCCACATGCTGGTACCGCAATTTTTATCTATTTTCAGTATTCTGAAGGGTTATTATCAAATTTTTTTTCACCATCAAAAAACAATCGACTGGGAAATCATGTCGAAAGCTTCTTGGGTGCGCATCCAGGATCCATTCACTTTCTTTCATTGCCGCCTTTTTCACTCATAACCGATCTGGATATTTACGGATGGATATTGAGCGAGGCTGAGAGAGTTCTGGAATGGTCGCAAGCAGAAAAATTAAGAAAAGAAATATTTTGTAGAAAACGGTGGAAGCCGATTACTATGGATAAAGTCGTGAATCAGCTAGAAGAACTTATTCCTGCGCTCCCGAATATGACCTCCTGAAAAGGTAAGATGACCAATGTCTGATCTTTATACCGTCGATGGCCCGTCTCCTCAGGAACCGACAGCATGGAAGCCGATTCCCCTGAAAAACGTTTTGCAAGATTCCACCGGTTATCGGCCCGATCCGGGATTGGTGGATGCCGTCAATGTGGCCCTGACTCTGGGTATGCCCTTGTTGGTTACCGGGGAACCTGGTGTGGGCAAGACCGCCCTGGCAGATAGTGTGGCACGCCGTCTGGGGTTGGGAGATCCTTTAAAGTTTGTCGCTAAGAGCGAATCCCGCGCCTCGGATCTTTTTTTCACCTATGATCGTCTGCTCCGGTTTCAAGAGAGTCACTGTACGAATGAGCCATTGGATTTTAAGAAGTATATTAGTTATGTCGCCCTGGGGCAGGCTATTCTGAACAGTCGCAGCCGAGAAGAATGGGGTGGCTTGTTGGATGGAAAGCCTCATGACGGACCCAAACGGAGCGTCGTGCTGATTGATGAAATCGACAAGGCCCCACGAGATTTTGTCAACGATCTCTTGGTGGAGATTGAACGACTGGCCTTTCCGCCCCTGCCGGACATGCCTAACCAGATGTCCATGGAGGCTGACCCGAATCTGGCCCCGGTGGTGATTATCACCAGCAACCAGGAACGTTCCCTGCCAGACCCCTTTCTACGCCGTTGTGTCTACTATCATATCCCTTTTCCCAACCACAAACAGTTGCAGGAGATTGTGGAAGTACGGATGAAAAAACTGTTCAACCCACAAACTCAACCTGCTTGGCTGGCTCGCGCTATGGAGCTTTTCTGGTGGTTGCGGGAAGGGGTGAAACCGGAACTGCGTCGGAAACCAGGACTGGGAGAACTCCTGACTTGGTTGGTTTTTCTTGGAGAACGAGCCATCGGGCAAAGTTCTCTGAAAGATTCCTTTTTGTTTGAAACTGCCTGTCCGTTGATGCTGAAAACCAGCCTTGATCAGGGACGGCAAGAGGCTCTTATCAAGGTGTGGACGTCCAGTTCCAAACAAGGGTGATCCGGTGGCTGAAGAAAATGATCATCGCTTGCCCGATCCCACTGTATTTCTCCTGCAATGGCGGCACTACGGCCATCCCCTGACTCTGGAACGGTTGGTGGTGGTCCAACGTCTGTTGCTGGATCTGGCGGCACGCGGCAATTTGCCTGCGGACCCTCGGCGATGGGCAGGGTTGCTTGCCCCTCTTTTTTGTCAATCCGCCGAGGAGCAGGAGACGTTTCACCAAAGCTATGGCAAATGGTTGGATGGGTGGACTTCGAGTACTCATCCAAACCCTCAGGGAATACCAACATCCCCTGGCCAACCCCGCCCCTCCGTCCTGAAACAGGCTCTCAAGACCGCTCAACAGCCTCTACGATCATGCATTCACCTCTTTTCTGGGTTGCGCAACCGATGGTGGGATTATCTAAGACAGGTCGTCCTGTTCTTTTTGATCGCCGGTGTTTCCATCGCGTTGATCGCCGGTGTTTCCATCGCGGGTTATGCCGTGATCATGGGAGCAATATACGTTCCGTCTGGGGATCCTTTCTTGTTCCGGCGGCTATTGTTGGCCGGAATTGCGGTCGCTACCGCTTCTATCGTATTGAGGCAGCAACGGCGAAACCCGCGTTCATGGTTGTCGCGCCAGCCTGATTCGGGGAGTATCACAGAATCTTTTCCCCTCTACCTGAGTCGTGATGGTCTGGGCGATCTTAGCCGTGAGGCCCGTGAGACTGCCAGATATTTACGTCAACGTGAGGCAATTTTGACTCGGGATCTGGATGTGGAAGCTTCTCTGAAAGCCACACTGGACCAAGGTGGTTTGCCTACCCCCATTTTGGGGAAACGCCATAAGGTACCGGAATATCTGGTCCTCGTGGATCGGCGCAATCTTCGGGATTCCCAAGCCGGCATGACCATGAAGTGGCTTGAATGGTTGCGCGAAGAGGCTGTTGAAGTCTCCAGTTGGACCTTTCATGGGGATCCTCGGTATTGCTCTCCAACGGATCCAGATGAGGCGTCCTGTTCGCTGGAGACTCTGCTGGCGCGCTATCATGATCGGCGATTGTTGATCTTTGCCGAATCTCGCCTTTTCTTCGATTATGCACGGGGACTTTTTCAGCCCTGGGTGGCAGAGTTGGATGATTTCCCTTGGAAACTCCTGGCCGTCCCTGAAAATCCAGGGGCATGGGGGTTCCGGGAAAGGGGTATCCAGGGGTTGGGCATGATGGTTGCGCAAGCCAGCGTCTCCGGGTTACAACAGGCCATCGCGCGTCGTTCTGAATCCCTGCCGAGTGGACTGCCGCTGCCGGAACCCTCTACCGCCAATCCCTTTCCCCCTTTGTTGGCCGACGATGATTTTTCCTGGCTGGGCGGGGCGACCCCAGAGCGTAAAAACATTGCTCGCCTGATGAGAGAGTTGGAACAATACCTCTCGGATGGTGGTGTGTCCTGGTTGCGGGCTTGCGCTATCTATCCAGAGTTGGATTGGCGTTTGACTTTACAATTGGGGAGCCGGTTGTCCGACCCCGATGGCCGAACGCTGTTTTCTCAGGATACCCTTCTCCGCCTGACTCGGCTTCCCTGGTTTCGTCTCGGTAGTATGCCCCTCTGGCTACGCCGGGAGTTGATTCGGAGTATAAACCGCAGGCAACGTTCCAAAATACGCAAACTGATCTGGTCGTCCTTGTTAGAGGGGCGTGAGCATAAGGATCTCGCCTTATTGCTATCATCAGCCCACATTTCTTCTTTCAGTACCATGTTCAAAGCTTGGCTCAATCGTCAGCCCGATAGGGAACCTATGCGAGATAAGCTTTTTGTCTCCTTTCTATTGGGTTGGCGGCACTGGAACTACCCCTTACCCCTTCCGCCGATGGAATTGATTTCGAGATGGAATACAACAGGATGGGAAATCGCTATGGGCTTGATGTCGGGAATGACGGTATTCCTGGTGATCACCGCGCCATCCACCCTGTTGACCATTACCGTTGCCTCTGGATTTGTTGGGTGGGTTGCCTTTTTTATCTGGAATACACGGAGCATTGCGCCTCTCTCTCTTGTTTCTCCATCGGTGACAAATTTATCTTCCGCCAAGCCCATGGTCCCACAAGAACCACAGCCCTTTGAAGTATGGCAGGAT
This sequence comes from Magnetococcales bacterium DCbin2, assembly GCA_002753615.1. Taxonomy (GTDB): domain Bacteria; phylum Pseudomonadota; class Magnetococcia; order Magnetococcales; family UBA8363; genus UBA8363. The sequence goes on from PEAO01000001.1 coordinate 51,106, forward strand.
CATGTGAGTAAAATGATGTTCGTTTGGATTCCACCGGGGCAATTCACTATGGGGAGTCCAGCGGATGAAAAAGGGCGGTCTTCCGATGAAGGTCCAGAACATGAGGTGGAGATATCGGGGTTTTGGTTGGGAAAATATGAGGTAACGCAGGGGGAATGGGAACGATTCATGGGGGAAAACCCCTCGCGTTTCAAAAAAGGGGATCGTTACCCGGTTGAACAGGTATCCTGGGACGATGTGCAGAAATTTATCTATAGGTTGAACATTGCAGGGGATGGTGGGTATCGTTTGCCAACGGAAGCGGAGTGGGAATATGCGTGCCGAGGAGGGACACGGACGCCGTTCTCATTGGGTGAGACTTTGATTGCGGGCACGGATGCCAATTTTGATGGAAGACAAGTTTCTCAACCTGAGGGTGTCCAAGGGGTTTATTGCGGGGAAACCATGCCGGTGGGGAGTTTCCCGGCCAATTCCCGGGGATTGCATGATATGCACGGAAATGTTTGGGAGTGGGTACATGACAGTTATGTTTCGGAAGCGTACTCGAACCATGCGCCTCAGGATCCATGCATTGACATAGACCGATCCAGCCGCATTCGTCGTGGCGGGGCATGGGTTGGTGAAGTTAAGAACCTGCGTTGCGCCTCCCGCAAAAGTCTTGCCCACGACGACCGTGGTCACCATATCGGGTTTCGTCTTGCTAAAAATCACAAGGCGTAATAAATCTTCGGGTGTTCTTGCTGAGGAATTCGTTTGCCGGCCAGACATCTTTAACGGTTTTTCGATAGTGATGGCACCGATGCGTCCTGCCTACAGTGCAGATAAACGCTTTCTCACAAATAGCCTTGGTGTGCGGTCCGCGAGCGAGACAAACGGGCGGATGCTTGGCAGCACATCAACGGCTGAAGGGTGGCTGGGACATTGGGTTTTTGAGACTATCTCTTGCACAGGTCCGTGCGTCCAGAAACAAATGATAAAGTGCGGATACGAGAGCAAAATCTCCAATCAGATAATCGAGCAATCTTGAGTCAAAGATGTGCGGCTCATATTCGGAGACACGGCATAGATAAACATTCTTTTTTCCGTAAATATTGCGTATCGGTTCAGGCGTCCCCTCCGGTGGCATCACCGGCGGACGTTTATAGTTGGTACCTTCAACTGTAAACCCTTTTTCCTCGGCCTTTTTGATCGTACTGAGGAAGAGTTCCTGCTGTTGCTGGATAATGGTCCGAGCGATTCCCATCGTCGCTGGCTTGGCTGAGTAAAATCCCATTCCGTAGCGGCAGCGGTCTGGCGTCACTTCGAAAAAATAGGCCGGCATACCGGTCCATTCGGGGTCTGCACGGTGGTAGGCGAACCATGCTTCTGTCTTGTAAGGTGATTTGTTGGCGGAAAAACGGGTATCCCTCTGTGGACGCGACAGCTTCAGAGAAATGTGACTGTCGATTTGTACCATATGCGATGCCAAGGCTTCCGCCAGGGATTTCAGCGGTTTCATGACGTGGGTTTCATAGGCGTCTTTGTTTGAACGATACCACTCGCGCGAATTGTTCTCTCTTAGTTTCCCCAAAAGAAGCGGAAGTTGGTCACTCAGGGATAGAAAAGTCGGCGTGTTTGAGTCCTTCATTTAAAAGCCCCTCCATTCCCATGACTCTGAAATCCATAACCCGCCGATGATCATCGTTGCCATGAGGTCAGCTTTTCCCAAATCTTGCCCAAGAACTGTTTGGCAGACATCCTGCGGATGGATTGGTAACGTACATACCCACGGGGACTGGTCATGTACCACCGCACCAGTCCAAACACCCTGGGCAGAATCATGCAAATCCTGACGGCGAGACGACGGACGGGTGAATCCCGCCAAAGCTCAAGGTTCACCATGTCGGCATACATGGCAATCTTGCGTTTATGAGACAGGGGATAATTCAGTGAAGAAAGGGAATAATAATTGCTGGGCCGGATTTTCGGATCAAAGAGATCCATGGCCAGAACTTTGGTGTAGAGTTCTGTCGCTGGCAACGGGTAAAACGTCGTCGCCTGGGCACTGTCAGGCTGGATGGTCTGCAACAGTCGGATACTATCTCGCATGACCAGCTCCGATTGTTCCGGCATTCCCATCATGACAAAAGCGTGCGTCCGAATCCCATGTTGTTGCATCAAACGGTAACTGTCGAGAATCTTTTGATCAGGCATGTTGCGTTTGAGAATTGTTCGACGGAACGCTTCATTGCCACTTTCAATTCCTATGGAACAGGAATAAGCCCCCGCTTCCTTCAGATCCCGTACCCGATTTTCACGAATCAATTCCGGGCGTTCCATAAAAACAAATGGAGTTTTCAAGTCATGGAGGTGTTCCCGCAATTCATCGGTACGATGGTCGGTCGTCATGACCACCTCATCGACAAGATACATCATGTCCATACCGTAAGCCGATCGGAACAAATCCATTTCCCGCCGTAACTGGGAACCGCTCTTTTCCCGACGCCACTTGCCCGCCCCTTTGCTGAGGTCCATCAATGCGGAATTACTACAGTAGGTACACAGATAGGGACAACCGCGACTCCCTTCAAAGACGCCACACACCCCCGCCTGTGGAACCAAACGTAAAAAACAATGTTGCGTATAGTGCCGCGCATCAAACAGTTCATAACGGGGGGCGGGGGAATTGCTCAAATCAAACAGCGGCCCTACCGGATTTTTGACCAACTCACTCCCATATTGAAAAAAAATATTGGGGAGATCACGGATTCGTTCTGGCGCACCTTGGGCCATGGCACGGGCGACAGCCAGACAGGCATCCTCCCCATCGCCCATCACCCCGTAATCCACCAGGGGTGCCAACTCCTGTGGAACAAACGTGGCATGGGGACCACCCGCCAACAACAGCCGGTTGCCTTTATTTTTTCTCAGGGCCTCCAGGACGGGGAGCGTCGCGGAGAATTCCAGGGTACGCAACGAAATTCCGATAATATCCGGTTGCCATCGTTCCATCTCAGCCATAACGTAGCCGGCCCATTGACCCGCCTCATGAAAAGTCAGGTCACATACGCGGACATCCACCCCATGATGCAGCAGATGGGAGCCTAACGCTAAAATACCCATCTGCGGCGTTTTTGGTCGGGTAATATTAGGATAAACAAACATGAACCGCATGGCACGGCACCTTAAGTCATGCACTACGTGGGGAGAGGGTGATTGAAATCAGCCATGCTCAATGTATCGGTAAGCTCTTTGAATATGGGGAAAAAAGAGTGTCCCTGTACGGCGTCATCCAGGTGCGTTGCACCACCTTCAAAAGCACTCTGGGCGGTTGCAACGCCATGGTAGAATTCTACCAAATCGCTGTAGATCGATGGCAATCCGTGTTGCCCCTGTTGCATGTCCATCACATGAAGATGATCGATCTGTTCCTGGTTCATGATCCCGGCAGGTTGGGTTTCCATGACCCAGTGCATGAAATTCACAAATTGATCTTCCAGTGAACCGTTGACGTCCGACGATGCATTCCCTTGTGTTTCCACCCCTGTATGGGCGTCTCCGCCAAGTTGTTCCGGTGGTTGACCCCATCCAGATTCTGGATGGGCCAGGGCATTCATGAAGTCCGTAAACTGCTTCTCAAACGGATCGACCTGGGTGGCTACCGAATGGTCACCAACATGAGGAGTCCCCATACCCGACGCATAGGACATGTTGACATCCGCCATGAGGCCCACAGTCCCGTCAGCCCTCTCAAAACTCGCCAGTTCCGATATGAAATTGCCGGCTACCTCTGTTGGATGGGGTATCGTTTGTGATGTCAGCGTCAAGGTGGTAATGCCCAGACCGCCCAGACCAACCAACGCGCCATCCGCCGCCAAAACATGCAGATTGCCGAAGGCCGCATCCTGCATATCGATATAATGGTCATGATTGTCATCCAAGGAGGCCAGTGCCGTCAGACCGTTGGTGCTTCCTGGGGAAAAGTATTCGGAAAACACCTCTCGAATATCGTCAATGACCCCATTGCCGTTACGATCCATGACCAGCAAACCATCTCCGCCGGTGACCCAACCCGTCTGATCCAGCTTACCATCGGCGTTCATGTCGAAGGAAAAAGGATCGGTTTGTCTGGAGGAAAGTTCAATGCCATTACCATTCAGGTCCAGCACAAGGGGATCACCACCCCAGTCGTTGATGCTAGCAAGGGCAGTGCCGGTATCGCGATTGTCCAAACTGGTATAATACGTGAAAGTGGCGGACGCCCCAGAGGCAAGCGATCCAACATCAAAGGTGATCGAAATCCCCTGGTCTGCGGTATAGGTTATCCCCGTTGCGGGAGCCGATTCATAGACCCCAGGATCATAAATATTTTTTATGGTAAAACCATCATTGCCGTACCCGTCGGTATACGGACCGTTGTAGTATGAGGGAAAGCTTGCAACCTGAGCGCGCGCATCATCCGAATAGAAAAAAATAGAGGCTTGGGTCTCGGTCAGGTTTTGATAAGCATCGTTGGGGAGGCTCGTAGCCTGGACCAGGGAATGACCGCTGTCCTGATAGACCACGGTGTTAATGGTCGTGAAGCTTCCCCCTTTGTCAACCGTATTATCGGGGTCAAAACTGCGCATGAAACGAACCTCGTCCAGTGTTCCTGAACTTAGGTTAGTCAGCGTGACAACGTTGCGAAAGAAATTGGCATTGACATCAAAGCAGATAGTTTGCGAAATACCCAAAGCATTCTCAAGCTCACCCTCGATTGTGGCCGACAAAGTATTTCCCGCAGAATTGTCCGTAATAGAGAGGATGGTGATGTCACCACCGCCCGAAAGCTGGGAATTCGTACCGATGTGGGGGGTTCCTCCCTCTTTAAAACCGGCAGTCCATCGCTCTTCGGGCGTGCCGGGTAGGAAGAAATCGATGGCTGAATTGATCCCCTGGTTGAAACCATCATGATCGAAGCTCATCCCAATATTGGAGTGACTGGAAGTTCCGTAGAAACCTGTTGGTTTTGATCCCCCGGTGCCGAACGATCCCAGGGAGGAAATACCCAACTCAATATAATTTCCCCCTAGAAAAACCTCACCGCCATCCTTGGTGTGATGCGCCCCTGTGAGGGTTACGGAGGGGGCTATCTCCAGGGCAAAACTTTGACCCGAAATGGTACCGTCGCCATCACTCAGGGAAAAAAGAAAACTGTCACTGGTGCTTGCCCCACCATCGTGGGTATACCACATGATACCGTCGTTGATATCGGCTTGGGTAAAGGTACTGCCCACCCCTAACATGGTTCCACCCTTGGTCAAAACGCCATGACTCGGCAAGGTGTCCAGGGTGTAAACCAAGGATGATGTGGATAGCGTTTCCACATCGGTGGTTACCAGGGTGGCGGAAGAGATGACGACATCACCATCATTGAAAAGAGACGCCCCCTGATTGGCGATGGTTGGCGTATCGTTGGCACCGGTCATGTTGACATTCAGGGTCGCTGTCCTGGTGAGTGTTCCATCGTTGGCGGTAACCGAAAAACTGTCTACCCCATTGGAGAGCAGGCTGTTGATGGTTTGGTCGTTTGGTACATAAACGTAGGCACCGCTTGCCGCATGGAGATAAAGCGTTCCGTAGGCTCCTTCGTTGATGAGATCATAGGAAATACCGCCGATGGTGGTATTGAGACTGGTACCACCGACCATACCGTATGTGATGCTGCTTGCAGAAGAATGGGTGAGGAACAGGGTACCGCCGGTTTGGGTGAACACATCCAACCCAGCCGTATCGACATAAGTAATTGCATTCACGGTAAAGCTGGGGGAGGGGGGGGCGATCACGATCATGGTGACGGGGTTTGTGGCCTGACTTGCAACACTTTCCAGGGTGCTAAAACCGTCGGTATAGGAAGCGATGACACGGATGGTTTTATCGATCAGGGCATTGCTCAAGATCAAGGTGTTTCCTGTGGCCCCGGTGATATTGGTGCCGTTTGCCTGCCATTGATAACTGATGATCCCCAATCCGTCTCCATCAGCCAGGGTATTGGCCGCAGTCAAGATATGCCCCTGGATGGCTGTACCGGAAATGGTAACCGTTCCGGTAGGCTGTGCATTGATGTGAGTGACCGGATTGGTGGCACTGCTGGTGACACTTTCCGCCGTACTGTGGCCATCGGTATAGGTGGCGACAACCTTGATGGCCTTTCCCACTTGGTGTGCCGTCAATACCCACGTATCTCCTGTGGCACCGTCGATGTTTTTGCCGTCTGCCTGCCACTGGTATGTGATGGTCCCCAATCCGTCCACATCGGCCAGGGTATTGCTTGCAATTAAGGTTTGTCCCTGAACAGCATTCCCCAAGATCGTTACCGTCCCGGTAGGGAGGTCATTGACATTGGCAACCAAATCCGTTTTGTTGCTGGATATCTTCTCCACCTGACCACGGACATCGGTAACGGTGGCGGTGACATCGATCACCTTGCCAACCATGCTTTCCGTCAGAGTCAAAGAACTCCCAGTTGCGTCACGGATCTCCTTGCCGTCCGCCTGCCACTGATAAGTGACGGTCCCCAATCCATCGGCGTCGGCCAGGGTGCTGACGAGGGATAGAATTTCATTCTGAACGAATTTTCCTGAAATGGTGACCGAGCCGGAAACAGGGCGATTGACAACCGGCGTTGGTTCTGGTGTCGGTTCCGGTGTTGGTACGGGTGTCGGTTCCGGCGTTGGTACGGGTGCCGGTTCCGGCGTTGGTGCTGGTGTTGGTACGGGTGTCGGTTCCGGCGTTGGTTCCGGCGTTGGTTCCGGCGTTGGTTCTGGTGGCAACTCATTGGCTGGTTGTTTTGGTGTTTTGTTGACAACCAGTATTTCCGATGTCAGCTTGGGTTTGGCGACATCCGGCCCCGTGGCCCCAATTAAGCCCCCCAGGGAGAGTTGGGTCGGTGCTGGTTTTGCGGATAACGTGGTTCCGACATCTTGAGTCGCCACGTTCTGACCATTTAACGCTCCTCCGGTTCCGATCAGGTCGGCGAGATTGGCGGTATCGTTGGGTCCGTTTTCTGGATTGTTGGGCGTCTCTGCGGTATCTTCATTGATCCCCTGTGCGTCGGCGGCATTGTCACCTCCGTTTGCGGGTTTTCCTTCCCCTGGCGTTTCATTCCCTTCGGTTTTTGCTTGCGGCTCGTTACCTGTAGCGGGTGGTTCCGCACTCTGACTGCCCTGTGAATCCTGTGTATCCTCCCCTTTGCGTTCCTCTTTGGCCTTACCAATGTCTAACTGTTGCGTGATATGCGTCAAAAAGGCGGCAGGTGCTTTGAAAACGGGTTGCGGGGCACCGGCCCCAAAAGTTACCTGGGTGGCGGTTCCGGGTTCCACAAGGGTGACAGTCCCCTGTCCTTTTGCATCGGAGATATCCAAAATACCCGATGAATGCACGACGGTGGTTGATCCATCTTCCGTGACCTCTCCGGCAAGCTGACTGCCTCGAATGCCAATCACCGCCGTTGGAGTTTTAATGGTTGAATGGTGTCCCGTATGTAACCCGGAAATGGCACCACTTTCAAAGCTGAAAATGCCTCGGGTAATCGTTGCTTCAAACCCCCCCTGCTTTTCGCTGGGATTGAAAATATATTTATCCAGGACCGCCTGAGACTGTTCGCCCAGTTGAAAAGTGGTTCCATCAGGAAAAGCCAGTTTGACCAGCCCCCCTTTTTGCGTTCTAAGCACATCGCCCTTGAAAACGGCGTCGCCCTCCTTGAGAGGTCGTTCCACCCCATCGGCCCCCCTGACGATGACATCACCCAGCATTTCTGAAATCTTTCCGATGGGGGAAATCGTTTGTTTAGGCGGGGGTGCCCCAGGGGATGTTGTACCGGGTTGTGCCGATTCGGTCGTATTCATCGTTGGACCCGCAACCATGGTGACCGCTGGGTTTGCGTTGATAACCAGGAGCGCATGGACGGTTTCCGGCATAAGCAGGGCACCATTGGGGGCCATCAGAACGGGCGGAATCGAGGCATCAAAGTAGCCTTCAACCCGGAACGCCGCACCATCGGAATCTGTGATAACAAGATCGCCATCCTCCCGCATGTAGCTTCCCTGAAGCAACATCGCCACATCTGGAATCGTGACCTCTGTTTCCAAACCGGAAAGTGCCACGCCATGATCAAACGATTCATTGGAAAAAGGTGTATGTTGATCAGGAATGATGGGTTGTATACTCATCGAAGACCTCGAAGTTATCGTGACTTGCTCGGAATCATCGGGATATTCCTGTGCCTGGGGATACTGGTTTTATGATGCAAACTCTTGGCCATTGAGAAACCCAAGTGTCTCTTCTAAAATGAGCTGACCGATCTCTCCCCGATTATACCAACATACCAACAAATCGACCAACAAATTCGCTGGCACGCGACGGTTTTCTTTGGTCTCGATGGTGTCAGGCTACCCATGGAAAATCTTGAAAAAACCTTTATTAATGTTATTTTCCGCGATAAGTTTTTTTGACGTATTTTATTCGTTAAATAGCATAATCTGTATAACTAAGAGGCGTTTGCTGTGTTTAAATGTGTTATGATTCCAGGACAGCCATGGTTTGCCAATCATGGAGATCGGGAGAAGCGGAAGGATTTACTGGGGAAAACGTTAGATCCAAATAGCTTTTAAGAAGAAATTTCATCGTGTCGAATGGATCTGAATGGGGGTGGCGGGATTTTGATGATCGTTTTCCAGGTTGAAGTAAGGGAGTGTCAATTGCCGCCAAGTTCCGGGAGGACTTTGGCAGGGACCGGACAGGGTGATCCCCAAGAGCCGTACCCCCCTGGGTGGAATCGCAATACGGCGAAATAAAAGCCTTGCGATGGCCATTATTTCTTGGGTATCCACGATGGGGCGGTCGCTGGTGCGGCTGCGGGTAACCTGCCGAAAATCGGCAAATTTGATCTTCAACGTCAGCGTTTTGCCGGAAAAATGGCATTTTTCCATGCGTCGCACGACTTCATGGACAATGAATTCCAATCGGGCCAACAGTGCGTCAGGGTCGCGAAGATCTTGCTCAAAGGTATCCTCCGTCCCCACCGAGTGGCGTTCCCGGCTGGGATCCACGGGCCGATCATCCTGATTGCGCACAATCTGGTAATAAAACCGACCTGTTTTTCCAAAGGCAGTCTCTAGCTCTACCAAGGGCCGACGCAATAAATCGGCCCCCGTTTTGATCCCCATGGCGTGCATTTTGGTGGCGGTGACTTTGCCGACCCCATAAAATTTTTCGATGGGTAACGTGGCGATGAACGACGACGCCTGTTGCGGCGCAATCAACGTGAAACCATCGGGTTTGTTCATGTCCGAGGCCACCTTGGCGAGAAATTTATTGATGCTGACACCCGCCGATGCGGTCAGGCCCGTTTGTTGGCGAATCCGGGTACGAATCTCCTGTGCCACCATGGACGCAGAAACCATCCCCTTTTTGTTGGTGGTGACATCCAGGAAGGCTTCATCCAATGAAAGCGGTTCCATCAGATCGGTATATTCCAGGAAGATGGCCTGAATTTGTTGGGATACCGCCTTGTAGGCGGCCATCCTGGGGGGGACGACGATCAGGTTTGGGCATTGGGCCAAGGCTTTTTGCATGGCCATGGCGGAGCGAACGCCAAATTTTCGCGCCTCATAACTGGCGGCGGCGACGACACCTCGGGCACTTTTCCCCCCGACCACCAGGGGATGGCCACGAAAGGCGGGGTTGTCCCTTTGCTCTACCGAAGCATAAAAAGCGTCCATGTCGATATGGATGATTTTGCGCATGACATCCGGCCCCGTTCCATGACACGCATGAAGCAAAAAAAAGATCATAAACGCTCCGTCTCTTTTTTCACAAGAAGCTTGTCAGCCGTTTCTTTCCAAACAGGCGTCCTTTTTATCCCCGCGAGCATTTTCCGGGAATTGAAATGAAAGGGGTGGGCAAGGGGGGGAAAATCGGGTAGAATTTGGGGTTCGATAACCAGTAGCTTTGATTCATCCAAATACCTGTGGCCAATCCTGGCCTAAAAACCGATTGCCTAATGAATATTGAAGAGCTTATGAGCGAAGCGGATAGTGCCAAACAAATTCCCGTGAACATCGAAGATGAAATGCGGACCTCCTACCTCGATTATGCCATGAGCGTGATCGTGGGGCGTGCCTTGCCGGATGTCCGCGATGGCCTTAAGCCGGTTCATCGCCGGGTACTTTTCGCTATGAACGAACTCGGCAACGATTGGAATCGCGCCTATAAAAAATCGGCCCGCGTCGTCGGTGATGTCATCGGTAAATACCACCCCCATGGCGATGTGGCGGTCTACGATACCATCGTCCGTATGGCCCAAGATTTTTCCATGCGCTATCCATTGGTCGATGGTCAGGGAAACTTTGGCTCCGTCGATGGCGATTCCGCCGCCGCCATGCGGTATACCGAAGTGCGTATGACCCGTCTGGCAGGGGAACTCCTGGCCGATCTCGACAAGGAAACCGTCGATTTCGTCAATAACTATGACGGCTCCCTGATGGAGCCGGTCTTGATGCCCAGCCGATATCCCAACCTGCTGATCAACGGTTCCTCCGGTATCGCCGTCGGAATGGCGACCAATATTCCTCCCCACAATCTGGGCGAAATTATCGACGCCACCTGCGCCTTGATCGATCATCCCCATCTTTCCGTTCAAGATCTGATGCGGTTTGTCCCCGGCCCTGACTTTCCCACGGGGGGGATCATTCTGGGACGTGCCGGTATCCGTAGCGGTTATGAAACGGGGCGGGGGTCCGTCGTCGTCCGCTCCCGTACCAGTATCGAAACAAAAAAAGATGGTCGTGAAGTGATCGTCGTTTCCGAATTGCCCTACCAGGTCAACAAGGCACGCTTGGTGGAGCGGATTGCCGAATTGGTGCGTGAGAAAAAAATCGTTGGAATTTCTGATCTGCGCGATGAGTCGGATCGGGAGGGAATGCGCATTGTCATCGAGTTGAAACGGGATGTCAGCTCCGATTTTATTCTTAACCTGCTGTTCAAACACACCGCCATGCAATCAAGCTTTGGCATCAACACACTGGCCCTGGTTCAGGGGAAACCGGAGTTGTTGACGCTGGCCCGTGCTTTGACGGAATTCATCAATCATCGCCGCGAGGTGGTGACCCGGCGTACCCAGTTTGAATTGCGCAAGGCCCAGGCCCGCTCCCATCTCCTCGAAGGGTTGGCGGTCGCTTTGGCCAATATTGATCGGATCATCGAACTGATTCGCCAGGCTCCCAATCCCGCCGCCGCCAAAACGTCCCTGATGGAGGAACTCTGGGAACGTGGTCCCGTTGAAGTGATGTTGACCCGTGCTTTGGGCGAAGGGGAGGTCGCTTCGCCCCAGTTTGTCCCCGGCGGTTATCAACTGACCGACAATCAGGCCCAGGCCATTTTGGATATGCGTCTGCATCGGTTGACTGGCCTGGAACAGGATAAGATTCATTCCGAATTTGAAGAAACTTTGACTGAAATTGCCCGGCTGCGGGCCATTTTGGCTTCCGATTCGGTCCTGATGGATGTGATTCGCAAGGAGCTTCTCGCCATCAAGGAGATGTTCGGTGATGCGCGCCGCACGGAGATCATCGAGGGTGTTGCCGATTTTTCCGTCGCCGATCTGATCGCCGAAGAGGAGATGATCGTCACCGTCAGCCATGCCGGTTATATCAAACGCCAGCCCAGTGATGAATACCGCACGCAAAAGCGTGGGGGTAAGGGGAAGTCGGCCACGGGAATGCGTGACGAAGATTTTATTTCACAACTGTTTGTCGCTTCCACCCACGATACCATCCTTTGTTTTACCAATCGTGGGCGGGTGTTCAAGCTTAAGGTGTACGAAATTCCCCAGGCTTCCCGCTCTGCCCGGGGGCGTCCGATCGTGAATTTACTGTCGTTGGAACAGGATGAAAAGGTGCGTCAGATTCTCCCGGCCCCCATCCCCTTGGGTGAATGGGGCGATTGGGAGCTTCTTTTTGCCACCAGTTTGGGGTTGATCAAAAAAACTGTGTTGTCGGCCTATGCCAATATTCGTGTCAACGGTCTGCGTGCGGTCGATCTTCGGGATGGTGATGATCTTGTCGGCGTCGCTTTGTTACCGGTGCTGCCCGAAGAACGGGTGGGTGGCGATGATGACGGGGAGGTGGAAGGGGAAGAATCGGTTGAAGAGTCCTTGGAAGAGTCGGCGGATGATGCCACGGAAGATGCCGATGAGGATGAAGCGGGTGAATCTGAAGTGATCGATTCCAACCGTCCGGGGCGGATCATGTTGTTTTCCAAGAATGGGAAGGCGGTCCGTTTTCGTACCCCTCAGGTTCGGCGCATGGGACGGGTGGCCCGTGGTGTTCGTGGTATGCGTCTTAAGGGGGATGATCGGGTGATTGCCCTCAATGTACTGCAACCCGGTTCTGGGTGTCAGGTTCTGACGGTTACTGAAAACGGGTTTGGCAAGCGTACCGCCGAGGCATTATTTCCCACAAAAAGCCGGGGAACCCAAGGGGTTATAGGGATCGGCGTCAGTGCGCGCAACGGCGCGGTTGTAGATAACCTGACGATTTGGCCGGGGGACCAGATCATGTTGATCACCGACCAGGGGACGGTCCTCAGGACCAACGTCGATACCATTCGTATGACGGGGCGTAATGCCACGGGCGTTACCATTTTGGATGTCTCAGATGGTGAACGGGTCACTTCGGTCACCCGTATTGCCGAATCGGAGGAATTGGAATCGGAGGCTTTGGCAACCGATGCCGACGCTTCGCCGGATGAGACCATCCCGACATCACAAGATGATTCGGGGACTTCGGATGAATTATCCCAGGTTCCAGATCAGGAAGATGGAGAACATTGAGCCGTGTTGGATATCAAGCAGATTCGTGAGCAGCCGCAGTGGGTTGAAGATCGTCTGAAAAGGCGGGGAGGCAAGGTTGACCTGTCTGGTTTTCATGCTTCCGAGGCCCGATTGCGCGAGATTCGCGTGGAGACGGAAAAACTTCAGGCGCGTCGCAATGAAATTTCCACGGAAATCGGTCGCCGCAAAGCGGCCAAGCAGGATATTACCGAGCTTTTCGAGGAAATGAAGACTTTGGGTCCGGCGTTGAAGAATCTTGAAAACCAATTGCGGGATCAAGAACGACTTGTTGAAGCGACGCTGGTGGTGATTCCCAATCTCCCTGAAGATTCGGTTCCAGAGGGGCGGGATGAGCGGGATAATGTGGTGTTGCGGTATTGGCCGGAGGAAAAGAGTCTGGCGCAGCATTCTTTTCAACCCAAGCCCCATTGGGAAATTGGCGAGGCGTTGGGTATTCTCGATTTTGAGGCGGGTACGCAGATTGCGGGGGCCCGGGTTACTGTCCTCCGGGGTGCGGGTGCGCGGTTGTCGCGGGCTTTGATCAATTTTATGTTGGATCTCCATACGGGTGAGCATGGTTACACCGAAATTATGCCACCCTTGTTGGCGAATGATCGGACTTTGTTTGGTACGGGGCAACTGCCTAAATTTGAGGAAGATTTGTTTGCCTGTCGTGACAATCCCTTATTTTTGATCCCCACGGCTGAAGTTCCCCTGACCAATCTGGTTGCTGATCAGATTTTGGATGAAAAACAATTGCCCATGCAGATGACCGCTTGGACAACTTGTTTTCGCCGTGAGGCGGGGGCGGCGGGTAAGGATACCCGTGGGTTGATCCGCCAGCATCAGTTTGACAAGGTTGAGCTGGTCTGGATTACCCGCCCGGAGGAGAGTGGTGCCGCACTGGAACGGTTGACGGGCCATGCCGAGGAGGTATTGAAACGTTTGGAATTGCCGTTTCGGACGGTGAGTTTGTGTGCTGGGGATATGGGGTTTTCCGCTGCCAAGACCTATGATTTGGAGGTTTGGTTACCGGGGCAGGGGTGTTATCGGGAGATTTCTTCGTGTTCCAACACCCAGGCGTTCCAGGCGAGACGGATGAAGGCCCGTTTTCGTCGGGGTGGCGAGAAAAAGACCGAACTTGTGCATACGTTGAATGGATCTGGCGTTGCGGTGGGACGTACTTTGGTTGCTATTTTGGAAAATGGTCAGCAGGCGGATGGCAGTGTGGTGATCCCCAGGGCGTTGCGACCTTTTATGGGGGGGATGGAAGTGATTACCCCTCTGGCTGTTTGATTTGTAATAAATCAGAGTGGTTGCGGAGCAAAGCTTTTGTTTGAAGAAAGCGGATTTTAACAAGGTGGGGCATTTAAAAATCGAAAACATGACAAAGGGGTAAAAAATGAAAAAAATCCTTGGTGCTGTGACTGGTTTGGCTCTGACGTTTGGTCTTTCTTCCGTTGCTTTGGCCCAGGATGTGGTCATCCATCCTGCGGTTGCTGGTGTGATGGTGCAGCCTGTTTCTCAGGGGACGCAACAGATGGTGATCATTCCTGTGGTTGACGAGTCGCATGGTCATTTTCTGGGGCGTTCTCATTACCAAAGATACCACCACCACCATGGTTTTCTCAGCCATCTTTTTGGCAGTGCCGAGCATTGGTAGACAATGCCGGATGGTCGATCAAGGGGGTCTTTCGAGACCCCCTTGAACTCCGTGTTATCAGTGCAACGAAATGATTTGTCCTTCACATCGGGCGATTTCAATCAAGGGGATGCTTTCATCTTCCGCCCATTGTCTGGTGCCTATCCCTACGGGTTCGATACGGCTATCGATGAATACGGCGGTTTCCCAAAGCAACTCTGTGTCTGACCAGGAGTCAGAATGGTCAAAACGGGGGGAGACCACGACCAGATCGACATCACTATCGGCGTGCGCGTCACCTCGTGCAAAGGAACCATATAGCACTCCAAAGGCAACGGGCATACCCCGCTCCTCCAGACGGTGCAAATAGCTTTTTATGGTGAGGATAATGTCTGTTGCAACCATGCTCTGACCTTTTGTGCATTGTGAAGGTAGCTCACGGTTTTTTCTCAGATTGGATCTGGCCTTGTAGAAACCATTTGGCAAAAACGGTGGTTTGACCCATATCTTCGGCAACATGGTGGGCTTCCAGGGC
This sequence comes from Magnetococcales bacterium DCbin2, assembly GCA_002753615.1. GTDB lineage: Bacteria > Pseudomonadota > Magnetococcia > Magnetococcales > UBA8363 > UBA8363. The sequence goes on from PEAO01000001.1 coordinate 66,133, forward strand.
ATCTTTATCGGTAATATCATAGCCGCTGTGAACCAAGACCAAATGACCGACACCCGCCTGACGCGCCGCTTGGATGTCGCTGAGTTTATCCCCGACCATGATGGAATGGGATAAATCAATCTGATGTCGCTCAGATGCCTCAAGGATCATGCCGGGTTGGGGTTTGCGACAGGAACATTGAAGGCGATACTGGGGCAGGCGGGCTTTGGGATGATGGGGGCAGTAAAATACGTCGGTGAGCGCAATACCCGCTTCGAGGAAACGTGCGGTCATCCAGCGGTTCAGATGGTGAAAATCATCCTCGGTGTAATACCCCCGGGCAATGCCCGACTGATTGGTCACAACAATCAGGGCATAGCCCGCATCCTGAAACAGGCGGCATGTGTCAAACAAATGGGGGATGAATATAAAATCTTCTATCTTATAAAGATAATTGACATCTTTGTTGATCACCCCATCGCGGTCCAGAAACAAAGCGGGTCGTTTCCTGTTGGTCATGGTGAAAAAATACTCCGTGCGGAGAAAATAGTCTGGAAAGTTCGCGTCGCATTATAGACATGAGCCGCCCGGTTGCAAATGGATGGTCCGGCAAAAGGGGGATTAAAGAGGGTGGGTCTCGTTAAATAGCGTTGCCAAATCGCTCATTTTAGGATACTAGAATCGTCGGCATCCGAAATTAAATGTGAACACGATGTTTTTCTTGCTCCTAAAAGCTTGATCAGGGGGGAATCTCATGGCTGCAACGGCAAAACCACCGCGTATTCTGGCCATGACCCTGGCGAGGGGTGGGTCTAAGAGTGTACCCCGTAAAAATATCGCCCCCATACTCGGTATCCCCTTGATTGCCTATACCATCGGCGAAGCGAAGAAAAGTACGTTGATTACCCACTATGTAGTCTCCACCGATGATGTGGAAATTCAACAGGTGGCCATTGCGTATGGTGCCGAGGCCCCCTTTTTGCGCCCGGCGCACCTAGCCAGCGATACCGCCAATTCCCGGGATCCCATGCAACATGCGGTCACCTGGATGGAGGGGCGTGAAGGGCAACCTTATGATTATGTGATCGAATTGATGGCAACCAATCCTATGAAAACGGTGGAGGATATCGATGGTTGTCTGAAAAAACTCATCGAGACAGGTGCCGATTCGGTGATTGCCGTGCATGAATTGCAGGATCATCATCCCATGCGCATCAAAAAGGTTGTCGATGATCGTATTGTTGATTTTTGTGTTCCCGAACCGCCGAACGCCCGCCGCCAGGATCTTTTGCCCAAAGCCTACATCCGTAGTGGTGCTATCTATGCCATGCGGCGCGACCATTTGATGGTGGAAAATTGCCGTTACGGTTCAGCCAACAGCCGCCCTTGGTATTTATCCGCAGAAAGGGCTGTCAATGTCGATTCCATGGCCGATTTTTACTTGGCCGAAATTTTACTGAAACAACGCCAGGAGGGTGCAGGATGCGTATCTTAAAAAGAAAGATTTCGGTGGTTGGATTGGTCGCCATGTGTGCATTGCCTTCCCTGGCATGGTCCGAAGATCCTGCCCCGACGGCGGCACCTGCGGCGATGGATCAACAGGCCAAATTTAGCTATCTCTTGGGTTGGCGCATGGCTTCCGAACTGGAAAATTTTCCCATGAAGCTGGATCCCAAGGCGTTGATGCAGGCGATACAGGATCGGATGGCGGGAAGTCCGCCGAAAATAGATAAGACGGAGATGGAAAAGGTCCGTATGGAGATGATGGCCTCATTCCAAAAGGAAAAAGCGCGGCAGGTTGAAGAACTGGGCGGAAAAAACCGGGCCGCAGGTCAGGCTTTTATGGTGGAGAATGCAAAAAAATCGGGGGTCATGACAACCCCCAGTGGTCTGCAATATCAGGTGTTGGTCGAGGGCAAAGGGGGCAAACCCAAGGCGACCGATCAGGTGACGGTCCATTATCGGGGTACCTTGTTGGATGGTACCGAGTTTGATAGTTCCATCAAGCGTGGCCAACCGACGACGTTTCCCTTGGACAAGGTGATTGCCGGTTGGACGGAAGGGTTGCAGTTGATGGCGCAAGGGGCCAAATACAAACTGTTTGTCCCCCCCCAACTGGCCTATGGCAAAATGGGGTCGGGAGGGGTTATTGGACCTGAGGCGACGCTGATCTTCGAGGTGGAATTGTTGGAAATCCAACCCGCTCAATCGACCCCATGATGATTCGGGTACGTTATCCCCGGATGGAGACAAAAAATGGTTGTTTTATCCCAACGCATTCAAAAGGTTAAACCTTCGGCAACACTGCAAATCACGGCTAAGGCCAAGGAGTTGCGTGCCCAGGGGAAAAATGTTATCGGATTGGGGGCCGGAGAGCCTGATTTTGATACCCCAGAGCATATCAAAGACGCTGCGGTCACGGCGTTGCGTGCTGGTTTTACCAAATACACCCCTGTGGATGGCATTCCTGAATTAAAGAAAGCTATCGTTGGTAAAATGCAACGAGATCACAACCTGTCTTACGGCGTTGATGAGGTGTTGGTCACGGCTGGGGGTAAACAGGCTTTTTTTAATATGGCGTTGGCCTTGCTGGATCCGGGTGATGAGGTGATCATACCGGCCCCCTATTGGGTCTCCTATCCCGATATGACCTTGGTGGCTGATGGCAAGCCGGTGATTGTGGATACCGAGGAGGCGGATGGATTTAAATTAAAACCGGAAAGGTTGGCTGCGGCCATCACGCCAAAGACCCGTTTTGTGGTGATCAACTCCCCTTCCAATCCGACGGGAGCCGCCTATTCCGTCGATGAATTGGCAAAGATCGCCGAAGTCATTCGGCCCCATCCGCATGTCTGGGTGGTTACTGACGATATTTATGAACAGATTGTCTACGGCGGATTTCACCAATCCAATATTGTCGCCGTGGCCCCGTTTCTGAAGGATCGGACCCTTTTGTTGAATGGTGTTTCCAAGACCTACTCCATGACGGGATGGCGCATCGGTTATGCCGTGGGACCACGCGATGCCATCAAGGCCATGGGCAAGGTTCAGGAGCAAAGCACCTCCTGCGCTACCTCTATCTCCCAAAAAGCGGCTGCCACAGCCATATCGGGGGACCAAAGCTGCATTCAACCCATGCTTCAGGCATTTTCCGAACGCCGCGACTTCGTTGTTCAGGCTTTGAATGCGATTCCCGGTATCCATTGCAACACACCGGAAGGGGCCTTTTATGTTTTTCCCAACGTGGCGGGTTTGATGGGGAAGAAGACCTCTCAGGGCAAGCTGATTCAGAATAGCATGGATTTGGCGGATCATCTGTTGAACGATTGGGAGGTCGCTTTGGTCCCTGGTTCTGCGTTTGGTAAAGATCCTTTTGTTCGGATTTCTTTTGCCATCTCTATGGACGACCTCAAAGAGGCGATGAAACGAATCGAGCGGGCGGCACGAGAGCTTGTGTAATCCTGAATGTGTGTGGAAAAGAAAATGCAAAAAGAAATAGCATTGGATCGGATCGCCTTGTTGCGAAGGCAACTCGATGACCACCCCGTTTACTCCGCCGTAAAATCGATCGAAGATTTGCGCGTGTTTATGTCGCACCATATTTTTTCGGTGTGGGACTTTATGAGTTTGTTGAAGTTTCTCCAAAGAGAACTCGCCCCGACCGAGATTCCCTGGGCACCGCGTGGGAATACTTCCGTCCGCCGTTTTATCAACCACATCGTCTTAGAAGAAGAGACCGATTTGGGCCTCCCAGATGAAGCGGGTGAGCCACGGTATGCCAGTCACTTTGAGCTTTATGCGGCGGCCATGGAAGAGGTGGGCGCGACTTCCCTGGTTGCGCAACAATTTGCGAGAAAAGCGGCAGAGAAGGGATTTCATGATGCACTGCTTGCATCGGCCCATGACATCCCGCAACCCGCCCAAAATTTTATGAAGCAGACATTCGCGTTTATTGCGAGTGGAAAACCCCACGTTGTCGCAGCGGCGTTCGCCCTCGGAAGGGAACACATCATACCGCCGATGTTTCGGGCATTGATCAGGAAAATGTCGATTTCACCCGCCGAAGCCCCAGCGTTTCATTATTATCTGGAAAGGCATATTCACCTGGATGAAGATCACCACGGGCCATTGTCCTTGTTGATGCTCAATTCATTGTGTGCCGCTGACCCCTCTTTTTTTGAGGAAGCGGAGACTGCCGCCAAACAGGCGATTCAAGCACGCATCCAATTTTGGGATGGTGTGTTGGAATCGCTCCAAATGGCAGGGCATTGATCCACGCGCCGGGGTCAACATTTTTAAGGAGAATACGATGGATAAAAGTCAATATGTCGTTTTAAAATTCGTTCAAGGAACCTTTGACGCCGTGGTGGCCAAGGTGCGTCATGCGTTGATGCAGCAGGGCTTTGGCGTGTTGACGGAAATCGATCTGTCGGGAACTTTTAAAAGCAAATTGAATGTTGATTGGCCGCGGACTATCATTTTGGGCGCGTGCAATCCCCCGGTGGCACATCGGGCAATGGCGGCTGATCATGATGTCGCTGTCTTTCTGCCGTGTAACGTGGTTGTCCGAGAAGACGGCCACGGTGCGGTGGAAGTTGCCGCCATGAACCCGGAAATCATCGGTTATGTCATTCAAAATAATCATCTTACCGAGGTGGTCACCGAGGTTCTGGCGAAAATACGCACAGCCCTGGATCATGTGGAATGATCAAGCCGGTGTGTCCACAACCTGAACTCAGGGTTGTGGACACACGCACGACCTTCAATCAGGAAAACACTTCTGGGTAATCCCGGCTTGCCTGTTGCAAGTCTCCCATTCGCCCGATGTCCATCCAATAATCCAAGAACGGAAATGCGGCGGTGGCATGTCCTTTGGCGATGACCCGGTGGAACAAGTCGGGCATGTCAAAATAGGTGTTTTCCGGGATGTAATCGATGACCTTGGGATCCAGCAGATAGATCCCCGCATTGATGAAATACTCCTGAACCGGCTTTTCTTCAATGCTTAACAGGGTATGGTGGTGCGTGTGAACGACGCCATAGGGGATGGACTGTTCCACCTTGCGGACGCACAACGTCGCCAATGACCCATGTTCCTCATGGAATTCCAGGATGTTTTTATAGTTGATCTGGGTCAGAAGATCACCGTTCATGACAAAAAACGGATCTTCCGGCATTTCAGGCAATAACGCCAGTGGCCCCGCCGTGCCCCGCCGATCCTGTTCTTCCAGGTATTGGATGGTGACTCCCCAGTCGGAACCATCCTTGAAATAATCCTGGATGATCTCTTTGCGATAATTGACGGAGAAATAAAACTGTTTGAAGCCGTCGGCGGCAAAGCTTTCCAGGATTAATTCCAGTATGGGTTTGCTCCCGACCTTCAGCATGGGTTTGGGACAGGATTTGGTCAGCGGTCCCATGCGGGAACCTAATCCCCCCGCCATAAGAACCACCCAATTGTTACGTTGTTCCCGACTGGCCAATTCCCGCAATGTTTTGAGACCGATCAGGTGACCATCCTCATCAACGACCGGCATGTGGTCGATACTTTTGCTGGTCATCAGTGCCAAGACTCGATCTTCAGAGTCGCTGACCCGTGCAACGGTCGGTGTTCGTGCCATCACGTTCTCGACGGGATCTTTCATGTTGATGCCACTCAATAATCCTCGGCGTATGTCGCCATCGGTGACGACACCGATTAAACGGCTAGACTCGTCAGTCACCAGGGCTACCCTGAGTGCGCCCCGGTCGATCACCTTCATGACATCCAACACGGATGTCTGTGAACCAATGACAACCTTCCGCCAATATTCTACGGCCGTCATAACGATATCCTCCCTGGCATTTCAACTGGCTCCAAACCCAAGACATTCAAGGGTTCTGTGGGTGAGTATGCAGAAAAGGTGCCTAAATGGAAGTTTTCTTTATATCGTTGTTATTGTTGTGTAATAGCTATCGATTTTTATGGTTTCATAAAACAGGGGAATGTCCATGGGCAAATCGGTGTTCATTCGAACGGCAAGAATTACCGCAGACCGTGGACTGGTTTGGCGGGAATACCCACCACCCTGGCGTTTTCAGGGACATCGGTGACGACGGTGGCCCCCGCAGCAACCAAGGCACCGGAACCGATATGGATTCCCTGGATGATCACCGCCCCCGTACCGATGTGGACACCAGATCCCACATGAATGCCGCCCGATAACACCGCTCCGGGGGCAATGTGGACGTGGCTTTCAATCTGGCAATCGTGGTCGATGATGGCTCCGGTATTGAGGATGACGTTATCATGCAGGGTGGTACCCGGTTGGATCATGGATCCCGCCATGAGTTGGCAACCTTCCCCGATGGTGACGGCTTGGGCGCAATAATGACGGGGATGGACGACCGAGGCGAAGCGATATCCTAGATTCCGATAATGAATAAAAAGTTGTTTTCGTTTTTCGTTGCTTGCCACCGAACCGATTCCCATAATCAAGTGTACGGTACGGGGGGGAAACTGTTGGAGGAGGGCGGCGTCGGAGGAAATACGCAGTATCTTTTCTCCCCAGGGGGGGACACTGGCATCCGGGGGGATATACAGACCCAGAATTTTTTGCTGGCTTGGGTACAGGGCATCCATCAGGACGCGGGCATGTCCTCCGGCACCCAGCAATATTAAGGGATCGGCGTGATTGGGAATGATGGTTGAATCTTCACACATCATTCCAACCCTTGTAACCCCCGACGAACTTCTGCGACAACATGCTGGAGTTCTTTTTCGGTGATGGTGGTGGAGCAGGGAAGGACCACAATCCGAAACCAAAGTCCCTCACTGACGGTTTGGCGGGTTGTCGGGGCGTTGCGATAAGGGGCCTGGAGGTGCAATGGTTTCCAAAACGGCTTGGACTCGATCCCCTGTTGCCGCAAGAAAGTTCTGAGTTCCGTTGTCACGGTGGGCGATGGGTTTTTCAGGACAATTCCAGAAAACCAATCTGCCGATTGGCCATGAAGGGATTGGGGAAACGGGGTAACCGCTTCCATGTCGTGGAATGCTCGGCGATAGGTTTCCCGGATTTTTTGTTTTCTGGCGACCAGATGATCCAACCGTTCCAGTTGGGCGCACCCCACGGCGGCCTGGATATTGGTCAAACGATAATTAAATCCGATGTGATCATGATCATAACCTTCGCCACGGCGGGCGGTGGTGGATAAATGGCGGACGTGTTGTAGCAGTTCCTTGTCCGAACCGACGACGGCACCGCCCCCCCCACAGGTGATGGTCTTGTTGCCATTGAATGAAAACACCGTCAAATCGGCACCCAGATCACCCACGTTGCGGCCATGATATCGGGCACCCAGGGCGGCGGCGGCGTCGGCCACCACCGGCAGGCCAAATTTCTGGGCCAGGGGGAGGATACGATCCATATCCGCCGGAGTGCCCAGGGTATGGACCGGCATGATGGCGGCAACCCGTTGGCCCGTTTTTTTCTGGGTCACCCGTCCACAGCAAGAGTCACATTCTTCGGTAAGAATCTGTTCCAACAATCCGCAATCCAGGTTCCATGTGTCTGGATCACAATCCACCAGCCACGGTTGGGCACCGCAATAGCTGACGGCATTGGCAGTGGCGATGAAGGTTAAACTGGGAAGGATCACTAAGTCTCCCGGTTTTACCCCCAACGCGACCAGGGCGACGTGCAATCCCGCCGTACCGGAGGCGGTGGCCACGGCATAGGGAGATCCTGCCGCCTGGGCGATCATCTGTTCAAATCGGCTGACAAACGGCCCTACCGAGGAGACAAACCCACTGTCGATACATTCTTGCAGGTATTGGGCTTCGTTACCGGAAAGATTGGGAACAGCCAGAGGGATCAGGGTGGCGGTCACATTTTTTCATCCAGATTTTTGGTTTTTGCCAGATGTTTGAGTCCAGGGACCGCCAAACCGAGCCAATGGGCCATGGTGTGTGAGTCCCAATCCTGGGAGTCGCGTAATGCACACAATCCACGTATCGCTTCTTGAACCGGCCCCTCCAGGCTGGGTTGGCTCAAAACACGCAAAATTGCGTGAAAGCGTGCGTCATCGACGGTTTCCGAGGGGTCGAAAAATTCCTCAAACGGTTTTTCCCCCGAAGTATCACTGAGAGAAAAACAACAGGGCCAACGGATATCGTCCGGGTGGCGGTTGCGGGCAAAAGTACGGGCTTCTCGGTCATCGGCACAGAGTTCCGCTTCCAATCCCCGATCCTGCAACAAGAGAAGGGCGATATCGGCAAAACTTTTCAAGTCGGTATCGGGGTTGAGCTTGGGGATATAGATTTCGCGATGTTCTCCCAGAAAACAGGCCAGGAGACACAATTGGCCCGCTTCTTCATGAGAAATAAAATAACGTTGAATATCCCGTGGTGCCGATAGGGGTTGCCCTTTTTCCAATCGCCGTAAAAATCCATGGGTCAGGCTTCCATCGGAAAAAGCGACATTGGCAAAGCGCGCACTGGTACAGGTAAAGTTACGCGATGGGAGAAACATCAAACGTTCCATCATCGCCTTGGAGGCACCCATAAGACTGGCGGGCTGTACCGCTTTATCCGAGGAGACGGAAAAAAAACGGTGTGGGGGTGCTTTTTCCAGTTGATCCAGCCAGTGCGCCAAATCAAGCACGTTGGTTTGAATCATCCGCATGGTGCTGAAAGGGTCACGTTCGGAGCGGACATGTTTGAGGGCGGCAAAATTGACCACGGTGTCGAACTGGGGGACGCTGGCGAGAAAACGGTCAAACATGGGGGTGCCCAAGGCGATGGAAACGGTGGAAAAATCCTTGGGGAAAACGATGTGGGAGGAACGCAGATCTCTGACCAATTCTACCAAGTTGTTCTCACTGGGATCCACCAAGCAGACCCCTTGGGGACCGATTTCCATGAGTTGTTTAACAAAGTGTGAGCCAATAGAACCCGCAGCACCGACGACCAACACCCGGCTCGGCTGAACAAGTGCGGTAATCCGATCTTTGGATGCCGCAAAATCCTGCTGAAAAAGCCCCTGGGATCGTCCCAAAAGGCGGGCCATGAATTGGGTGTTCTCAGGCATCAGCGGCTCCTTGTTGATGGGTCGCTTTCTCAAGCAGCATCAGGGCCATTTTGTGTCCCGCATCCTTATCCAAAATGGTTTGGCAACACCCTTTGACCCCATCCCAGTCACCTTCTTCCAACAGCAATTGTGCCAGCTTGACCTGGCTTACAAAATCATCCTTGGCGATTCGTGTATAATCTTTGTAGATGCCAATCGCCATGGACCGTTCACCCGTCATGCGTAACAAATCGGCAAGGAATGGGAAATGGGCCAAAGAGTTTTCCGCCAGACGTTTGGCAACCGCCGTGGCACTCACCAATTCTCTGCGTCGCAGGTGTACCGTCAATTGGCGTTGCAATCCTTCCATGATTAACGGTTTATAGGAAATCATGCGATACCATTTCAAAGCTTGATCAAAATCGGCATCCTGTTCGGCCAAAAGTCCCCGGATCAGAGAGACAAATTGATCCTTTTCTTCCATGGTCCCCTGGCTGATTCCATCCATAAAGTTTTTCAGCCGTTCGATTTCATTATTTTGATACATGGTCATGATCTTGAAACGGACGGCACCTGGGGCCGCCAGACGATTTTTGCAATGCTCCTTATAGTCATTTTGGGTTTGTTGCATCAGGGCGATGAATTCATTTTGAAACGCTTCCAGCCGCGTTTTCATTTTTTCGGGATAACTGTCGGGCGACTTCTGCTGCTTGGCGAGGAAAACGGCCACGCGCCCCTGTTGGCCATCTTTTTGATATTGTTCCAGGATTGCCTTGATATTGGGCGATTTTTTCTCCTCTTCCATGCGAGATTGGACGCGGGCGCGGTTTTCGTCGATGGTTTTTAACAGGTTGGTGGCACTATCGCGATAAATCTCATAATAACGACGGCCAACGGTTTCAATTTCTTCATCGCTCCATTCCTTGTTTTTATCGGGTCGGCTTAACTTGAGGAGATCACCAACACTCCACCGTTTGACCAGACGGGAGGCATCGACCAATTCGCCATCCAAAATGGCTTCAATGGCATCCATCCGTTTTTTATATTTAAAATCGGGTGGCTTTCCTTTTCTGCCGAATAACCGCTGATTGCAATCGATCCCTTCGATCGTCAGTTTTCGGATGCGGCGAATCTCGCCTCGAAGGCGCAATAACTCGGTTTCGACCTGTTGAAAATGGTTGAGACGATCTTCGGAACTTTCTGCGGGGAGTGTTTGTTGGATCACTTCCCAGGCGGTGCGGTCCACCGGCTCACAGTGCAGTTGATCCCAGGGATGCCAGGCAATTCCTTCAATTTTAGCTGCTGCCGCCGCTGGATTGATCACCTCACACCCATGGGATTGGGCATATTCCGCCAATGAATGCAGGGCGGGCAAGGCATTGAAGAAATCACTGCTGGTTTCGGCCCGCCAGCCGCCGTTGGTTTCAACCCAAAGTTCCGAACGGTGGACATACGGCCCGGTCGCCATTTCGATGCTGCCACGGGCATGGGTAAACCCTTCCTTGCTGAAACATAAATCGAATCCTGCCAGGATAATTCTGGAAAATCCCATCTCCACCGCCGTCCCCAGGGCCTGATGGCTGACGGTAATGCCCGGATAATTGCGCGATGCAGGATTCAACGGGGTTGGCCAGGGAAAGAGGGTTCCCATGAACAGGCTACGCCCCCGCCATAACCCGACGAGCCGGGGGTTGAGATGGTACATGTTGACCAGGAGGCTTTTTTCGTGGAATTCGAGCGTTTTTTTGCTCTGATGGAAGATAATGTCGTTCGGATCGATGGCAAACAGCATATCCGGTACAATGTTTTGGGCTGCCAACTGTTCGGCGATACGCGCTACCGCCATGACGACAAGATTATCTCGATTTTTTTTGACCCAATCAAAACTTTCATCCAAAGAGGGTCCGCCTCCCAAAAGTACAGCGGTGCGTCCCTTGAAAACCTGATCGAAAAGGATGACGGGGGTGCGGTTTTCCGCCAGATTTTCCAGGCCCTTGACCATGAAAATCCGGGAACCGGTCTCCTGGGCCACTCCGATCTGGAATTGGCCGAGGCGTTCGTCAAAATCGTTCCAAAGTTTCACGTAGGCGGCATGGTTGCCATCGATGACCGCCATGGAACGCAGGGAGATGACATTGCCAATGTAAAAATAATCCTTAAGGGATAACTCCTCCGCCTTTTTTAACCATGTATCGGGGGTGGCGATGGCAATATGGTCTGGCAATTGGGGGGGGAGTATGTGTTCATCGTGGAGGCGTTGCAGTAGTTCGGGGTGTTCGATAAACAGATACCGGCTTCCTTCGCCGGTTTTTTTATGACAAATCCAGTTGACGAGCAATCCACCATCGGTGCCGGGGATCAGATGCAGGGAATCCTTGTTTTGCAGGATATTTCCGAAATGTCGTTGAAAATAACTTTCCGAACCGATTTTGGAAAAGGTTTCACCGTTGATGGCGGGAAAATACCGTTCACCAAAAGAGTTGGTGAGGATGGTACCAAAGGGTGGGGTAGTATCGCTCATGGTTGAGAAGTCTTTGGCTAAGAAGTTAAAAGAGAACTTGATTTTTACTTGGAGGGGAGCCTATCTTCAAGAGATTATTGGCAGTTGTACGCAGTTTCGACCGTGAATGGTAACCATGTCATCAGACCCCTCCGATCCTGTACAAACTTTAATCCATGAATCGGTCCGGTTGCTCAAGAGCAATTTGGGAAAAGAGGTTGTTGCCCGCATCAAGCCTTTCATTCAGCAATTTCCGGGCCATCCACGATTGCATCATCTCCTGGGATTGGCCCTGGAGCAATGCGGTGATGCCGATGCCGCCATGCATCACGTCAGCCGGGCCATCGCTCTGGAGCCTGACGAGGGGGAATCGTATAAGTCATTGGCCATGTTGCTGAGGAAAAAAGGGAAAATTTCTATTGCTCTGGCCAGGGCTATGGATGCCCTGGAACGGAGACCCCAGGATTCGGATATTCACTTTTTGTTGGGTGATCTCCATATGGATCGGGGGGCCATGGAACAGGCGATAGCCAGTTTGACCCAGGCCGTTACCCTGCAACCGGAATTTTTATCCGCATGGATCAATTTGGGGTTGTGTTACAAGGCTCAGGGACAATTGGTCCGTGCCAAAGAATGTTTTGAACAGGTTTTGACTATTGACCCCGAAAGCTCGTTGGCCCACGTTAATTTGGCTTTGACATGGTTGCTTCTGGGGGAGTATGGACGCGGTTTTGATGCCTTTGAATGGCGTTTTCGTTTACCGTCGGGGGAACATCCCCCCATTCCACCACCGGAAAATATTCCTCGGTGGCATGGAGAGTCTTTGCAGGGCAAGAATATCCTGGTCATCGCGGAACAGGGTTATGGGGATACCATTCAGTTTGTCCGGTTTTTGCCGCGATTGGAATCTTTGGGTGCCAAGGTCCATGTGATGGTACCGGTCCCCCTTGAATCTTTGTTGGCGCGGCATCCAGAAATGGGGCAGGTGCAATCCACGACCCGGTGGGAGGAAACATTGGATTATTTTATCCCCATGATGAGTCTGGGGCAATTTTTTGCGCGCGACCTGGGGCAACTGGCTATTTTTTCCGACTATCTGACTGCCGACCCTGAAAAATCTTGTTATTGGCAACGCCGGTTACCGCAGGATCGTTTGAAAGTTGGTTTGGTATGGGAGGGAAAGCCCTTACATAGCAACGACCCTCTGCGACGCCGTTCGGTGACGCCGCATGATCTTGCCCCCCTGGGGCAGTTGCCGGAGGAGAAAGTTGTGTTTGTCAGTTTGCAACGGGAGGTCACTCAGGAACAACGGCACTGTTTTCCCCAAGGGATGACGGTGGTGGATGTTGGAATGGATTTGCACGATTTTTCCGATACGGCGGCGGTGATGGCCAATCTGGATTTGATGATCACCGTCGATACCGCTGCGGCGCATCTGGCGGGGGCCATGGGGAAACCTGCTTGGGTGCTGCTCCCTTTGGCACCCGATTGGCGGTGGAGTATGGATCGGGATTCTTCTCCCTGGTATCCCAGTTCCAAGCTTTATCGGCAAACCCGGATCAATCATTGGGAGGGGCCGATCCGTCAAATGGTCATCGATCTGAGAAACAGGCTATGAGCGAAGAGACAATTCCACAGTTATTGCAGCAGGCCACCGAGTTTTACGCTCAGGGTAATCTCGCCAAGGCGGGTGCGCTGGCCAACCAGGTCTATGGCAAACAACCCGATAACCATCATGCCCTCTATATTCTAGGGATGGTCGCCAATGCCGCTGGTCGGGATACACTGGCGGTGACGTTGTTACAGCAGGCCATCGCCATCCATGCGCAGCACCCTTATTATTATTTTCATTTGGGGAGTATTCTGCAAGGTCAGGAACGATTGGTACGGGCCAAAGATGCTTATCAGTCGGCCCTTCAACTCAAACCTGATTTTTGTGAAGCGCATTTGAATCTGGGCAATATTCAGTTTTTAGAGGGCGATGCCGGGGGTGCCAGGGAAAGTTTTCAGGCGGCCATCGCCTGTAATCCCAATCATGCCACGGCTTATTTCAATCTTGGGGTGTTATCTCAGGAAGAGGGCAATCATGAAGCTGCTCTGTTGTCTATTGATCGTTCGCTACAGTGTCATCCCGATGCCCCCCAGGCCCACATGGCCAAAGCATTTTCATTGCTGATGCTGGAGCGTTTTGCCGAGGGATGGCTGGAATATGAATGGCGTTGGCGTCTGGACAATCTTTCGCCACGGATTTGTCCCAAACCTCGTTGGCAGGGCGAATCATTGGCGGGGAAGAGTATCTATGTTTATACCGAACAGGGTTTTGGCGATGCCATCATGGTGTGCCGCCTTTTGAAGTTATTGAAGGCTGGAGGGGCACGGGTTCATTTTGAGTGTAAGGCGGAGTTGGAATCTTTGTTTCGCCTTGCCGAGTTGTCGGATTTACTGCACATCCGCCAGCCCGATGATGTCGATCCTCCCCCTTTTGACTATGATGTGCATCTTCCCATCATGAGTTTGCCTGGTTTTTTCATCCAGACTTTGGCCGACATTCCCAAGGAAATTCCTTATTTGAAGGCAGACCCTGATCGCCTTCTGTATTGGTGTCGTCGTCTGAATCCGGGACATGGATTAAAAGTGGGGCTGAACTGGTCCGGCAATCCCACCGCTACCGCCAACCGTTACCGGGCTTGCACGCTTCAGGATTTATATCCACTGACCCAGGTTCCTGGAGTCCGTTTTTTCAGTTTGCAAAAGGGATCACCCGCCGAGCAGTTGCGGTTTGTGGACCAGGAGGGAAAAATCACCGATTATGCGGACGAGTTGGTTGATTTTGCCGAAACTGCCGCATTATTAAGCAATTTGGATTTGTTGATTTCCACCGATACGGCTGTGGTGCATTTGGCGGGGGCGTTGGGGATTCCCACCTGGACGTTGTTGCATACTGGTTCCGAGTGGCGTTGGCTGGCGCATCGTGATGACAGCCCTTGGTATCCTGGTATGCGGTTGTTTCGTCAAAAGACTCCCAAAGATTGGGCGTCGATGATTGCGGATGTTGTCCAGGAGTTGAAAATTTTTCGTCGGGGATTACGGAAAAAGTCGATGCCATGATAAGGATCTGGGGGGAGAGTCCTACAGAAATTTTTTCTTGGAAAAACAATTCCAAATCGTGTAGCGTTACATAGAGGGTGAAATGAGGGGGCTAGCACGGATTATTGCCAATGGTGATTCTGGGTTGGGGCTATGAAACTCAAAACCGAAGGGTGTTTGGAATGCAGTGAGGTCGGAGAGGGGGATGGCGCATTGACTGTTGCACAGATGGATCGCGATCATGCCCGACGGATGGATGAGGAGATGCGGTTGTCTGGAATGAAACATACCTCCTGGTCGTCTATCTCAGCCGATGAGGAGGATCTTGAACCTTCTTGATCGGGTTGCCTTTTCCTGAGTTGGCTGTTCAACCGTAGCGGTGGGTTTTCACGCAAAAATTTCAAACCAAGACAAGTCAGGCAAATATTATACAATATTAATTTGTTATAATAAAGTATTTTCCGAATAGAGTGGCCTTGTCCTGCATGGTGAAGGCAGGATCTTAGAATAGGATTATAATAATGAACATTCATTGTTTTATATTTTAGCAAGATAATTGCGTGTATTTTTTAAATAAGGGGGGCGATGCCTGTGATTGTGCTTGAAATGGCCCTGAAAATTGCTTATGATGAGTGTCAAGGGTGAAAATGATGTTCATGGAAAAGAACTGGGCCAAGGAGGAGCGTGGTTGGTGCGCGGGGGTGTATGAAAATTAGAATAATCGCAAAAAGCGCGTGATAGACTAGGTGTCATTATTTGCGGTTGGCTACACAAAGACCCCCGGTTTGCTTCGATGATGGGGACCTGGAGGTGATTTTGGGCAGATGGTATCCGGTTGGTTGAATCTTCGTTGCTCTTGAATTGAAAAAGTTGACATCTCCTGGCTGCGGTGGCCGCTCTGGCGGCACTCCGGTGGGTTCGTGTTTGTCAAAAATCCTTGTCGAGTGAGTCGAACCATGACTAAGAAACCCCCTTCCGATACGGAATCTCCAAGCACTGTCCTGGAAGAGTTGACGGCGGCCCAGATCAAAGAACTCGAAGCATCCCGTCGCAGTGAAGAAGAAGCCCGTTTACATGCCGAAGCGGAAAAAATTCGCCAAATTCGTGAGGAAGAGGCCCAAAAAGGGAAAAAAAAGGTCGTCGAGAAAATTTCCATTGAAGATGCCCCCGTCGTCATGGAAGAAAAAAAACAGGGACTCCCGGAAAGAATTAAAAAATTACCCAAAGACCATCCCGAACGGATCCTCTTTGAAAAAGGATACAACGCACGGCAACACAGAGAGGGGAATAAAGCCTCCCAAAGGAAACGGCATTTTGCCCCCGTTATCAGCAAAATGTTTATTTTGGACGTGTTGGTCTTCTTGGCCGCTGTGGGCGGTCTGTACTACGGTGCCATTCAATATGCCGTTGCCGTGGAAGATACCCGCGATGCCATCGTCAAAATACTGAAACAAAAACATTATTCCCTTAACGACCCCAAAATATCCGGGGATTTTCTATATCTGCATACAGTCAACTGGCTCCCTAAGCTCTACGCCCTCTACAGTACCGCAAAATCCTTGGATATCAATTATGATACGTTTGAGGACAATCCTGAGGAGGGGACGTATCTCGACTATATCCGGCGGCACAATAAGCCGTTTGACGAAAGAGAAGCGATGGTCTGGCGGGTGCGCGAAGTCCGTAAACCCAGCAAAGGGAGAAGCCAATAACCGGCCATTTGCGGATCATGTCACTGTGCCGTTTTTTTCCCCGCAAGGGTGTCGAGTATCCGTTCCAGGTGTTGTAGGCGTGCATGGGGGTCTTCCCAGTTGCGCTCTCGAAACGAAAGCAGATTTTTGTCTTGATTAAATAATACCGATCCTCCCCCTTTCCGAATCATGTCGATCAACACCGGCGGGTGGATGTTGGGTTGCGGGTGAAAGGTGAAAACCGCCCCTTTGGGGCCAGCCTCCAGTTTCAACACCTTCACGGTAACGCATTTTCTTTTGATGGATACCACCTTCAATAGATTTTCCACCGAGGTGGGGAGGGGACCAAAACGGTCGGTGAACTCCACCTTCATTTCCGCAGTTTCCTCCGACGATTTTAACTCGGCGACCCGTTTATAGAGTGTCAAACGCAAATTCATGTCGGTGATGTAGGTGTCGGGGATGTTGGTGGACAAACTCAGGTTGATCATAGGGACGATTTCTTCTTCCGGCATCTCCCCTTGGGCATCCACAACCGTCCCCGCACCAAAGGCTTCCACCGCTTCCTTGAGCATTTGGTTGTATAATTCAAAGCCTATTTCTTTGATGTGACCCGATTGGGCATCCCCCAAGACGTTGCCAACGCCGCGAATTTCCATATCCTGACTGGCCAACATAAAACCCGATCCCAACTCTTCCAACGATTCGATTGCCTCCAACCGTTTTCGGGCATCGGCGGATTGAGCCTGGATGGGGGGGGTGAGCAGATAGGCATAGGCCCGATGGCGGGAGCGTCCGACCCGACCCCGTAATTGATGCAGTTGCGCCAGACCAAAATGATCGGCCCGATGAATGATGATGGTATTGGCACTGGGGATATCGACCCCGTTTTCAATGATGGTGGTACATAGGAGGACGTTGAACTCCTGGCGATAAAATGAAACCATGATCCGTTCAAGGCGACCTACGGGCATTTGTCCATGGGCGATGCCGATTTTGGCTTCTGGGACCAGTTCCAGGAGCCGATGGGACATCCGTTCGATCTCCTGAACCTTGTTGAACACATAAAAAACCTGCCCACCACGATAAATTTCTCGAAGAATCGCCTCCCGAATGCGGCTTGGAGAATATTCAATGACAAAGGTTCGTATGGCTAGGCGGTTGGTCGGGGGGGTGGCGATGATGGAGATGTCACGGATGCCCGACATGGCCATGTGCAGGGTACGGGGGATCGGGGTTGCGGTCAGGGTGAGAATATCGACATTGGCACGCATTTTTTTGATCTGTTCCTTGTGGACGACACCGAAACGTTGTTCCTCATCCACAACCAAAAGTCCAAGATCCTTGAATCCGACATCTTCCTGCAACAGCCGATGGGTGCCGATGATGATATCGGTTCTCCCTTCGCGGGTTTTTTCGACTAGTTCGGTCAATTGTTTTGCGCTGCGAAACCGCGACATGACCGCGACGTTGACGGGGTAGGGGGCAAAACGGCGGGAAAAGGTTTCATAATGTTGTTGCGCCAGAATGGTGGTGGGGGCCAGGACCGCCACCTGTTTGCCATCCATGACGCAGCGAAAGGCGGCCCGTAACGCCACTTCCGTCTTTCCAAACCCCACGTCGCCACAAATCAATCGATCCATGGCGTGGGGGGAGGTCATGTCTGCCAGGACCGCCTCGATGGCTTGGGCCTGATCGGGGGTCTCCTCGTAGGGGAACGTGGCACCAAATTCATGGTCGGCGGCATGGGGCGGGGAAAAACGGATCCCCTGAGCGGTTTCCCGTTTGGCTTGAATGGCCACCAGTTCCGCAGCCATTTCCAAAATTTTCTTTTTGACCTTCTGTCGGGTCTTTTTCCACTTGGTTCCACCCAGTTTATCCAGGATTACCTCGTCGGAACCGGCATACTTGCTGACCCGATCCAGGTTTTCCACCGGAACATAGAGTTTATCCGAGCCGGCGTAGGTCAGCAGAAGAAAATCGTTTTGGATTCCTCCCACCGCCAAAGTATGTAGACCGCCAAAACAGCCGATGCCATGATCGGCGTGGACGACAAAACTCCCCTCTTTTAGATTGCGAAAGGAGGCCAATATCCGGTCAAGATAGTTGGGGTCGGTGTGTTTACGACGGGTGCGGGTTCCCAGGATCGCATCTTCATGGATCACCGTCAGGCCAAGACCGGAATGGGAAAAACCGTTGGCCAAATCACCGATGACCAATTGGATCACATTGGTTGCGGTCGTCAGTGCCTGATGCCAGCTCAGGGCGGTTTCCGATTTTTGTCCATGATCGGCCAGTAACTCCCCAACCCGGTCGCGTTGGCCCAGGGAACGGGCGGAAACAATGATACGTTGACGCCGTTTTTTCTCCCCTTTGATGAAGGCGACGACGCGATCCAAAACCGAATGTCCTGCGGGAACCTCCTCGCTCACCGGATCGAGAAATTCGGGAATGGCTTCAAAACCGAGGGAGCATCCCCCTTCGGAGGGATGATTGTCGATCCCAACGCTATGAAAACGGTCCAAAGACTCCATGAGTTGGCTGGCAGTCAGATAGAAACGGTCGGAAGGGAGCAACCGTCTCTGGGCGGCTGGGTCTTCTTGTAACAAAAGCTCTTTTTGGGTCTCTATCTTTTGGGCAAAGGCAACCGCTGCCGGTTCGACATCGGTATCGAGGATAACGTGACTCCCTTCGGGGAGATAATCGGTCAACAGGTCGGTGGTTTCGTAGAACAGGGGGAGGAATCGTTCCATCCCTTGGAGTTTTGCCCCGGAAGAAATGACTTTATAGAGTTCATCCTGGGCCGCTTGGCCTCCGAAAGTTTCGCGGTATTGGGTCCGAAAACAGCGGATGGTCTCCTCGGTCAGGAGGACTTCACTCATGGGGAGGGTTTCCAGCCGGGAGGCTCTTTGGGTAGACCTTTGGGTGTGGATGTCAAAATGGCGGATGGTTTCCACTTGGTCGCCGAATAGTTCAATCCGCACCGGTTCTTCATATCCGGGGGGGAACAGGTCGATGATGCCGCCACGAGCGGCGAATTCACCCGGTTCTTCGATCTGGGTGGCGGAGCGATAACCGGAGCTAATCAAAAATTGTTTGAAGGCGGGTAGATCCATCTGATCCGACTCCCGAATGGCAAAGCCATGAGCCGCCAGGAGGTGCCGGGGGATGAGTCTTTGCATCAACGCCATGGGGGTGGTGATGATGATGGCCTGTTTTTGTCCCCGTTCATTTTCGGCACGCACCGCACCCAATCCCAACATTTGGGTCAGACGGTACAGGGTGGCAATCCGTTCCCCGACAATCGGCCCATAAGGTGATAAGGGTTCAAAGGGCAATATCTCCCAGGAGGGAAACGGGAGAATGGTGGTAGGTTTATGGCGATCCCCCTGGAATAGCAGGAGTTCTCGGTATATCGCCTCGGCGCGGGCGGTCGTCCCGGTGACGATGACCAAGGGGTCGGCCAACCCCTGTGCCCACTCTTTGGCAAGCAGACTGAGGGTCGCCCCCGGCAGATCGGTCAGGATGCCATGGGGGCGTCCTTTCCGGTGGGGTAGAGTATCCAAGCGTTGGGCAAACAGGGTGGCAAGTGGGGTTGCGTCCATAATAGGTTAATGCCAACCACCGTCGTTCTGCCTGAACCACCGATCAACGGGGCCATGGGTTGGAGGGTGACGGCTGAATCGAAGATCACTGGTCTGATGGATCCATGGGGGATCGGATCGTCTCATACTATATTCATTATATTTCATAATGTTGTACAGGAAAACGCAGGACTGATTCCCTGTATAAAACGATCGGGAATTAGCCTTTTGCATGAAAACAGCATGTCAGGTCAACGAGAGGTACTACCGAACATTGCAGCAGCCGCCCGGAATCCCAGAGTTCAACCATGGCGGGCCACAGGCTACTTGAATTTTGGGATTTAGGCAATGCTATCAATTGAGACGAGTTCCTTTTGGGGGGTATAAGCCCCCCCCTACGATTTTTTTTTGTCGGATTGCGGTCACGCTACGTTATCCTTTTTCCCACCTCTTCATGATCTGTTTGAATTGGGTCAGATCAATGATGGCTCCATCTTCTTTAGCATAGTTAACATCCTTGAGAAATTCTTTGAGGAACTGACTCATGAACAGATGGCGGCGCTTGGCCAATTTCTGGCTTGCAGGCAGGTTGAGGTGATCGGTCAAATTGAGCAACTTTTCATAAAAGTGGGTGATGGCAGAACGGTAACGGTCGAAGCCCTTGCCATAGGGATTTCCCAACTCTTTCAGCGTACGTGGGGTTTCCTTAAAATTATAAATGCCCCGGTTTTTCCTGAAGGCAAAACAGCGTGCGATGCCAATGGCACCGATCGCATCGATCCGGTCTGCATCCTCCAGAAGCTTGCATATAGTACGATCAATCACACTTTCCAACTTTGCCCAGCGGTTCTCCTTGTCGGTTTTGTTGACGTAATCTTCAAAAGAGGTACACATCACAATTTCTTTAACGCGCTCGATGGTTGCCTGACTCAGGTTCCATGCCTCCATTTCCGGTGTCAGGAACTCAATCACCATCTTGTCACGTTGATCCGCGCTATCCAAGGTTATCTTGCTATCCCCGAGATCGTGAAGCAGGCAAGCGGCCTGAAAAACATCAAGATCGACTTCTTTGAACAGAAACCCCTCTTCTTTGGCAATGTCTCTCGCCAGATCCCTTACCCGAATGAAGTGGTCGATCGCATGGCTCGGATCGGAAGTTTCTGGAAGAAGGGCCTTTAGTTTCCGCTCAATTTTTTCTCCCAGGCTCAATTCTTTGGGATTGAAAGTTTTTTCGTTGTAGAGGCATTTCTCGTTGGGACAATTCTGGAGAAAATGATTATTCTTTCCAATACACAGAACCTGGGAGAACTTCCGTGACCCATCCCCGACATGAGTGAGGCAGGTACTTTGGGTCATGAGAGACAATGCGCAGGGGCTGGAGAGAAAAACAGTGGGTCTTTCCCTGCCTGATCGCCACCCGTTGTTTATTTCATCTCCCAGGATCCATTTTTTTATATCGGGTACCCAGTCGAACACATGGGCCACCTCGTTTGTACCGGTGGGATGTTTCTGGTCACTGTTGTGGGCACTGTAAGTCTCATACTGCCGCATGAAATTGTAGGGACCATCGGCAAGTTTATGAAGATTAACATCTTTTTTATTATTTAAAGACCAAAGCGCCATCTTGTGAGATATGCTTCGGGTCATGTAAGCGGAGCCGACGACAATCACCTTGCATTGGGCTAACAGCCCAGAGAGTTCCGTGTCGGTATCGGTTATTCCGGGCAGAAAGGGTTTTACATAGGGGATGACATGCATTCCGTATTCTTGAAGAAGCCCTTCTTCATCCTGATGCTTGGCAATAGTAGAGAGGTCTTCTTTTAATCTTTCTGCACGCTTCTCTCCCGGTGTACAGGATTCGAGGGTATTGGCATGTTTGACGGTGGAAAGTGAATAGAAAATCACGATTCTTCCACGTATCATTCTTGTGACGTCGGTTTGACTGTATTGCTTTTGTCCCTCATGTTCCCTGTCGATCAATGTTTTTTCAATGGATGCCTTTAGCCGTGCAACCGTGTCCAGGGATTCCTTGGTGGCAATCTGGATGATATTTTTTGTCTCATAACGCAAAAAGTGTTCAAGCAGTAGAGACAGGACGGTCACCGTGGTGTTGAAGTTTAAACCGGCACTCAGAGGATCATTGCTGTTTCCGAAGGAGAAGATAAAATCATCTACCTGCATTTTGTTTCTCAAACTTTTATACTCTTCAACGAAGACTTTCTTATCCATTTTCTCAGGGGGAATGTGGTCACTAATGCAGTATTGACAGCCCCTTTTGCAGATATCGCCGTAGTTGATGAATAGCCGGTGTTCCTGATCGAACGGAGGTTTATAGAAATATTTGTATTTTTCCTTGTGCATCACCTCCAGCGAATTGACGTTTCCTGAAGAGAGGATGCGGTAGAACTCGTCCTTGTGTTTGCCCTCTGCCGTCCATTCGTGCATGCCCAATTCATCCCGGATGCTCTCTAATTCTATTGGACAGTCCGTGCGTTTGTCATTCTTTTTTACTTTGTCGAGGTAGACTACCAAACCCGATGGTCGGGCAAGATCGGACATTCGGGAAGCCAAGTTGGCTGCATTTCCCGAAAAGTGGTATTCATGTTGCTGTGTGCCTTCGATGGCGCATTCAATCCGTTCCAGCGTACCATAGGCGATTCCGATCCCTACTCCCAGACTTTCTCGCGCCATTTCTCCAAGAAAACGTCTGGCACCCCGGATCAATTTGGCTAGAACAGGAAGCCAGTCTTTCGGACCATGGTTATGCGGGTCAAAGTACTTGGCCATGATATAACCATCACCGGAATAGTTGATATCATCCATATGGTCGGCCAAGTGAATCTGAATCATTTCTTTCAGTTTTGACATGACTCTCTTGGGTCTTTTCTGTTCACCATCTTGGGTTTCAAGATTGGCCTTCGTCCAACCCCTCAAATCGACACATACCGATATAGCGTCCTTGGTGGTAATATCATCCGGCTTTCCCAAAATCTGATGTTTTTTGGCAAACTGAGATTCGTATCCATTGATAATTTTACTGGTTGTATCATTCAGTCTTTCCCAATTTCCCGAACCAACAGACGCATTTTTGAAAAATCTCATTATATGATCAATGTTTTTCTTCGTTGAATCCAAAAGCTCATAACTTCCAAGGAGTCTTGGAAGTTTTTTCTTGATATCTTCTTCCACTTTTGCCCAGTGGTTCTCATGAAGATCTTCAATAATATCTATGAGAAATGTCTTGAGTTCCGTTTTATAGTCATGGCTGTGTTCGACCGCATTCCTGTATTTCTCAATGAGTGGAACTATATATGTTTTATAAATAAAATCGACATCAGCTTTATTTTTTGGATCATTTTTTGCCAGTTCTACAAATACTTGGAAAAAATGCACAAGATAATACTCATTCTTATCTTCTCCAAGCAGTTCCAAGCATATTCTAAAGCATTCACCAGCATTCCCTAGACGGTCGTTTCTGTTTTCTCTAACATCATCACTCAAAAAATAATGAAAGTGTCCTAAACTGAACTGAACCATATAGGTATTAAAATCAGAGGTGGCAAGTTCAAATTCATGTGTGATTTTACCAATAATGTCAGCTCTGTTGGCTTGATCTTTCATTCCCATGAAATAGTATCGGCGTAGGAATGTTGCATGATGTTTATGCGAAAAATGGAGAATATGTTTCTTTTCTACTTCTGAAAGTTCGTGACCAAGACCTTCCATATTTAACAAATCATGAAACAAATATCTTGCTCTAATGAAATCACCAGAGTTCTGAGTGGCCACGATTTTGCCATCCAGAGATAAGAGATAAAGATAGGGATGTCTCTGTTTGCCCAGGGTTTCCATGATATGATCGAATAGAGAAATAGCCCGGGCCTGATAGCCAAGCTTGTCCAAAAAACGTCCAACTTCATAGCAGATTGATTCAATGGATTTTTCGATATTATCGCCATATTCTTGTTTTGCTTGATGATACGCTTGATTCCACAATGAAGGCTCCAGAAGCTTGCCAACAAAACGGTATTCCATTTCTTTGGGATCGCCTCCATTACTACGCGCACATTTCTTAATGCATTCCTCAAGATGGTACCCACACTGCCGCCTTAGGGTCTCCAACAGGTGTTCCGTATGAACATTCTCCAGGGGAACCAGCGCGAGATAGGTGATAAATGCCCGTGGCAGATTTTTAAGGCAATTTAAGCCATGACCGGAGAAGGCTGCGTTTACTTTTTCTCGAATATGTATTAAGTAATTTCCACCAAATTTTTCCCCCATGATTTCGTCTATTCTAACATCCATTTTCCCCTCCAGATTTATGTCAGGATTGTAAAATTAAGTAAAGGTTTTAAGCGTCACGCATAACCACAAATACCAAAGGATTGTTGTATACCATACTGGCAATGAAATTAACACCGAAAAATATTCCAGAAGAGGAAAAAATTATCAATATTTTTGTATTCCTCCGCAACGATGAGTTGGTTGACCTTCCCCACGTGTGACGCATGAGATTTAATATTATTATTTTACGAATGACAAATATATAAATTTTAGGTTTGACAACAATCTTGAGGGCGGAGAGGCAACCAAGACTGCATGAAATTGGATTTTTTGAACGATTTATATTTTAGTATTGTGCCTGTGCATCGCCAAGGCAAGAAGATCAGGTAGTTTCGCATAAAACATGACAACTGCGTGTCATTCTGTCAGAATGATGCGAAACTGTTTGCTTTTTGATTGTTTCTTTTAGAAGCCACGCCATTCTTCGGGAGCCAGGTTATGAAACGTCGTGCATTCATTCAATCATCCGCTCTGGCGGCCACCGCCATGGTGGTGGGAACCCCGGCTCAGGGGGAGGAATCACCGGTGCGAGCGGACGTTCGCCGCTTTCGTGATTTGGGTAAAACCGGAATCGCCATGAGTGACATCTCCTTTGGTGCCGGGAGCGTCCCTTCCGGTTCCCTCATACTGCGTGCCATCGATCGGGGAATCAACTATTTTGACACCGCCCCCGATTATGGCCCCAGTGAAGATCGTTTTGGCGAAGTCATGAAACGGATCAAAGATCGGGAAAAGATTAAAATTGCTTCCAAATTTTGCCACCCCGTCCCCTACCAGGAGGGTAAAAGTCACCTAGCTCTGGGAACCAGCGTCCATGACTATATTGCCTCTGTGGATAACAGCCTTAAACGGATGAGGACCGATTATTTGGATGCCGTTTTTGTACACGCCATCGGGGAAAGGAATGATCTGGAGGGGGAAAAAGGGCGCATGTTGGACGAAAACATGCTGAACGCCACAGAAAAACTAAAAAAAGCGGGTAAGGTTCGGCATCTGGCGGTATCCTCTCACGGTCCACACAACATGGAACCCCTCATGGTGGAAGCGGTCAATTCGGGCCATTTTGATTGGATCATGATTGCGTTCAACTTTATGAAATTTCCCCGTATCCCCGATATTTTGCGCCTGGCCAAACAAAAGGGGGTGGGGGTCATCGCCATGAAAACCCTCGCGGGGGCCAAGGAGAGCGGTGCCAAACTGGATGTGGGACAGTTTGAACAGGCGGCCTTGAAATGGGTTTTAAACCATGAAGAAATCGCCGGATTGGTGATTACCTTCAAATCGGCCCAGGATTTGGATCTTTACCTGCCCGCTTCTGGACAAACTTTGACCGCCAGGGATCAAAAAGCTCTGGATCATTATGCGGCACTCCACGGGGATCAATACTGCCGTACCGGCTGTGGTGATTGCTCTGGCGTGTGTGACCATCAGGTCGATATCGCCACCATCCTGCGCTATAACATGTATTTTAGCGATTATCGGGATGAAAAACGGGCGATGGAATCCTATGCCAGACTGCCGCAGTCGGCCCGTCCATGTCTGGATTGTCGCACACAGGCTTGTGCCGGTCTTTGTCCCCACGGTTTGGATGTGGTGGCGCAACTGCGCCAAGCACATCACCATTTGACGTTGACCGGTGTGGCGTAAGATCGACCGAAATGAACCGATAACGACCCTGTTTTCCAGGCAAAGAAGATTATGCCCGCATCGAATGAACCCCACCCCTGGATTCGGGTCGTATTGCTCCTCATCCTTGGGTTATTAGCCCTGGGGATTGGGTATGACGGGCAGCGGTATGACCCTGGACTGCTTGATTTTTCCAAAGGGGATCGGTCGGGGGCGGCGATGGATACCTCCTGGATTCCCGAGCAATTGCCCCCGCTGTCTCGTGTGGGACCGTTGCGCCATTTCACCCGGGATAACCTGTTTGAATACGTCAATGGCCATGCCGAGTCTTACATCAATGCCGGATTCAAAGGGCTGGTGGTGGCGGAATATGGTGCTTTGAATCCAGGGAGCCAACCGCAGGTGACCATGGATGTCTTTGATATGGGGGAGCCGCTGTTTGCCTTTGGGATGTTGATGAACGAAACCCCGGCCAACGTCAAAGCCATCAACGTGGGGACCATGGGGTTTGATTATGGGGAGGGGATCAACTTTATTCAGGGATCGTTGTTCATCAAGATCTCCGCTTTCGTCACGGGTCTTCCCCTGGAACGGTGGGGGGGAGAGATTGCTGCGGGTTTGTTGAAAAAAATGGGCAGTTCTCCGTTGGTACTCGGATTTCCGGCGTTGGGGGAGGTGGTAGAAACCCGTTTTATCAAGGAAAATTATCATGGACTTGCATTTTTCGGCAATGTCCTTGAACGGACATTCAAACGGGGTGAGACGGTTTTTCAATCGTTTCTTTTGACGGGATCTCCCGAAGAACTGGCCAAGCGCAAACAGGCGTTGTTGGATTTCCTGGCCAAGGAGAACATTCCCGCCACCATGGTCCAAGATGGGGGGATCCCTTATCTGCGCATTCAGGATCCCTATGAAGGGGATTGGTTTGTGGTGGAACACGGTCCCCAAATTTTGGGAATTTTTGGGATGGAGATGCAACCCCTTGTGCAACCTTTGAAGGAATTTTTTAACCCATGACTGCGGAAAGAAAAAAAACCAGACCCATCAAGGTCCAACCAGAGATGGGGCGGCGGCAGTTCATGGTACGGGTAGGAACCTTGGCGGGGGTCTCCACCGTGGTTGCGGGGGGGGGATTGTGGTTGCATGGCGACGAACCGGTACGGCATCGGGCGGTGGAAGTCCTTACGTTGAAGGATTTTCGTGTCCCGGCCAATGGGTTGTATCCGGTTATGGCGGTGGTGCATGGGGAAAATGTCGAGACTATGGTGCGTGAGGCGGTACAAAAACTGGGCGGTTTGGCAAGATTTATCCACAAGGGTGATCGGGTGTTGCTCAAACCCAATGTCGGTTGGGATCGGCAACCGCAGCAGGCGGCCAATACCGGACCGGAACTGGTGGCGGCTATGGCTCGGCTATGCCAGGAGGCCGGGGCGGCTGCTGTGTGGGTCACCGATGTGTCACTCAATGATCCAGGGCGGTGTTTTGCCCGCTCCGGGATTGAAGCGGCGGCCCTTCAGGCCAATGCCCAGGTGATGATCCCGGGGAAAGAGGATTTTCTCGCCACCGACATGGGGGGAACCGTTTTACGGGTTTGGCCGGTCAATCGCTTGTTTCATGCCGTGGACAAGGTGATCAATCTCCCTATCGTCAAACATCATTCTTTGAGCGGTTGCACGTTATCGATGAAAAACTGGTATGGGGTGTTGGGGGGACGGCGTAATCAGTTGCACCAGGATATTCATACCTCCATCGTCGATCTGGCGGCAGCGGTACGTCCCACCTTGACGGTGATGGATGCGGTGCGTGTGTTGAAACATAATGGCCCTACGGGTGGCAGTTTGGATGATGTTCAAAAGGAAAATACGGTGATCGCCTCCCTGGATGAAGTGGCTTTGGACAGTTATTGTCTGAACTATCTGGCATTGCGTCCTGAGCAGATCCCGTTTTTGGCCATGGCCGAAAAACGGGGGTTGGGTCAAGTGCGTTGGCAGAACCTTAACATTTCGGAAACCCAGGTTTCGTAAGATAACCATGAAGATTACCCTTCCGGGGCTGCGGTCCATACGACGGCTTTACGCCCTGTTTTTTCTCGCCCTATTTTTCTTTCTGCTTATCATCGCCGATTTTCGCCGGATGCAGGGATTTAATGTCCGGTTGTTTTTGGAGTTGGATCCGTTGGTCGCTATCGGTGGGCTTTTGACGAGTCAAACCCTCTACAAGGGGATGATCTTTTCTGTGATCATGGTGGTCTTGACTTTGTTTTTTGGCCGTTTTTTTTGTTCCTGGATGTGTCCGCTGGGGATCATGAACCAGATAGTCGGCCTGGGTGCCGGTGGTTTGCGGCCATCGCAGAGACAGGGACTCAATGCCTATCGGAAAATATTTCGGTTTAAATATCATGTATTGGTAGTTTTTTTGGTGGTTGCCGCCTGGGGTGGTTTGCAGGTGGGGCTATTGGATCCTATCGCTCTGGTGTTTCGCTCCATGGTGGTCTCGGTGCTTCCGGCGGTGGATGGGGTAATGGGGTTGGGTATTTACCCCAACGGGCCGGTGTTTCATGGCGGACTGGTGGTCGCGGTTGTTTTCTTGGCGGTATTGCTTGCCAATCGCTATCTCCCCCGTTTTTGGTGCCGGGTTGTTTGTCCTTTGGGGGCTTTGTTGGGTGTGTTGTCGCGTTGGTCGGTGTTTGGCATCCAACGGGATGTGGAAAAATGTACGGGCTGCAATAAATGTCTTTTGTCTTGTCAGGGGGGGTGTGAGCCTAACGGGGCATGGCGACCGTCGGAATGTCATTTGTGTATGAATTGTCTGGAACATTGCCCAGAGGGGGCGTTGCACTATGGCCTGCCGAAAAAGGGGAGTAGTGTTCATCAACCGTTGGATTTCCATCGTCGTCGCCTGTTGGAAACCGCTGTCGGTTCGGTGGTGCTATTTCCGGTGATGCGGCATTCGGTTTCGGCGACGACGGTAGACTTTCCGATGCTGATTCGTCCGCCGGGTTCTTTGACCGAGGAGGATTTTGCCAAACGTTGCATTAAGTGTGCGGCTTGTATGCGTGTTTGTCCCACCCATGTGTTGCAACCGGCGTTGCTCGAAGGGGGATTTGAAGGGTTATGGACTCCCATGCTGATTAACCGCATGGGTTATTGTGAACATCATTGTGTTTTGTGTGGATTGGCGTGCCCCACCGGGGCGATCCGCCGGTTGTCGGTAGATGAAAAGATTGGTCGTCCCCCGTTTGTGGAACCCATCCGCTTGGGGACCGCCTTTTTTGACCGGGGGCGTTGCCTGCCGTGGGCCATGGATATCCCGTGTATCGTGTGTGAGGAGGTGTGTCCCACATCACCCAAGGCGATTTGGTATCGTCCCATCACCATCACCAACCGTGATGGACACGCGGTGACGCTCAAACAACCTTTTGTCAAACCCGACCTGTGCATTGGTTGTGGCATTTGTGAGAACAAATGTCCGGTGGGGGGAAAAGCGGCCATTCGGGTCTCTTCGGTGGGGGAAAGCCGTTCTTCCACCAATCGGATGCTGCTGACGACGCATCCTGGAACCCCTTTCTCTGGATGATTGAGCCATTGCGAGATTTGCAGTTTCGTGTCGCTTGATGAGCAAACATTATTGTGGGGGGCAGATCGTGGGACAGCACCGGAATTTCCCAGGGCAATCGCATTTGAAATTTCTGAGACACCAGGGCGTGTTGATACTAAAGTAACTTGTTGATACCCATAGAATATTATTGAAAGAAAAAAGGGGTCTGGGGGATTGCCCCCAGGGTTTTGACCTTGAATTTAAACAAAAAGGCTTCCATGTTCCGTTTTTGACTCTTTTTTCGATATTGAATAAAAAGGTTTCTATTTTCAGGCTTTTGATTCAAATATCAAAAAAAGATTCAAAAGCAGAAAATTGAAGCTTTTGATTTAAAATCAAAACCCTGGGGGCAATCCCCCAGACCCCTTTTTTCTTTTAATAATTTATTTTTCCCGATGCATTTGGATGTGCCAACTTCAAATGCGATTGCCCTGGGAATTTCCTGGTTGTTGTTTTGTGCCTAAAGATGGTACGCTATGATCGGCTGCGACCTTGACACGGAGTTTGGCTCGTGAGTACTGCAATCGCTTTCGACACATTGGCCTATACCAAGAAACTAAAGGCCGCAGGCGTTCCCGAGTCCCAAGCGGAAGTCCATGCGGAATCCATGGCCGAACTGATTGAAGAGCGACTGGTGACAAAACAGGATTTGAAAGAACTGGAAATGCGTCTTTCACACACACTGACCATCCGCCTTGGGGGGATGATGGCCGCATCGGTGGCCATTGTTGCGGCGTTGGTGACGTTGCTTTGAGTTCTCAGGGTCTAAAGATTTCGTCACAATCCAAAGATCGTCAGATCCAACCCGGTTGAACCCGTTGGCGGGCACCAAAAATAACCGCCGGTCACGGGCTTCGTGAAACGGAAAAGGCCATCGATGATGCCATCTTCCTGGCCGGTCATGCGCCGCAGTTGCGCCTCATAGGGATCCAGCGAACGGCCAAAAGCGATAAAAACCAACCCCTCTCCTGTTGCATCCGCCCAAGGCATGGACCGACGCACGACAAAGGCTTCCGGCGAAAAACTTTCCTGGGCGGTGCGCTTGACATGGGCAGACTCCGGGGCATCTTCGATCTCCCCATTATCGGCCAACCGTCGGCCAATGATGTGGTCTTGCGTCTCCTGGGTAAAGGATTCAAAACGGGTCAGATCGTGACGCCATTGCTGCGTTGCCACATAACTCGACCCGTTCATTCCTGGACCGGCCTCCATCACGATGGCGGCGGACAAGGCGGCATCGTCTTCTGGGTTTTCCGTGCCATCTTCATAACCGGTCAGATCCAACCCCCGATCATGTTTGAAAAGATCAACGCTACGCACGGGATAAAACGCATCTTTCACCATGGCGAAGAAAAATCGGACATGATGGAGAACAGATCCCCGATCCTCGCCACGCACCCAACACCACAGGTCCGATTGCGTAGAAGGGATGGAACAACCAGGGCCTGCCATGGCGGGAAAAGGACGTAAGTCGGGAAGTCCCTGGCTTATCCCACGGACAAGACCAGAACCCAAGCCGACGACATACCGGCCATCCAGAGGCAACACGGTCAGGGCGTGCAACACTTTCCGAATATCTGCGCCCGGTATGGCGTCAAACGCCACAACCCTACCATGGGCGGGAATGGGGGCGAGAATACCGCTCTGAAAGGGAATGGGGATGTTCATGGTTTGCCTCTCCATCTTGGGAATTGGCCTTTGTCGATGGCTTTAAGAGCATGATCGCTCCGCCGTTCAGAGTATAACACCTCCGATTTGTATAGCGATGAAGGCGAGTACCCAGGCGATTGTCGTCGAAAACCCGATGGAAAACAATGGCCACCGCCACGATGCCGTTTCTTAAGCGAATCGCGGCGATGGTCGCCAGACAAGGGACATAAAGCAGTGTGAACACCAGGAAGCCCAGGGCCGATGCAGGCGACATGACCGAGGCCAGCTTATTCCGCAACCCGGTGGATTCTTCATCCTCTTCTGCACCCACGGTGTGCAACACTCCCAACGTCGAGACCACCACCTCCTTGGCGACAAAACCGGTCAACAAGGCAATCGACGCTTTCCAGTCCATATCCAACGGTGCGAAGAACGGTTGGATCGCGTGTCCGATCATCCCCAAAAACCTTTTTTCCTGTTCTTCGGCGGTCCGTTTCAGGTTAAGCGCGGCGATGGCATCGTCACGTTCGGAACCCGGTGCCATGTGTTCCAGGGTGGCCTGTTGTCCCGTATAGTCTATGCTCAGTGGAACATCCCGGGGAAACGCCTGTAAAAACCAGATGAGAATGGAACCAACCAGGATGACACCCCCCATCTTTTTCAGAAATTCCGCCGCTTTTTCCCACATGTGGATGGCCACCGATCTGGCTGTCGGCACGCGATAGGGGGGCAGTTCCATGACAAAGGCCTCCGTCATCCCGGCAAACAACGTTTTTTTCAGGAGCGTGGCTGCCAGCATGGCGGTGACGATCCCCAGCAGATACAACCCGAACAGCACGGTCCCGGCATTCTTTTGAAAGAAGGTACCGATAAAAAGGATGTAAACCGGCAGCCGGGCCGAGCAACTCATGAATGGATTGACTAGGATGGTCACAAGGCGATCCTTGGGGTTTTCCATGGTCCGGGTCGCCATGATGGCGGGGACGCTGCATCCAAAGCCCATGAGCATGGGGATGAATGCCTTTCCGTGCAACCCGACGCCGTGCATGATCCGATCCATCAGAAAAGCGACCCTGGCCATGTATCCTGTGTCTTCAAAAAAAGAGATGAATAAAAACAGGATAATAATGTTGGGTAGAAAAATGATCACCCCTCCTACGCCGCCAACAATCCCTTCCACGAGAAGGTCGGTCATCAACCCTTCCGGCAGGTTGGCCTGCATACTTTCGCTGATCCAGCCGACGGCGGCATCGATCCAATCCATGGGGTAGGCACCGATGGTGAAGGTGGTTTCAAACATGAGCCACATGAAACCCAGGAAAATGGGTAGGCCAAATGCCCGGTTCAAGACGATTTTATCCAACATGCGTGTGGTATTCATGCGAGAAGTGGCATTTTCATCCTGGGTGACCGTCTCTGAAAGCAGACCGTGGGTAAAACCATAACGGCCATTGGCCAGAAGAATTTCTGCCGTCTCGCCATGATTTTTCGCCAAGATTTCCCGTTCACTTTTTGCAAGGCCAATCAAGGCAGTATGATCCGCTTCCCGGCGGATAATCTCATGGTCCCCTTCAAGCAGTTTGATCGCCAACCATCGCGCCTGTCCCAGATTGTATCCTTCACCATGCAGTTCGGAAATATGCTTTTGAATACGCCCGATGGCAGACTCCAAATGCCCCTCGGAGTGGGGATCATAATGGATGGAGATACCGCGTGGATGCCATTGACCATCGGCTGTATCGACGATGGCGTCTAAAAGAGGTTGAATCCCTTCTCCGGTACGCCCCACTGTTTCGACGGCCAAACCATCCAACAGGTTGGCGAACGCCTTCTTGTCGATCCTGATCCCTTTCTTTTTGGCTTCGTCGGCCATATTGAGCGCGTAAAGGCGGGGGAGTCCCATTTCAATCAGTTGGGTCGTCAGGAACAGGTTGCGGTCCAGATTGCCTGAGTCAAGTACGTTGAGGACGATATCGGGGCGGTCCTGAAGGAGATAGTCGCGGGTAACGATCTCTTCCATGGTATGGGTGGAGAGGGAATAGGTTCCTGGAAGATCAATCAGTTTGATGGTCCAGCCACGATGCGTGGCCTCACCCTCTTTTTTTGAGACGGTCACGCCACTGAAGTTACCGACCTTTTGCCGGGATCCGGTTATATGATTGAACAGAGCGGTTTTTCCACAGTTGGGGTTTCCCACCAACGCCACGGTGATGGTTTTTGAATGCAAAGTCATGAATGATCTCGCAATTTAAGAGGTCGTTTCCTGAAGTTGAACGGCCAGCACAACATGGTGGGCCTCGGCACGGCGCAGGCTGATCTGATATCCGTGAATGGTGTAGATCCGGGGATCCCCCATGGGGGCTGTCTGCTCGGCTATCACGCGGACACCGGCGATAAATCCCATTTCCGCCAGACGCCGTTTAAGTTTAAAATCACCCCGAATCCCCTGGATAATCCCCTCCTCACCCCGGTTCAGTTCTGTCAGACGCCGTGCGTGGGAATCCTGGTCGATCTCCTCATCGATGACGCCCGATTCCTCTTTTCGAAGATGGATCCGTTGCGCTTCCTCCCGCCTCAAGCTGATCTGATACCCCCGAATGGTGTAGATCCGGGGATCTCCGAGAGGTGCCGTCTGTTCGGCAACCACCTGGGCACCTTTCACAAATCCCATCTCCGCCAACCGCCTTTTCAGATGACTCTCTGCCGTTGATTCCGGCAATGACCGCGTTCTGACCCGGAGGAAGGTCGAACAGGGATTGTGGTGGGTCGATCGATGGGGACTCCATGAAAAACTCCTTGTCGTGTAATTATAGATATTCTCAATATGCGATATTGACACATATTGAGAATCATTCTCAATATAAGATTGACAATGAGATTGTGACAGGAGATTGTGACAGGAGATTGTGACAGGAGATTGTGACAGGAGATTGTCAAGAGAAAATCCGTTTCGATCATTCACTGTTAGCGGACAGTGAAGATGAGAATTATGGGAAATGGTGGGAGTTGGGGGGAAATGAAGGGAAAATAATTGAAAAAGAAAGAAAAAAAAGAAGGTTTTGAGGTTGGGCGGAAGAATGTGTCAAGTTTACAATTTTGAACGTTTGCCCTGTTTCGGACAGTGAAGATTACAGAGAGCTTGTGAGAATGGGACAGACAAGATAACAGTGCTGATTTTGAATGAAAGGGTTACGTAAATGATGCTTGGAAAACAATGGAAAAGCCCAGTAGCAGCCCGGCGCGACGGGGAATTTTTGATTCTTGACGTTGAATCTAACGAGGTCGGGGGTGGTTATTGCATCAAGGTTCTGGATATGAAAGTTAAAGACGAGTTGGTGGTGAATATCCCAAAAGGGGCCGTGAATCGATTCCGTGTTGGCACCATGCAGGTCGTTGAATGGAAAAATAAAATTCTGTCTTTAAAGCTGAACATCAGAAAGAACGGCGAGAGGATTGTTTGGACTGTAAGCGCCGAACGAACCACAGGGTTCCAAAGATTTCCCATATCCACGATTCTTGTCCCATATTTCCAACATAATGGAGGTGGATATGGAT
>PEAO01000042.1:0-3467 GCA_002753615.1 Magnetococcales bacterium DCbin2
AATCAAAACCCTGGGGGCAATCCCCCAGACCCCTTTTTTCTTTTAATAATTTTCTAGGGTGTGTCTCAAGTTATCGGATACCAACACGCCCTAATGTCAAGGGATTCCAAATGCAATTGCCCTGACTTATGCATACGTGCAAAGGTAGGCGGTGGCACAGGCCACTTTCAGTTGAAATTTCTGATTGGCGGCCACCGCAAACGATTGGTTGGGAGAAAAAGTCTTCCATGCCACCTCCCCCGGCAATTTGACCGTCAAAGCACCACTCACCACGGTCATCGTCTCTTTCTGCGATGTACCAAACTCGTATTCTCCCGGCATCATCACCCCAACTGTCGCCGGAAGGGTCTCGGTCTGAAAACCGATCGATTTTACTTGGCCATTAAAATATTCATTCACTTTCAACATGGTTCATGCAACTCCCTAGAACTGGTGATAGACACCACCAGATCTTCCTCTGAAAATGGCAAAAAATCCAGGTAGACAAACCATCCAGAAAAAAACAGGACTCAAACACATTTTTTTACTGGTATTTTCTTCTGCACAGAGATACATTGGAGTTTTTTATCACTGCATAAAAAAATTATTGCCTAGATAAGGTGTTTCTATTGTTCCCTTAAATTTTCCTTAAGAAGGTATCGTCATGATTCGTTATCGATTCCTACGACACAGTTTTTTGGTTTCTCTCCTCATCGCCGTTGCCATACCGCTGTATACCATTTTCTTCCTGTTGCCAGCATTGACTGCGCAATTGGTCAATACCTTTGAAGAAAACGCCATCAGCGTCGCCCATCACCTCTCCGCCATGTTACGCGAACACCATCTATTACATGATGGCCAGATGGCGATCTCTCAGGATTTTATGGATGAGGTCAAAAAAATCTCCCGCGACTTTCATGTCTCCAAACACCGTATTTTTTCCCGTTCCGGCAAAATAATCGCCGCCTCCGAAGAAAAAGATATTGGAACAGTCAATAAAAATGATTATTTCCATCAAAAGGTCGCCGCAGGACAGATTTTTACCAAGGTAGTCGCAAAAAACGAAAAAACTATGGATGGTGAGTCGATTAAAAAGGATGTGGTAGAAACCTATGTCCCCATGATGGATGATGGGCAGTTTCTGGGGGCTTTTGAAATCTATTTTGACATTACAAAACAAAAACACAATCTGGACCAATTGACATTTCAATCTTCAGCGATACTGATCACCATCGGTTTTGGGTTTCTTGGACTATTATTTTTTGTCCGACGTAGCGTCGTCCGCCCCATTTCCGCCGTCACAGATGCCATGGTCAGGATGTCCCAGGGAGACTTGGAACAACGCGCCCCGGTGACCGGCAAAGATGAAATCAGCACAATGGCCAGCATCTTCAACCATATGTGCGAACAATTGCAGGAAAGCCACCGGGGGTTAAAACGTGAAAAAAACAAGCTGACCACCATTCTTCTAGGGGCCAGAGAAGGAATCGTCGCCACCAACGCCGATGGCGAAATTTCTTTGGTCAATCCTGCGGCGCAAAGACTGTTGGGAAAATCGGAGGAAAGCATTATCGCTGATGGATTTTTACAAATGTTTGATGATCCCGATTTTATGAAGCATTGCCTGGAAGGGGCCGGAACCGGTATGCCCGACACCATTGTGTACAACAACCATGTTTTAAAGATTTACGCCTCCACCATTGTCGCCCCCGATGCTGGAACCATCGGGTCGGCGGCATTGATTCGGGATATCACCGATGAAAAAAAACTGGAAGAAAAACTCAGAAAACTTTCCCACACCGATGGTCTGACTGGACTATTGAACAGAAGGCGTATGGATGAACTTCTCACCGACGAAATCAACCGCGCCATCCGTTATCATTTGGAATTTGGTGTTCTGCTCTTCGATGTAGACCATTTCAAACAGTTCAATGATCGCCATGGCCATGCACAGGGTGATCGGATATTACAGGGGATCGCAGCCGCCATGACGGGTCATTTTCGAAATGTTGATTTTTGTTGCCGCTATGGCGGTGAAGAATTTCTTGTCATCATGCCCAGCACCATCCACCCTGGCATCATGGAAGCTGCGGAACGATTCCGAATCCGCGTTGAGGAAATGGCTATCGATGGATTGAAAGTCACCGTCAGCATTGGCGTCGCGGTATACCCACAATCGGGACACTTCAAATCATCGGAAGAGATTCTCAAAGCGGCGGATGCCGCACTTTACGAAGCCAAAAGTGCCGGCAGAAATTGCGTAAGGCTGCCCCCCCCCACTGAGTCCCCCGTGCGATGACATACATCAAGAAAACAAAAGCGACCGCATGAAGAAATGAAGCCATCCAGGGATCGAAAAAGGGGAGAAAAAGACGGCGAAAATAAAACGTTTTAAAAGATACCAGTTGATGATTCACATCCACGACCTTGTAAAGAGTGATGGATCGTCCCATCAACCCGGAGAGAAAATAAAGAAACAGTGTACCCGTCCCCAAAATCACCCATGGCCGTGTCCATCGTTGCCATCCCCGAATGTCCACCAGCCAAAAGCACCCTGCAAAGACCACAAGGGCCAAACCCGCCATCAAAAGCACATAAGAACTGGTCCAGAGTCCTTTGTTGATCGGCAACCAATGATCCCAAAGGAGACCGGAACCCATCAAAAGAATCCCCGCCGCAAACAACCCAGAAGCAATCGCTTTCGGTGTTCGCTGGATTTTCAAAAAATGACCCGTCAAGACACCAAACAGGCAGGTTGCCATCGCCGGTAATGTACTGAATAGACCTTCCGGGTCAAAACCCGCTACGGGAGCCGCCGTCCACGTATGCCCCGCCAGGAACATGGCGTCGATAAAGCGGGCCAAATTACCCTCCGGCGTTAAATCGCCCGCCCCAAAACCGGGTACCGGTACCAACACCAACAGCAGCCAGGAAAGGATCACAATCAGCCAGGTCAGAATCAACTGCGTGCGTATCCGTGTGGTAAGAACCAGTAAACCCACGACCCCATAGCAAATCGCAATCCTCTGCAAAACGCCGGGAATACGCATCGTCGCCCAAGAAAAATGGTGGTCAAACGCGAGTCCGAATGGAAACCCCGATAAAAACAATCCCAACCCAAAAATAAGCAGGCTGCGGACCAGCAAATGGCGGCAGACCTCCCCCACCGAGGCCCCCTGATGACGCCGCCTAGACAGTGATAGCGTCAAAGAGAACCCGACAATCCACAAAAAAAAGGGAAAAACCATGTCGGCCAACGTCCAACCATGCCAAGCCGCATGTTTCAAGGGGGAATAAAAATAGTTCCAATCGCCCGCATTGTTGACCAGCATCATCCCCGCAAAGGTGATCCCACGCAACACATCCAACGCAAGCAATCGATCGCCAACAGAATGATTCGGAAAAGTATTCATATAACCGTTCGGATCACCCCCCTAAAAAACTATTGAAAAGAAAGAAGGGGTCTGGGGAATTCTTTCCCCAGGGTT
>PEAO01000042.1:3477-19420 GCA_002753615.1 Magnetococcales bacterium DCbin2
ATCCGCTGGTTTTGACTTTAAATAAAAAGCTTCAATATTCTTACTTTTGAATCTTTTCTTGATATTTGAATCAAAAGAATGAAAATAGGAATTTTTTTGTTTCAATTCAAAAGAAAAATCAAGAATAAAGTATTGAAGATTTTTGTTCAATATCGAAAAAAGAGTCAAAACCCTGGGGGAAATCCCTCAGACCCCTTTTTTCTTCTAATAATTTTAATGTGGTGGGGCCTGAACGGTTACGTTCCATCAGTTTAATATCTTTTGTAAAATATTAGGCTTGTTGAGTCTTGTCCTCATTTTGGAAATGGGGGTGAATTGGGCTTCCTGATCCAATTCTTTATTCCTGTGCCATCCCAAATAATCTTCAGCATTTTTGGATGCCGTATAATAAAAATAATCGGGAGACCAGACGATCCATTCTCCACTGTCGGCATTGACAAACAATGAAAGAACAGGCTTCCCTGCGGTTACAGCAAACCAGTTGATCGTGCCGTTGCTCAATGCCACCAGGACAAATTTTCCATTCTCCGTAATATTGAGTGCCCTGATGGAGCTTTCCACCGCGACACGCCAGCGTAACGTCCCCGACCCATCATACATGTGCAATGCACTGTCGGTGCTGGCCACAAAAAATCTCTCATCATTGGCCATGGCAAAACAGGAAATTTCTTCATTGCCCGGAACATCAATATCCCTGCCGTCAAGATTCAGGCGAAGGTGATCATTTTCCATGCTGGCTTTCAGGTTAATGCGCGAAGCCCGTCTTTTGGGTACCATCAACCCGGTGGTCTGTGATGAATTGATGGAAAACTGCATATGACTCAAAGAAAATACACCATTCACGGTATTCTCTGGATTCATTGGAAAAGAGACGGTGCCACCCGATGGGGAAATCTGCAAAAATCCCAGGCATCGCGGAAACAAAGCATTGGGATATTTGCGCACGATTCCCAAAAATCCCTGCGAATCCACTTGCCCCAAAGCACTGGAAAGAGAGGTAAACACAAGCCCCCCCTCCTTAAGAGGGAGAATCGCTTGTACAGGAGCTACAGAAACGGGAATATCGATGAATTCCCCTTTGCCAGCATTGTCGGTCTGCCCCCCCTGGCTCCACCACCGAAGCATCCGTTTAAATTTCGCTGTATGTTTCCCCGCCCCATACAATCCCTTTCCATCCGACGACCAAGCCAACGTAACGATCTCTCCTGAAACCCCCGTCATGTCAGGCAGATATAAAATCTCAAGATCTTTGGCCGACAATACCGAAACAATAGGCTTGCCCAAAAAAGCAACAGCAATCTTATGACTATCGGGAGAAAAAAATGCCCCCTGAGGTGTGATGCCTGGGGGTATTTGCTTGCTTTGTTCCATCCGAAAAGAAGAGTCGTAAAGCCGAACTTTCCCATCCTGGCTGGTGGATACCACCTTTCCCGATGGAGAAAACCGCACCGAATTGGCAGTGCCGCCATAACGACTATCCTGTGCCGCCAGTTGTCCAGTACTGACACGAAAAACACGCATTCCCCCACGATCAGCCATGACAGCAGCCAAATACTGGCCATCCGGGGAAAAAGCCATGTCGGTAACCTGCTCAGGAAGTCCGGCAATCTTATAATGCACGCGACCGCTCTGGGTATTGAATACGTAGATACAATAGGACAAATTCCAAGATCGACACGTATCTCCCGCCGCCGCAACAATACCTCCCGTCGGAGACACCGCTAGGGCGTTCATCCGACCTTCGCCGCCGGAAATCATCGGCACCCGAAGCGTTTTCCATAATTGAAAATTGGGGAGTTTCCAAATTCGGACTGTCTTGTCCAAGGATATGGTCGCAAGGATCCGTTCATCCCGATCCATCGCCATCTTTTGGATGGGATCCACATGCATACCAGGATCCAACAACAACATCGGTGAATCAAACGCACTCGCAGCCAGAACAGAACGCAGACACGGCACCCCAAACACGAAAACCATGAGACAAACACCCATAAAAAGGTGCTTCCACCCAGACGGCGGTTTGTACGGGAAAACCATGCTCAATCCGCTCCATGGAAAGTTCGCAACGATCCCCATCGCACATGACAAGGACCAAACCCATTATAGATCAGAAAAGAAGATATTAACAACCATTCATCTCGGCTGGCAGAGGGTACTAAATGGCGAGCTTATCGAAAGC
This sequence comes from Magnetococcales bacterium DCbin2, assembly GCA_002753615.1. Classification (GTDB taxonomy): domain Bacteria; phylum Pseudomonadota; class Magnetococcia; order Magnetococcales; family UBA8363; genus UBA8363. The sequence continues at coordinate 5,657 of PEAO01000042.1, forward strand.
GCGGGAACCTTCGCCACGCATAGCCAAAAATATCTCTCTGCTGATCCACGCATCCGTGGCGGCGTAGGTGATCTGAAATGGTTTAAGAACGGGACTATCCCAATTGGAACACTGCGCCCGTTTGGAGATTCTAAAGTTAAAAAAGCGGGCCGCCATGGTACGCAACCCATGGCTCTCGATCCCCATGGCGCGAGCCATGTCACCCAGATCATGGCATTGGACGGGATTGAAGGAAAAAATAGCCCTGAGCTGATCCATATCCTGGGCAATGCCAACCCCAACCTTGGCGACATGGTGATCTTCCATCAGTTCCTGCAAAGGGGCAAAGTGAGTCAACCGATTGAGCTGGAACAGATAGACCAACTCTTCTCCCGCCAGTTGCAGCAGGGATGGAAGATGGGAAATTCCCTTACGAAACACAGGCTTGGTTTCCGTATCAAAACCAAGCAATGTTTCATTTTTCAGCCTGTCCACGGCCAGCGCAACCTGATTGTCGTCCCTGACCAGATGAATAGGCCCCTCCCATCTCCGAATGGGGAGACTATTGATCTCATCCTTAGTGAGTTTTTTACAGTGATCAGCAACCAAACGGGGTGTGACAGAGGTAGTCTTTTCCAGCATGTTCATTCGATGGCTTTCAGGTACACTTTCCGCAGTGGCAAACGTGATGTCCGGTCAAGTGAGTATCGCACATTCAAAGAACCTTCTACAACATCCCAAAGCAACAAACAATCACTGCCCAAGCATGTGCCAGGGCAATTGCATTTGGAATCCCTTGACATTAGGGCGTATTGATATTCGATAACTTGAGATACGCCCTAGAAAATTATTAAAAGAAAAAAGGGGTCTGGGGGATTGCCCCCAGGGTTTTGATTTTGTTTTTGTTTTTGATTTTGTTTTTCACGCGCCCCTTATCCCGAAGCATTTTTCCCGTGCCTTTTCTTTTTAAAGGGAAAAATGCGTAGGCGCGCGCCTTAGCGTGGTATTTTTCGCGCCTTCTGCGAAAAATACCACGCATAATGCCATGTTTTAACACCTTCAACATGGCATTATGTTTGCCTTTCTCCGCAAAAATATGGGTTATGAAGTGTCACAAACCATCGAATATCAACACGGCCTAATGTCAAGGGATTTCAAATGCGATTGCCCTGGATCCTGTTTCAAAACCACTTGTTACAAAAGACAAAATAAATTACAATTCTCTTTTTGATTTTTTTCCATGAAAGATATACTCTATAGCTTGGTCAGGCTTTGGTGTCGCCCCTTTTAAACGGTCGGGAAACGTAGGGCAATCCGCTATGGTTGACGGTCAAGAAAATCCACAGGATGCACGCCAACCCGTTGGTTCTGAGGACGGTGTTGCACAAACGGCCCCCGTGGATTCCACGTTGGTGCGTCGCCGTCAGCTTTTAAAGGGGATCGCCGCCGGTGTCCCCGCCATCGTCACCCTGCAAAGCGGTGCCGCCTTGGCCGCCAGCAGCATCACCCCACAGTGTACCATCAATGGCCCTGACTTCTCGGCCCAACCCCGTTGCGTGACCAGTGGCGTCGCCGCAACCAGTCGTTGGGTCTACAAGGCCGATAACGCTTCCGATCCAGCGGTTTGGGGTGCTGGTAACGACGGCCCGTGTACCGCCGCACAGTACGGGGCCGTCTACGTCGATAACGATGGCATCTACACGACCAGCACCCCCTGGGGTGGGACAACCGTTGCCGGCCAACCGGCATCGGGATATTACGCAATAACCAATACCTGCTGGTCTTCTTTTTACTGGCCCTGACAGACGCCACCCTCCGCATGGTCTACCCAACATCGGTTTCAGAGCCATCCCTATCGCCGGTTGCCGTTGCCCCCCCGCCGGCACCGAGCCGTTGGAGACGCAATCCGGGCACTGTACTGCGGATTGTGTGCTTCGACCATAACAATGTCCTTTTCAACCCGGCTTCGGGGTCTACACATCTGGTCAATGATCTGGTTTTGGATATCCTCGATGCCTTGGCTCATGCTCCGGCTGACGGTCTGGAACTCGCGCAACGCTTGCAGTTAGAAGCCAGTGAAGATGGAATCCTCCTGGAATTGGAACGCATTCTCCAGAACCTGGACCAATTGGGCCTCATCATGCCGGTAGACTTGTGAAAATTGGTCAACAATCGCAACAAGAATTGCGTCGCCACCTGGGTTGGCAAGGGTTACGCTGGAGCATTGGACCCTTTATCATCCATCTACGCGCAAAGGTTCCTAATTTCCCCCAATTTTTGCACACATTTTATGGGGAAAACCTCCTGTTATCCCCCCCTTGGGACGACATCGCCGATTTTCACCTCACCCTGCATCCCCCTCTGGGTCTACGCCGTTTTTGGCGACCCAAGGTCCATTTTCGTCTGGATGGCAACGCCTTTTTTACCCCATTTCCCCTCGATCACGCCCCACCCTTGTTTGAATGGGGCCTGAACATGGCCATCGCCTCCCGCAGTAACCATTATCTTCTGTTCCATGCGGCAGTCTTGGAAAAAAACGGCAACGCCCTGATGTTGCCGGGGACGCCGGGTGCTGGCAAAAGTACCCTGTGCGCCGCCTTGATGCTGCGTGGTTTTCGCCTCCTTTCCGATGAGTTTGGACTCTACTGTCCCCAACAAAAACGGTTCCTGGCCAATCCACGCCCCATCGGCCTTAAAAATGAATCTATCGATATCATTCGTGCCTTCGATTCCCAGGCGATCCTCAGTCAGGAATTCCCCAATACCCGCAAGGGGACAGTATGCTACCTACAGCCATCCGCGGAAAGCGTACACAATGCCCACAACGGTGCCACACCCACCTGGATTGTGTTTCCCAGTTTTCAAGAGAGTCAGCCCACCTATCTGGAAACACTCCCCCAAGCGACCAGTTTTTTACGCTTGGCCGCCAACGCTTTCAACTATGAAACCATGGGAGCCACCGGCTTTGAATGTGTCCATGCGATGATCCAGAGTTGCTCCGTGATGCAACTTCGTTTTGGCCGCCTGGAAGAGGCCCTATCGCAGTTGCACACATTGACACAATCAACCCAACCAACCGTTCACACGTGATTTTCATCAAACCCATCCCGCTGGCGACAGCAACCTTGAACCACTTCCTCAAGGGATGCCGGACTGTATTGATTCCCGTTTTGCGCCTGATCCTGTTATTTGTTCCCCACCATGGCCCAACTAGGCGGACCTTGGGCCATCTTTTGGTAGAAAACAAACGGTATGCCGAGGCCTTGCCCTCTTTGCAACACCTGTTGGCATCGGGCCAGGCAACCGGCCAGATTTACGCAGACTTGGCGCAGGTGTATTTCAATTCCCAACGATTGACCGCTGCGGAAAAATCATTGCGCTCCGCCTTGGCACTCGAACCCACCCGCGCTTCCTGGTGGTTGAATCTTGGGGTCATTCTGACCAAACGCCAGCACCGTGAAGCGGCGATTCATGCTTTTGAAAAAGCCATCCTTGCCGATCCCAACAAAATCGATCCTCTGTTTTTTCTGGCCAATGAATATCTTAACCCCAGTCATACCGATGCCTTGCGCGTCGAAGCCCTGTGCCGCCAAGCCCTCAAAATCAATCCCCACCATGAAGGTTGTCTCAACTTTTTGGCGGTTGCCCTGGGATTATTGGGACGACTGGATGAAGCCATCACCCTGAACCATCACATTTTGCACCATTTTCCCAATAATGCCCCCGCCCTGGGAAATCTGGCCGCCCTGGGTGCCCTACCCACAGAAAACCAGGAGATCCCATGGCCCGATACCAACTATGGCCCTCCCCATGAACGGGCCTATCATCCGTTTGCCATGGCCAAAATCCATAAAAAAAATAAAAATCATACCGCCGCCTTGGCCTGTTATCAAGCCGGCAATGCCATCATGCGCCAAAGCTTCCCGTATGAAATCAGTGAGGACATCCTGCACTGTGAACGCATTCGGGCCGTCTTCAACCCCCAATTTTTCGCCGACCGCCCCCAGTGGGGGATCCCCTCGGACAAACCCATTTTTATTCTGGGAATGCCGCGATCCGGCACAACCCTCATCGAACAAATACTCGCCACCCACCCGCAGTGTCATGGCGGCGGCGAACGCAACGAAATCTATGAACTTGTCGATTCCATGGGCATCTTTTCAAAAGAACACCAAGCTTATCCCGAAGCGACGCGAGAACTTCGCTACGACGAAGTGAAAATTCTTGGACAGAGTTATGTCCAAAGTCTCACCCTGTTAAACCATGACGCCCCCAGGATCACCGACAAAAAACCCCATAATTTTCTCCATGTTGGCTTGATTCACCTGCTCCTGCCCAACGCCCGGATCATCCACTGCCGCCGTCACCCCATGGATACCTGCTTAAGCTGTTACGAACAATTGTTCGCCGATCACCATCCTTATGCCTATGATCTCACCGAATTGGGAAAATATTATCGAAATTACCACGATCTTATGCAACACTGGCAAAAGACCTTGCCAGGACGGATGTTGGAAATCCACTATGAGGAGGTCATTCGTCATCCAGAAGCGATGATCCGCCGCATACTGGACCATTGCGCCCTGGCCTGGGATGAACGTTGCCTGGATTTTCACCTGACCCAGCGTCCGGTGGAGACTGCCAGCCATATTGAAGTGCGTCAGCCGTTGTACAAGACCTCCGTGGGACGATGGCGCATGTATGAAGAACAACTGCAACCTTTGCGTCATGCCCTGGGCGATGTTTTTTCTGAGTGACCGACATGAACCGACCCCATCCATCGCCGATGCTCCAGGTATTCCAACAACCGGAACGTTTTCCCGAGTTGGATGCGGTCTCCCAAGATCTTGTCCTGCGACAATCTCGGCGCACCCACCTGTTGGGCCGTCTGGAGGCCATTCTGCGGGAAAAAGGGCTGTTGGATCGCTTGAAGCCACGGGTCCGTAACCACCTCATCAGTGCCCGCAATCTGGTTCGGGAAGACCGGCGAATGCTCACCTGGGAGGTCAACCGGGTACAGCGTGCCCTGTGGAACACCGGCCTTGAGATCATTCTCCTCAAGGGGGGGGCCTATGTATTTCTCGACCTTCCCATGGCCCAGGGCCGTCCTGTGGCTGATTTGGATATTTTGATGGAACCCAAAGATTTTCCCCTCATTGAAGCCTGCATGGCCCAACAGGGATGGGAACAAGCCAAACTTCACCCCTATGACCAACGTTATTACCGCGAATGGATGCATGAGTTGCCCCCCCTCAGACATCGCGTGCGGATGACAGAGCTGGATATTCATCACACCATCATCCCCAAAACCAGCCGTCTGCAACCCGATTCCCACCTTTTTTTTTCATCGGCCCGAGAGATTTCAGGCCATCCTGGCTTGAAAACCCTGGCACCCACCGACATGGTGATCCACGCCGCCGTCCATTTATTTTACGATGGCGATTTTGACAAAGGGTTGCGCGGGCTGTTGGATCTGGATGGTTTGTTATCCCACTGGACCTTGGATGCGACCTTTTGGCCGCAACTCCTCCCCCGTGCGCGGGTGTTAAACTTGATCCGCCCGTTGTATTATGCCCTCCATTTTTGTCACCGTTTGTTGGGAACACCCATCCCCGAAACGATACTGGCCGAGGCGAACGCCGATCCCCAGGCACCGGGTATGATGGCCCGGGTCATCATGAACCGGCTGATCGCCCGCATCATGACGCCGGGCAATCCTGATCGCTTGGAATTTACCTCCTGGTTGGCTTGGAGTCTCTTATACATCCGTTCCCACTGGTTACGGATGCCACCGAGAATGCTGATTTCTCACCTTACCCAAAAAGGTTTACGCAGATGGCGTTTCGATGTGCGCAATCGTAGGATTGTTTGACCTGACAGGTCATCGCATCCCGGATCATGGCATTTTGAACCGGATGAATCAGAGCCAGAGTCATCGTGGACCCGACGGCGCAGGGTTGCACATCGCCCCCGGCATCGGTTTGGGCCATCGGCGTCTTTCCATCATCGACCTTGCGGGGGGCAAACAACCCCTCTTCAACGAAGATGGTCAGGTTGCGGTGGTTTTCAACGGTGAAATTTATAATTTCCAGGCGTTGACCCAAGAATTGACCGCCCTGGGACATCATTTCACCACCCATTCCGATACCGAAATCCTCGTCCACGGCTGGGAAGCCTGGGGTCCGGGTCTGACCGACCGTCTGCGCGGTATGTTTGCCTTCGCCATCCACGACCAAAGGCAATCCACCCTGTTTTTGGCGCGTGATCGTCTGGGGATCAAACCATTGCATTATGCCCTCCTCAAGGATGGCTGGCTGGCGTTCTCCTCGGAACTCAAAGGGATCACCACCCACCCCGATTTTGAGCGCGTGTTGGATCCCAGGGCCATCGAATGTTATTTTGCCCTGGGATACATCCCCGACCCCCTGACGCTCCATACCCAGGCGCAAAAACTCCCCCCGGGACACCGCTACACCCTCCGATCGGGACAACCCTTGCCCCATCCCGAATGTTATTGGGATCTTCTGTTTGAACCTGTCCATCATCCTGTTGACCGGCGGGAAGCCAGAGAAGAATTATTGCACCGTCTCAAAGAATCGGTCAAAAGCCACATGATCGCCGATGTGGAACTGGCCGCATTTTTATCGGGAGGGGTCGATTCCAGTGCGGTCGCGGCCCTCATGGCCCAAGCTTCACCGGGTCAGGCGGTAACCGCCTGCACCGTCTCTTTTGCCGATCCCGCCTTTGATGAAACCCGGTGGGCGACCCAGGTGGCCCAACGCTATGGACTGAACCATCGGGTGGAACGGGCCGAACCCCATCATTTTCACCTCATGGACCGTTTGGCCTGGCACCATGACGAACCCTTTGCCGACCACTCTTCCCTCCCCACCTGGATCGTCTGCGCAATGGCGAGAAAACACGCCAAAGTCGTCCTTTCCGGCGATGGCGGCGATGAATCCCTGGCGGGGTATGAACGCTATCGTTTTGTCATGGCCGAAGAGACCATCAAAGGATTCCTCCCACTCGGTCTGCGCCGCCTGATCTTTGGCCCCCTGGGGACACTCTATCCCAAAGGGGACCGTCTGCCCCGATTTCTCCGGGCCAAATCGACGTTCCAATCTTTGGCCAAAGATAGCATCGATGGTTATTTTCAGGCCGTCTCCATCATCCCTTGGGCATTGAGAAAACGTCTCTATTCACCGGCATTGCGTTCCAACCTGCAAGGGTACCAGGCCGAAGAGGTCTTCCGACAACTGGCCCCCAAAGCACCGGATCATCCTTTGTCCAGGATGCAATATCTTGATTTTAAGACCTTCCTAGCTGGACGGGTACTCACCAAGGTCGATCGTGCCAGCATGGCACACGGATTGGAGGTGCGGGTTCCCTTGTTGGATCATGAATTGGTGTCCTGGATGATTCAGCTTCCCGCCGAATATAAGATTTACCGGGGATCGGGCAAGGCACTGCTCAAGGAGGGGCTGACAGATCTTTTGGGTCAGGAATTGCTCAACCGTCCCAAAATGGGCTTTATCGCCCCCATCGCCCAATGGTTAAGGCAACCTTTGGCCGAACGTCTCCGGGGACTCCCCACCGAATCCCGCCTTGTCACCCCTGGGGGATTGGAGCCGACGTTTCTGGCATGGATGGTCGGTGAACATCTTCAGGGCCGACGGGATTTCAGTCAACCCTTGTGGGCCATCCTGCAATTTGATGCGTGTTTGAAACAGGTGTTTCCATAACCGACCGCAAAAGTTCAGGGATATGACATCACGCAGACTGGGAAATCACACCCCAGTTGGCCTATCGGTAAAAGACTCTCCCGAAATGGAAATACTGAGGAGATTCGCTTACTTTTTCTGTACATCATTCCAGATTGGGAAGAAAGGGACTTCCCGCATCTTGCCCGGGTAAATCATGATACATTTTCGGCGCAAAGGAAACGACCGAGCGATTTGAAGATCGCTCAGAATTTTGGAGGTCTGTCACAATGGCATCTATGTCGTAATTGAAACGGGCAGCATGCGCATCACGAAACTTATGCAACTCTTCTATGATGGGATCGTTCCACATGGTCATTCCTCCTCGGGCAATTCTTCTGGGGTGCTGATGACCGACGCAATAACTCCATGTCTTCGAAAATTCTCTGTTATTCTTTGGCGGGTCAGGGCATTGGCGATATGCCTACAATTCCACGTCAACAAGTAGTCCATACCATGAACAGCCGCCAGGGCAATATGAACGGCATCGTCTCCTGCTTTTGAAGGTAAACAGCCCAAACGGATAATCTCTCTGGCCAGCACACGAACCTGCTCATTGATCGATAAACATTGCAGTCCGTTTACGATGGCCATTCGCCTGTCTGCGGCATTTGGATCACCACACCGCGCCTCTTGGATAACCAAATCGGAAACAAACAGTTCGTACTGATCACGCCTTTCTGCCCACCATTCGTGCGTAATCTGCTGATGGGCGGCAACAATCAGATCCCGGCTCGGAAAAGCAGCCAAGTAACTGATGATGCTCGTTTCCAGGTAAAGACGCGGCTTCATGGTACACTTCCTGAAAATCTACCGTTTATCCCGCACTTGTTTTTTTAGGCGACCAGAACCGCTTGACCAGCCAAATCACCACAGCCAGCAAAACCAAACCCACCAGGACATACATTTCATATTCCTGAACCCGACCCAAAAACTTTTCTACCGCCTTGCCAAAATAATCCCCCGCCATGCCAAAAGAGGTCGCCCAAATGGCCGCCGACAAAAAATTCAATACCATGAAACGGAGAAATGTCAGCTTGCTCAACCCCATGGCAAAGGAGGTGACGTTGCGCACACCATAGAAAAATCGATAAACCAGGATAAACCAGACATCCCACCGCTGGATCAATTCAAGAACCCGTTTGACCCCGGCGGTCCACTTGCGTTCCTTTTTCCAAAACCAATCGCTCCCCAAACGTCGGCCAATGAAAAACACCAACTGGTCACCCAAAAACGTCCCCGTACCCGCCACGACCACCGAAGTCCAAAGATCCAAATGTCCCTGAGAGGCCAAATAAGCCGCCACCAACAGGATGGTCTCCCCCTCCAGGAATGTTCCAATGAACAGAACCAAGTAGCCATATTCCAGAAGAAATGCTTCCACGTAACGTTCCTACATATTTGGAGAAAAACCACGCGCGATGGCCAAGGTCATCACCATTATCCGCCAACGTTCCGATCCCTCAAGCGATACGGACCAGCCGAGCGGCAAAAAAACCGTCCATCCCGCAAAGCCCAGGCCATGTTTGAAAACAACCCTCGGCATTGACCCACTCCGCAGGGAGCTGTTCCTCCTCTGGCATGACCGGATCCAAACGCCAGCAGGGATGCGATGCAAGAAACAATTGGATCACTTCTTGGTTTTCTTCAGGTTCCATAGAGCAAGTGGCATACAGCACCACCCCACCCACCACCACATGCCCTGCAATCCCCGTCAAAATCGCCACCTGTTCCACCTGCATCCGCCCAGGATCCCCAGGTTGACGTAACCATTTGATCTCCGGGTGGCGACGAATAATCCCCGTACCCGTACACGGGGCATCCACCAAAACACGGTCGAATGTTCGTCCAGCCAACACGGTACTCTCAGCGGCATCACCCGCAATCACCTCGACCCCCACCACCCGCAACCGCCGCAGATTATCCCGTAGACGTTGCAGTCGGGAAGGGTTCTTATCCATGGCGGTCAATTCACAAGGACCACCCGCCAACTGTGCCAAATGTGCCGTCTTACCCCCCGGAGCGGCACACGCATCCAATATCCGATCCCCAGGTTGCGGTCGCAACAGACGGGCAACCCACTGCGCCCCCTGGTCCGCCACCGCAAATCCCCCTTCGGCATAGCCTGGAAGTGCCTCCACCACACCGCCCGTTTCCATCACCACAGCACCCGGCGTATCGGAACAGGGTTTTGCCCCATGGGCCAGTAATCGTTGCAACGTGGATTGTTGGACGACAGGATCACCATGAAGACGCAAGGTCAACGGTGCCGGATGATTGCCCGCTTCCAAACGGTGCCGACACCCCACCTCCCCAAACCGCTCCCACCACCGCCGCACCAACCAGGATGGATGAGAAGTTTCCAAAGCCAACCGTTCCACTGGATCGGAAATGCCTAAAAACACCCCGGTCCAGTCCAAACTCACCGCCTTGCGCAACACGGCATTGCAAAACGGGGCCATGGCCTTTTCCTTGGAGTTTTTGACCATCCCCACCGCTTCAAACACAGCCGCCCGCGCCGGTACTCTGAGAAAATGGGCCTGGTACAGGGCCGTCACCAATACCGCCTTGATAAAATGATGCTTCTGGGCCAAAGGACGCGCCATACACCGTGCCAATTGCGCAGTGAGCAATGCATGGTAGCGCAACGATCCCATGGCGATTTCAAAAGCCAAGCCGGTGTCTCGGGAGGAAAGGTTCTCCAACCAATGGGTTCCACGCAAAGGGCGACCATCGCGCATCACCTGAAGCACCGCCTCGACGGCGCAACGACGCGGGTCCGAACTCCTAAGCGTGGTTGCCATCAAGGATTTCCCGCAGCCGTTGCCACAACAACCCCAAACCTTCATCGGTGTGGGAAGAGACCGTCACCACCGGCGGCATACCAAACCCCGGGACACACGCCACCGCCTCCTGAAGTTCCCGGACCGCCTGTCTGCGCGGGTTGGATTTGAGTTTGTCCATTTTGGTCGCCACCGGCAACCATGGAACCCCTTTCAACGCCAACAAAGCCATAAGATCCCGATCCAGATCGGTAATACCACGCCGCAAATCCAATAAAATGATCACCGCCCGCAACTCGGAACGCTGACCCAGATAATGTTCCATCACCTGATCCCAGGATTGCCGTTGATCACGCGCAACCTTAGCGTACCCATAACCCGGCAAATCGACAAACATCCATGCATTCCCCACGGAGAAAAAATTGATCTCCCGGGTTCGGCCCGGGGTGCGACTCACCCGCGCCAGGTTTTTCCGGTTCAACAAACGGTTTAACAACGAAGATTTTCCGACATTGGAACGTCCCGCAAACGCAATCTCTGGAACCGAAGCCGTCGGAAATCCCTTGGCGTTGACCGCTCCAGTGACAAATTCGGCTTGCATGTCGGGAAAAGGATGAGAATTCATGGCACTTGTAAAAAACTGATAAAAGATGATAAAATTGCCCGATTGTTAAGCTACACGAGTTTACCCAATCTGGCCATGGACGCAATTTCCGAACTTTTCCCCCCACCCGCGCACCGTGGAAAATCCACACCCTTGATTCTGGCCCCCATGGCCGGTGTTACCGATGCGCCGTTTCGCAGCCTCGCCCTCAGATACGGTGCCCATCTCGCCTTTTCCGAGATGGTGGCATCCCAGGCTATGATCCGTCATACCCCCAAAAGCCTGAAAATAGCCAGTGCCCTGGGTCCAGAACCCGTTCTTGCCGTCCAAATCGCCGGCTCAGACCCCGCCGTCATGGCCGAAGCGGCCCGCATGAACGAAGGACGCGGTGCCCGGATCATTGATATTAACATGGGGTGTCCCGTCAAAAAAATCTGTAACAATGGCGGCGGTGCCGCCCTCTTGAAAGATGAATCCCGCGCCGCCGCCATCGTTGCCGCCGTCGCCCGGGCGGTCAACATTCCGGTAACGGTCAAAATTCGCCTGGGATGGGACCATGCCCATCAAAACGGACGCACCATCGCCCGGTTGGCCGAACAAAATGGTGCCCGCATGGTCACGGTTCACGGTCGCACCCGCGCCGACATGTATCATGGAAAGGCAGACTGGGCCGCCATCGCCACCATCAAACAGGCATTGACCATCCCCGTCGTCGGCAATGGCGATATCACCGATCCCCACAGTGCCCAGGAAATGCTCAAGGTCACCGGTGTCGATGGGATCATGATCGGACGGGGAGCCTTGGGAAAACCCTGGATTTTCTCCCAGATCGCCAGTTTCCTAGCCCATGGGACCATTCCACCCCCCCCCCGATCTGAACGCCCCCTCACCCTGGTCTTGGAACATTTTCATGCCATGATCCACCATCTCGGCCCCGTGGGGGGGAACCGTACCGCACGCAAACACCTCGCTTGGCACACCCGTGGCCTCATCGATGGTGCTAGGTTCCGCGATGCCGTCAACCGCTCACCCGATCCACAATCCACCGCCACCATGATTCAAACCTTTTTTCACAACCAACCCGAATTTAGAGCTTTGTAATGCCCACGGTCAAACCGGAAGAAAAATCACGGGAACACCACCCCTTGCCCCTTGGGGTGTTGTGGGACCACATCGACATGGCCGTTTTGGCATTGGACAACCAACTGATCGTCCAAAACACCAACGCCGCCAGTGAACGGATGTTTGGAAAAACCAGTCGCTGGATGTTGGGACAATCCATCGAAACGCTGCTCCCCGGTTATCCCGTCGCCCTGGACCTCATCCAACGCGCCCAAAGCCTCAACATGCCTTTCCGCAGCCGTTCCACCCAGATTGCCCCGGCACCGGACCGCTTGCTATCGGTATCCCTCACCGTCGTTCCACTACGCAATGCGGATGGTCTGGTCATCGGCACGTTGCTACAGTTGGACGAAACAGGCAATTCGGAGCGTCTGGAAGCGGGAGAACGTTTGAATGAAACTTTGGACTCTTTAGGATTCCTCGCCATATCGGTCGCCCATGAGGTTAAAAATCCCCTGGCGGGGATCCGTGGTGCCGCCCAACTCATCGAGATGCAATCCCCCAATCCCGCCACCACCACCTGCACCCAACTCATCCGCTCCGAGGTGGATCGCATCAGCCGTTTGCTGGATTCGCTGTTGGGATTGGCCGATAACCTGCCCATCATGGAAAAAGAGACCAATATCCACGAAATATTGAACCATGTCATCAAAGTCATCGGCCCCAGGGATCCAGAACCCATCTGCGATTTTGATCCCTCCCTCCCCTTCATTCGGGGTGACCGGGATCAACTGGTGCAGCTATTCCTGAACCTGCTGCATAACGCCTACGAGGCCCTGCGCGCCCATGCCAACCCCACGCTGCACATTCTCACCCGGATTTCGGATCGTATCCGTTTTGAACAGGGGCGACGCCACAAACAAATCATTATCGAGGTTCACAATAACGGCCCTGGCATCCCCGATGAAATGAAGAAGAAAATATTTTTGCCATTTGTCACCACCAAAAGCAACGGGACAGGTCTGGGACTCGCCATCAGTCAAAAAATTGTCCACGATCACAGCGGCCAGATTGAAGTGGACAGCCACCCTGGAAAAACCATTTTCCGCATTTTTTTACCCATACCCTGACATGAGCCGAAACCATAAAACCATTCTGATCGCCGATGATGATGCCTCCATCCGCTTTGTCCTGGAAACGGCGTTGCGTCAGGCGGGATTTGCCGTTGAAAGTTTTACCAACGGCAAGGATCTCCTGACCCATATGACCCACGGCCAGGGTGATTTGGTCATTACCGACATCGTGATGCCTGGCGGCTCGGGGCTAGATTTGCTTAAAACCCTCAAAACTCTGCGCCCCGAAATGCCGGTCATCGTCATCACCGCCCAAAGCACCCTGAGAAACGCCGTGGGCGCTTTTGAACGGGGTGCCTTTGAATATCTTTCCAAGCCCTTTGACATCATCCAAATCGTCGAGTTGGTCGGTCGCGCCCTGGACAGCAATGCCCCGCACAGTTCCAAAAGGGGGGTGGACATGGACCGATTTGGCGGCATCATCGGCTCTTCCCGGGCGATGC
>PEAO01000042.1:19449-24837 GCA_002753615.1 Magnetococcales bacterium DCbin2
TTTCGGACTATCGGTCGCCTCGCCAATTCCGAGATGACGGTATTGATCCACGGCGAATCGGGGACTGGAAAAGAATTGGTCGCCCGGGCCATCCATGCCCACAGTCCCAGGCGTCATGGCCCCTTTACCGCCATCAACATGGCCGCCATCCCCAGAAATCTGGTGGAAAGCGAACTCTTCGGCCACGAAAAGGGGGCCTTTACCGGGGCCATTTCCCGGCGTACCGGCCACTTTGAACGGACACGCGAGGGGACTCTTTTTCTCGACGAAATCGGGGACATGCCCATGGAAGCACAAACCCGGCTCCTTCGGGTATTGCAAAACGGCACCTTCACCCGCATCGGGGGGACTGAAACCATCATCGCCAACGTCCGCATCATCGCCGCCACCCACCAGGATCTCCCCCTAGCCATCATCAGCGGACGGTTTCGCGAAGATTTGTTTTACCGCCTCAACGTCATCCCCCTCAACGTACCGTCGTTGCGTTCCCGTCCCGAGGATATCCCTCTGTTGTGCGATTATTTTTTCGCCCAGGTCTCCAAAAAAATCAACAGCCCCCCAAAATGGTTCACCCCGGAGGCCATCACCGTCCTGCAAGCCTATGGATGGCCCGGCAATGTCCGCGAACTGGAAAACCTGATCCAAAGGCTCATGATCCTGGCACCCCATGATACCATTGGCCCCGACCAGTTGGATTTTGCCGGTTCCGATACCGACGCCGTTGTCCCCATTCCCCCCCTTACGGTCACCGCCGAACCGTCAAACGATACCCACACACCACCCCCAGGACATTCCCTTGAGGATGGGGTGATTGCACTGGTAGAACGCCATTTTGCCATGGCGAATGCCTCCGAGATTGACAATCTGCACGAAATCGTCTTACGTAAGGTGGAAGCCGCTCTTTTTGAACGTGTTTTACGTGAAACACGCGGTAATCGCGTCAAAGCGGCCAAAATTCTCGGTCTCAATCGCAACACATTGCGAAAAAAATGCAGTGATCTGGGGCTTGATTGGGGATATTGACACTGCCGAAAAACGATTCAGAAAAAACAGGGGTCTGAGAGATTGCCCCCAGGGTTTTGACTTTGATTCTGCTTATATATTGGAAGGCGATGCACAAGGAGTACGGGTCATGATGCGTTCCTATGAAGCGGAAATTGATGCCAAGGGCCGTATTTGGCTGTTGGAGCCAATCAATCCGCTTGGCCCATGCAGGGCGGTGGTGACGGTGCTGGAGCCGTTGCAGAAAGAAAGTCGCAAGGAACCAGGAGACAGTGCCGAGTTGTTGCGTTTTCTCAGGGGGAACCGGCTACCGAAGGAAGCGCGAATGTCGGCGGAGGAAATCGACGCTCAGATTGTCATGGAAAAGGAGGCATGGGATTGAACCGCGCCGTCTACCTGGATGCCTGCATCGCCATCTACTTGGTGGAAGAACATCCGCAGTACGTGGCGGCCATTGAGAACTCCCTGGCGGACTTCGAAGGGATCATCTGCCACTCCGCGCTGGTGGAATTGGAATCGCTGGTGCTGCCGTTGCGTCAGGGGCGGGAGATCCTGATTCGCAAGTTCCGCCGCTTCTTCGCTGTCGGGCGGCGGCTTCCCATGACGGATGCGGTCTTCATGCTGGCCACCGATCTGCGCACCCACCACAATCTGAAGACACCGGACGCCCTGCACCTAGCGGCTGCCATGCATCATGGATGCGATGCCTTTTGGACCCATGACGACCGCTTGGCCGCCGTGGCCCCGGACCTGGCGGTCAACATTCTGATATAGATGCGGATCGTCATGACCGTTGCCGAATGGATTATTCTTGCGGTCATGGCCGCAGAAAGAATAGGCATGGCAATATATGAAGGCAAATATGGACGGAGGAGTTTCAAAAAAGGGAAACATAGACTTCTTAACATGGACAGGGGGGCATTATCTTATATGAAATTTAATGATTTATATTTTTTCTTATTTTCCAAGACACAAAACCAGGTTTTTTGCTCGTGTTGTTAAATATATTCCACTTGGCGATCACTATTGGTATTTTTTTCTGTGCAAAAACTGGCGCGATAAGAAAATTCAGGGAATCGACACAAAAAACAAGCCACATCACGGAACAGCCCAAAACAGGACTGATAAAAATCAATATGTTACCGAATCTTGATCGGACACGCCCTCCAAATCCAGATGGGGGGTCTAAACGGTTATGAAAATTGTTGCCGGTTTGTTTGATCGCGTTGGAATAAATACAAGGAAAGCAAGAACCCTGGTCCAATTCCGCGACATGCTCCTCCCCAAACTGATCACTGGCGAGATTCGGGTTCGCGACGCCGAAAAGGCAGTGGAGACTACACTATGAGCAGTCTTACGGATTCTGAAAAACGTTACCTGGAAAAAATTTTTAACATGCAAGATGGCTCCGTATTGGATTACACCGATGCAACATTTGGTGCGTTATTTAAACGACACATGATTGATATTCATGATTATAAATATCAAACTTATGGCGAGTTTAATATCCAAAAAATGCGCTCGTTTTGGGAACAAGAACCAGATTCTCTTGTCGCCCAGGTTCTCCATGAGATGTTAGATTCATACAATACCTATTGCTCTATTGGAAATATTGCTGTAGATTATAATATTTTAAAGAAATGTATTGAAATTGTTACTAGATTATTTAGAAATGCTAAACAGACTTATGAAATATCAGAAGCAATTCAGAACCGTGCCATAAAACTTTCTCCTGAAGTATCAGAAAAAATTATTAATATTATGCAAGGTTCTGTAGATGCTCTCCTTGAAAGAAAATTTGCCATGCCCAACATCAGTAAACTACCGATTGAGCAGCAAATGATGACGATTATTGAGGCGCGTCTCAATGAGGCGCGTACAGTCTTTAAAGTACAAGCATATTTATCTGTAATTCTGTTGTGTGGTAGCGTTCTCGAGGGTGTTCTGCTTGGTATTGCCAAAGAAAATCCAGAAAAATTCAATAAATCACAAGCAAGACCGAAAAATAAAGAAGGAAAAGTTAAACCATTCAGCGAATGGACCCTTGCCAATCTGATCGACGTTGCGAGTGATATTCAATTATTAAAGATGGATGCGAAAATATTCAGTCACGGTTTACGAGACTTTAGGAATTATATACACCCACATCAGCAGATGACGTCCGATTTTACACCGGATGAGCATACCGCAAAAATATGCCTTCAGGTTCTGAACACCGCTCTCGCCGATTTGACCGGAGATCGATAGAATGATCGTCGTATCAATCATGCTGTGGCAGATTCCGCAAAACCTGCTCCTCCCTAAACTGATCACTGGCGAGATACAGGTGAAGGATGCCGCAACCTAATTTACAGGAGGTGTCGCCATGACCACGCTTGAAATCATCACCAGCCATGTCGCCCGTCTGCCGGAAGCCCTGCGGGTCGAGTTGCTGCATTATGCGTTATTTCTCGAACAACGGTTCGCCAAAACCGGTCAAACCATCGAAGATCCACCCGAAGAACGACAACACCTGCTTGCGGAATCCCAGGAGGAAGAAACAGTGTACTGGATCACGGAGGCCCGTCATGCGGGAGGGTACCGAATTCACATCCGGTTCAACGACGACGTGGAAGGGGTGGTGGATTTGTGGGAAACCATCGATCACGACCACCGCGTCACCTTTCAAGAACTGCGCAATATGAAAACGTTCCAGGCGTTCCGCGTGGATCTGGATACCATCGTTTGGGACAACGGCCTGGATCTCGCCCCGGAATTCTTGCGCGACCTGCTCCTCCCCAAGCGAATCACCGGCGCAATCCGAGTAAAAGACGCCAATATCATAACTACCCGCTTTTGTCGCCGACAGTCGGAAACTGGAAGCAACCTTGAGGGAAAAACTCGGTCATGTCTAGGGAGATAGATGGAAAAACAGATTCGGGAAGGGCTGGGACAGCTCGTAGTAAATCGATGAATCTCCCCTTGCCTGATGATCCCTTGTCGTTCATCCAGGAGTGCGTTCGATCTAGGCGTATGTTCTGGACCTACCACGTCAATATGCGCATGGACCGTCGGAGCATTGCCCGTCGAACCATCCTGGATGCCGTGGAGAGCTACGCCATTATCGAATCTTACCCGGATGACAAGTACCTGCCGAGCTATTTGGTGTGGATGACTCTTGATGGAGAATTCATCCACGCCCTGTTCGCGGTGGATGTCGCGGATCGAACCGTGCGGGTTGTCACGGCCTATCGGCCTCAGCCATTGGAGTGGACACCGGACATGAAAAGGAGGAACCCACGATGAAATGCCATGTTTGCGGTTCGGAGTTGGAGAGAACGGTGACCAGTCTGCCGTTCAAGACCGGCGAGGATTCCGTCGTCATTGTGAAGAACCTGCCCGTGGCGCAGTGTGGCAACTGCCGGGAGTACCTGATCGAGGATGTCGTCATGGCGCGGGTAGAATCGATTCTGGACCGCATCGGACCTGCCGCCGAGTTGGAGGTGGTTCGATATGCCGCATGAGGCAAGAACGCCATAATGAATACATACCATTTGCTACGCTGCATTCGGACGTTGGAGGCCTCAGTCGAACGCTACCATCAGGCCGTTCCAGAGAGTATCGATCACGAGATTTTCCGCAACGCCATCGTGAAAGGGTACGCACTGGCCCAGGAAACCTCACACAAGCTGTTGCGCAAAGCCCTGATCGCGTTTGGTTACGGAGCCAGAAAGCTGGACGAGACACCAGCCAGGAATGTATTGCGGCTGGCGGCTGCCCACGGATTGATGACGCTGGAAGAGGTGGAACGATGGTTCACTTACCGAACCAATCGCAACTTCACCGCCCACGATTACGGCGAGGGTTTCGCCAAGGAGACCGTGGCATTACTACCCGCTTTTATCGCCGACAGTCGGAAACTGGAAGCAACCTTGAGGGAGAAACTCGGTCATGACCAAGCTTGACCCCTCTGCCCTGCACATTCTTCCACGTCATCTGAAAATGGTCAAAGAATTGCTGCAACGACACCTGCCGGACGCCGAGGTATGGGCCTATGGCAGCCGGGTGACAGGCAAAGGACACGAGGCCAGTGATCTGGATCTGGTGGTACGCAACCCAGAGAATCTGCGGGTGGAAATACCGGGTGTTGCCGCGTTGAAGGAAGCTTTCGCAGAAAGTGATCTGCCCATCCAGGTTGATGTGGTGGAATGGGCGCGTATTCCCGAGAGTTTCCATCACAACATTGAGAAAAAATATGTGGTGGTGCAAGATGTGGATGGTCGTGACTTATTGGCTTCCTAAAGTGCCATTACCCCAGACCGGTGGCAGGGCAATTGCATTTGGAATCCTTTGACATTAGGCCGTGTTGGTATCCGATAACTTGAGACACACCCTAGAAAATTATTA
>PEAO01000043.1:0-11632 GCA_002753615.1 Magnetococcales bacterium DCbin2
CCAATTCAAAAACGAAGAATGAATCTTTTTTTTAAAGTCAAACCACTGGGGGCAATCCCCCAGACCCCTTTTTTCTTTTAATCATTTTATGGAATGGGGAGACTTCTCCAATTCTCCCGTTCCTCCCAAGTCTCCAACACATAAGCCTCCTGACGCACCCCACACCACGCCCCCCTTTGAACCAAAAGTACCCACAACCCCTGAGTCTCTACCAATTTCCGCCACGAATCCCCCTCGGCACTCTCCTCCCCCGCCAATGACTCCACTAAAAACCAAGGCTTCTCCGTGTATAATTTCATAAAGCTTTCCACCCACACGCAAAAAAATCCCGGAGGGGATTCCACACCTCCGGGATCGGCAATCAAATCCACTTCATCCGCAAATCATTACCGTGTCCGCGGCCAACGCTCCAACGCCGAGAAAAAGAATGCAATCTCCACCGCAGCCGTCTCTGGCGCATCGGAACCATGAACCGCATTCTCACTGATGTCCTTGGCAAAATCGGCACGAATCGTCCCAGGAGCCGCATCCTTGGGATTGGTCGCCCCCATACAATCACGATTCTTCTTGATGGCATTCTCCCCCTCAAGAATCTGAACCATGATTGGACCCGAACTCATATAATCCACCAACTCGTCAAAAAACTTCTTTCCCCGATGCACCTCATAAAACTCTCCGGCACGCTCACGGCTGAGATGCAACATCTTGGCGGCAACAATCCGCAAACCCGCTTTCTCAAAACGGGCATAAATCTCACCGATGACGTTCTTGGCAACACCATCGGGTTTAATCATAGACAGGGTACGCTCAACAGCCATCTTTCCCTCCTGCAACGCAGCATGTATCGAATGTGGAAAAATCAAAATGGAAAAAAAACCGACTCGAAGGAAACACCAAAAACACCCTCCCAGCACAAAAACGACACCCGCTAGAAAGAATCCGGGGGCTTACACCCCCGGATTGAGCTTAAAAGAGTGCTGCTACGACCCGCCCGAACCATGATCCGAGCAGAGTGCTTCCTTATCAACGAAAGATCAGCCACCAAACCGCTTCTTATACTCGGCCACCTGCTTTTTCATCCGCTCAGGGACAAACTCGCCAATCTTGGCCATCCAGCCATCGAGATCGGCAAACTCACCCTTGAACGCCGCCGCATCAACTTTAAGAACTTCATCAAGATCCGCTTTGGCAATGGTAAGCCCGGTAAGATCAAGATCCTCAGGATTCGGCATGAATCCCAACGGCGTCTCGCGCGCACCGACCTTACCCTCAACCCGTTGACACATCCACTTCAGAACACGGGCGTTGTCACCATAACCGGGCCACAGGAACTTACCAGCATCGCTCTTACGGAACCAGTTGACATAGAATATGGCGGGAGCTTTGCTACCCAAACGATCACCCATTTCAAACCAATGCTGCCAATAGTCACCCACATTGTAACCGCAGAAAGGCAACATCGCCATGGGGTCGCGACGCAGTGCCGAAGAGACATCCAAAGCCGCCGCAGTCGGCTCGGAAGCCGCCGTGGCTCCCATGAAGACACCATGATCCCAACTGGTGGCCTGGTGAACCAAGGGCATGACCCGGGTGCGACGACCACCAAACACAAAAATATCGATGGGAACCCCTTCAGGATTTTCCCAATCGGAACAAATGACCGGGCATTGCTTAGCAGGGGCGGTAAAGCGTGCGTTGCCATGGGCACCAACCTCCTTGCCCGGTTTCCAATCACGACCCTTCCAATCGATACCATGATCGCAAGGTTTGTCCATGTCCTCCCACCACACGTCACCATCATCGGTCATGACGCAGTTGGTGAAAATGGCGTTCTCACGGATTGAATCCATGGCCATAGGATTGGACTTGTAGCTTGTCCCCGGGGCCACGCCAAAGAAACCGGCTTCGGGGTTGATGGCATACAAGCGACCATCCGCCTTGATCTTCATCCAAGCGATATCATCCCCCAAACATTCCGCCTTCCATCCCTTCAACGGCGGTTGCAACATAGCCAGATTGGTCTTGCCGCAAGCACTGGGGAACGCCGCCGCAATGTGGAACTTCCTCCCTTCGGGATTGGTCAGGCGCAGGATGAGCATATGCTCGGCCATCCACCCTTCTTTCTTGCCCATGGCGGAAGCGATACGCAGAGCCAAACACTTCTTGCCCAACAACGCATTGCCGCCGTAACCGGAACCGTAGGACCAGATCAGGTTTTCTTCGGGAAAATGGGCAATGTATTTCTTTTCGATGGGGGCGCACGGCCATACACCATTGTCTTTCTGGCCCGGCTGCAACGGTTTGCCCACCGAATGCAAGCAGGGAATAAACTCGCCGCCAGCACCCAGGGTATCCAATACCTTGGTGCCAACACGGGTCATGATGTGCATATTGGCAACCACATAGGCACTGTCAGTCACCTGAACACCAATCTTGGCAATGTCCGAACCAATAGGCCCCATGGAAAAAGGGATCACGTACATGGTGCGACCCTTCATGCAACCATTGTACAGACCGCGCATGGTCTCCTTGAGTTCTTTCGGGCTGGTCCAGTTATTGGTCGGACCCGCATCGCGCTTGTTGGTGGTAGAAATATAGGTGCGATCCTCCACACGGGCCACGTCCGAGGGATCGGAACGAAAATGATAGCTGTTGGGACGCTTGGCGGGATTGAGCTTGGTCGCCAACCCGGCCTCCACCAGAACCTGCATCATGCGATCATATTCAGCCGTGGTGCCGTCACACCATTCAACCTTGTCGGGTTGAACCATGGTACGGACTTCCTCCACCCAGGCATTGAGCTTGCTATTTTTGCTCGGACTCATAAATCTTTTCTCCTCACAGTATTTTATCGGGAAATTTGATTTTTAGTTTGGTCACTGGTCTGTCTATTTCAAACCGCGCCACGGCGGTCGTTCATTCGGTCGGCTACCCTGCACGCGAAAAACCTGAAAAGGGCTTCCACACGAATTTTTCGTAAATTATAACATCATTCCTCAGACTCTCGAAATCTTATAAACAGATTTTTACCGCATGACAAGATATTAAACTCATCGAAATGAACGATTTTTCCAAAGATTAAAAAAATCCCCATCGTTTCAGTGTTGTAACCCCCCCTTCTTCCAAGCACCTCACCCCAACCTGCCAGACTTCGTTCCGCAAACGGCCCGGACCCAATACTGACACCCCCCCCAATTTTGGCCCGTCGATTCCGTAATAAATCCTGCCTCGGACAAGTAACCGGCCAATACCGCAGCAAGTAGACGATGATCACCCGGAGGTCCAACCGTTTGCCCATCGTCACGCTGGGGGCATACGTGATGGTCTCCCCATTCCAGAACAATCAGCCGACCCTCCTCTCCGATGATTCTGTTGGCCTCCTCCAAGGCGGCCTTCACATCGACCTCATGCAGGGTGAAAGCAACAAAAGCGACATCCCATTGCCCGATCCCAAGACCCGTCGCCAGAATATCGGTTTGGTGAATTTCAAGATTGGGTCGATTTCCGATTTGATCGCGAAGAATTTCCAGGACTTGATCCTGCAACTCCACCGCAGCCACACGCCCCGTCGGTCCCACCGCATCCAGCAATGCTTGGGTGAAAAAACCGGGGCCACACCCCAAATCGACAACCCGCATCCCCTCTCCGATTCCCATAACACGGACCAGCTCCAGAGGGTTATCGATCAATCGCCAACGAGGATCAAGCAGTTTACTGGCCCTAGCCGGGTCAAAGCGATGTTTGGGAAGATGACGCATGCGTATCCTTAAGGGCAGGAAGGGTTTTGACGAACTCTAATCCGTCACCCGTTACCTTATCCCACGTCTCCTACTCCACACGCAACCCATCACACCGCTAATCCGTGACGGAAGCGACAAGTTGAACCAAGCGGCTTTCTAAGAACATTGAAGGATTAGCTGGACACAACAAAAACGCGAATGGAAAACTAACAAAGAGGGAGAAGCAGAGGAAAGTTTACAGCATCCACAAAAATCGCGGAGCCATCCAGACCCTGGAGCAAGCTAATCCATCAGCTTACTCCAGGTACCCGGACGACGCCTCTGTAAAAAATGACATCCACTACACCGGTTCACCCCCTTGATGAACCGAGGCAAAACCCAATCGGCTAACGATCCATTCCATGAGACCTGGCAAGCTGGCAAAGAGCAACCACGAACCGATCACCGATCCTGCCGCCAACTGGGTGGATAAACTTGGTTTTTATGCTGGGATCAAGGATCTACACCACCTCCACATCATTGGCCTGAAGACCTTTTTGGCCTTGAACCACAGTGAACTCGACCTTTTGCCCTTCCTTCAGAGAGCGAAAGCCGTCACTCTTGATCGAAGAGAAGTGAACAAAGACGTCTTCACCATGCTCGCGAGCGATGAATCCAAACCCTTTACTATCGTTGAACCATTTGACGGTTCCTGTTTCCCTGTCAGACATGTATGAAAAACTCCTGTTGGTTTGATCAATGTACAGTGCGTTTATAACATGTCGCAGCCCGGATGAAAACAAATTTGTGCAAAAAAGTGACTATTTTGTAAAAAAAAATCCTCAATTGCCCAAAAAATAACGACTCCTGAACGGTTTCAACTTACCGTCCTGCTTGAATTTCGTCACTCTATGCACCGCACAACATCGCCACCTTACAGCAATAATACTTCGCACAAAAAAAATGTGTTTTATTCATTTTTTTGTCATCCATGCACCCCAAAGGTTTGGGTTCCGGGACCTTTCAAGCCGCCACCCCATCCAACTATTGCCCTTCCAGACGGATGATCACGTCTAAAGTGGGCGATCGGGAGAATGATAATCTCCTCCCGATCGCATCAGTGTTATGATTTTTGCAGCACGAAGAAAGCGTAGCCATACTCATGGCCAAACCGTTCAAACAAATCCGCTTCCCTCCGAGCATCGGCAATGACCCCCGCCATCAGAGTACCCGATTCGACGGTCGGCTCAAGTTGGTTCAGGTGTCTTGCATGGGACCGTAGTAACTTGCCCACCAAGCCGCCTGGGGCAAGGTTTGCGCGGCAAGAAAGCGGTAACCCAACCGTTCCGCCCGATTGATGTTGTCACCCACGGAGCAGATGTTGGGATCAGCTTTCTCCCAAAAAGCCGACACTTCAGCGGTTGGGTCGGGAGTGAACCACACCGCATCGGAGAACACCAAGACGCCCCCTGGTTTAAGCAAGGAGAGCCAATGATTGAGGGCATTTTCAATCCCAACAGCAAACGCCGCCCCTTCAGACCAGATAAGGTCCAGGCTTTCCGGTTCAAGACCGGGTTTCAGCATATCACCCAAGACGGGGGTAATCGGCTCGTCGGTCAAACGTCGTTTGAGTTCGTCGATGAAAGGCTCGGCGAAATCGACTGCGGTCACATGACCACCCAGCACTTCGATGAGCAGGAAAGAGGTATGACCATTGCCGCACCCCATGTCGGCCATCTTGGGATTGGCAGGCAACAGGGGGCTAACATGGACCATCCATTGACGGGAAAGCGCGTCGTCGCCAGGGCCTTTGCGCGGCAATCCACGGTGAATGTCGATCAGTGCTTGAATAAAAGGATCGTGCACAGCTTTATCCTCCAGAAAAACGGTATCAATAGAAAGCAGACCACCGCACCATGGGCGAAACGCCGACAGTGGGGGCAAACCGTTATGATCAGAACGCCAAAGGCAGAATCCGATCAGTGGAGAACAACAAGATCCTTAAACATGCACACTCCAAATAAAAAACATCTCCTGCCAACATAGCGAGAGAATCGCGATTTGGCAATGAGTTTCCAGGGCTTTAAAAAGAGTAAGGTGTCCCCAAATTCCCCCAAAGGAAAAACGGTAAGGTGTCCCAAGATTCCTTAAGCGTTGCATATGATGAAAAAAATTTGATATTCTGTCACGCATGGATTATACTATGCCTATTGATTAATAATATCATCTGAAATCAACTCTTTACAGTTAGGAACGACGAATGACTGACTCCAAAGAGACGCTGACAGAATGGTTTTCTAAGCAACCCAATTGGCTACGGTTTGCTGCTTTCCGTCTCCATGAACGAGATACATTCGATGATAGTGATATTGAAGCCCTTGCAAAACGGTGTCTTCAAGAAGCTGTGGGAACACCCATTCTTGAGGAATGTTCCTTTCCTGAGTCATCCTTCTCCCAAAAACAACAAGGAAGTCTGTATTTAACTTCAATAAGCAACATTGAGAATGTGAATGCCCTTTCACCAACGAAACCGCTGGCATTTCGCAAAGACAAAATTACTTTAATCTATGGCCTCAATGGATCGGGAAAATCAAGCTATGTCAGGCTATTGAAACACATTTGTGGCGCAAGAAATACTGCGACCATCCACCATAATATTTACAAATCCATACCGGGTACTCAAAAAGCAGAACTCTCTTACGAACAAGATAATAAACACAAGAATCTTCTCTGGACGGGTCAAGGTTCCATTGACGATCTTAAGGCTGTTGATATTTTTGACGCTTCATATGGCCAAATTTTTGTAGATAACGGGGGTGAGGCGCGCTACGAGCCTGCTGTTCTCTCCTTTCTTGGGGGGCTTGTTACTACGTGTGACAGAGTGAAAAGTGTCCTGGAAGCCAAATTAAATAACTGCGTTATTGATAAACAATCTTGTCCTCCAGAAACGAAAGATACCGAAGAAATTCGTTGGTACATGAATATAACAGCCGCTACAAGCAAGGAAGATATTGAAAAAAAATGTACATTTAGTGCTGCTGATGCAACGAATATGGAAAGTCTGCAACATCGTCTTTCCGAAAAAAATCCCTCCGAGAGAGTTAGTCAACTTGAAAAACAGAAGGGGTATGGCGACGGTCTCCTGAAGGATGCACAGACCCTCTCTGAGCAACTATCTGATGAAATTTTCCAACAGGTCGTTGCAGCCAACAAAGATGTAATCTTGAAAAAAAAATTTGCCAAAGACAACGCGGATCAAGTTTTCAGTAGCAGCCATTTTAAAGACATTGGTTCTAATATTTGGAAAGAATTATGGAAAGCAGCCCGAAAATTTTCAATTGAATCGGCATACAAAGGTCTTGATTATCCCAATGTGGCAGACAATTCCCGTTGTATTTATTGTCATCAAGTTCTGGATCAAGAGGCTAAAGATAGACTGCATGCTTTTGATAATTTTGTGAATGGTGAGATGCAAAGGGTCGCTGATGAGGCTGAGAATAAGTATAAAACTCTAATACGCCCAAAGACCATACCATCAAATGCGGAATTGGTTGCCAAAATCGACGCAGCGGGCATCGAGTCTGCGGATATCAAAAGTCAAATATGCGAATTTTTCTCCCAATTACATGCTAGGAATGATCTATTGCAACGGATCGAATCTGAATGTGAGTTCCCCGCTGCCTTCCAAAAACAACAATGGTTTGATGATATAAAATTGCGATCCATATGCTTGAGCGACTTAGCCAAGAAGTCCGCTGAAGATGCCAAAAATAAAGATACTATTAGTATTCAACAAGCACTAAACAGTATTCTGGCAAAAAAGTGGTTGTCAGGCATTCGTGAAAAGATTGAAAGTGAAGCTGAACGCTTGAAAGAGCGAAAACATATTGAGGCTGCAATCAAGAAAACTAAAACAAATTCATTGACAAAGAAAATTAGTGAACTCTACGAGGTATTGATTACGCAAGATTTTGTAAAACGATTTAATGATGAACTGAATGCACTTGGTGCCGCGCAGCTAAATATTGAAATGATACGGAAAAAGGCTACTAAAGGACGTGTTCTTCACGGACTTCAATTACGATTACATCACACTTCGGATAAATGTCGTCTTATCGATGTGCTTAGCGAGGGTGAACATCGTATTGTGTCTATTGCCGCATTTCTAGCGGATTCAAACGTACAAAATAGCAAATCCCCATTTATTTTTGACGATCCCATATCCTCTCTGGATCAAACTTACGAAGAAGCTGTAGTTAATCGAATTTACAAACTCTCGGAAAAGAGGCAGGTTATCATATTTACCCATCGTCTCTCTTTGGTGGGGTTGGTTCAAGAATGTGCAAAAGTTGATTCTTTAAAACCCGAAATTGTTTATATACGAGGAATTGGGGAAGGGAAGGTTGGAGAACCTAGTGACACGCCACTGTCCGCGCAAAATACCAAAAAAACACTCAATATCCTTATTAATGAACGTTTGCCAAAGGCAAAAAAAATATTTACGGATCAAGAAGGGTCTGATTACGAGTCATCAGCCAAGGCTCTATGTAGTGAATTCAGGATTCTTCTTGAGCGTATGATTGAGTCAAACTTGATGGCGGATGTTGTACAACGTCACCGTCGTGCCATTAACACTATGGGAAAAATTAAAGAACTTGCAAAAATCAATGCCGATGATTGTAAATTTTTTGATGATAAAATGACAAAATATTCGAGGTACGAACACTCTCAGTCCCAAGAAGCTCCAGTTCATCTCCCAGGCCCTGAAGAAATTGAAAAAGACTTAAATGAATTACAAACATGGTTGGCTGACTTTACAAAAAGACCGACTCCAACATCAAAATCCCAGTAAATCGGGGGACAAAATCGGGGGACACAATACCGTTTCCCCTTATCAAAATCGGGGGACACCATACCGCAAAATCGGGGGACACCATACCGTTTTTCCTTGTGCAGACATAAAAAATTTTCTTAAGTATAGTGCCCCTCGATTTTCGTGCTGTAAAATGGTTCGTAATTGTTGTTTCAGTTCCGTCTGTGTGGTATCGGCAACGGGGTGTCGGTGTTGAGGCTCTCAGCCCAAGCCCGAATTGCTTGATGGTCAATAACACGCCCGGCATCCACATCGGCTAATGCTGTGCGGGTTAGACGGTCTCGCTCTTCCTCCTGCTCAATCCAAAAATCGGGGGACACCATACCGTTTTTCCTTGTGCAGACATAAAAAATTTTCTTAAGTATAGTGCCCCTCGATTTTCGTGCTGTAAAATGGTTCGTAATTGTTGTTTCAGTTCCGTCTGTGTGGTATCGGCAACGGGGTGTCGGTGTTGAGGCTCTCAGCCCAAGCCCGAATTGCTTGATGGTCAATAACACGCCCGGCATCCACATCGGCTAATGCTGTGCGGGTTAGACGGTCTCGCTCTTCCTCCTGCTCAATCCACGCCGTCAGTGCCTGTTGGATGATCCAGCTTTGTGAACGTTCGAGGCATGCCGCCAGATGATCCACTTTATCGGCCAAGAACAGGGGAACACGGACGGTAAGTACTTTGGTTTCCGTGGTGTGCGCCATTTGAAGTACTCCAACAAGAGTGTTGGGAAAACATTCCCCCATCATAACACCGCATATGCGACTCTACCTCACCTCGTCCGCCCGAACCCGTGCCAACGCCGAAGAGCGGATCCATGTGTTGCGGTCGTTGGCCAGGATAATCCGAGTCCACCCTTCCCGCTGCTCCAGTACCCTGACCTCCGCACCCGCAGGCAGCGGATGGATAAAACTGGCCGGGGCGTTGATGGAATCGGCGGCACGGGCCATGGTCTCCTCCTGGATGATGACCCCATGGTCTTGCCCCACCCCACCCCATAGCCCTTGCGCCAGAATCAACAACCAGATCACTCCAGGGACCACCGCTAGGTTACGTACCAAAGGAATCGCAAAACGGACGCCCCATGCAATACTTCCCGACATCAGGAGAAAAAATATCGCCCCCGTCGTCTCCTGTTGGGCTGGAGACGACATCCGCCACCAGGAAAAAAAGCCATCCCATCCCCCCACCTCCGCAGGACGAGAAACCCAAGAGGGTAACAACCCCCGTGCATAATGAAGATTCGTCCGGGAACGTTCGTGGCCCGGCTCCAGCAACAAAGCCCGTCTGAAGGCTAAAATGGCTTGACCCATATCCCCCCCCTGAAGTGCCGCAGCACCCAGGTTGGCATAAAGATCGGCATTGGGCCGAACCTCATCCAAAACCCCTTCAAACAACCTGGCCGACTGCCGAAAACCCTCCTTGCGTGCCGAAGGGTCAGCCATCCCCTGGGCTTGGGCATAACTCGCCAACGCCTCTTGCACCCGCTCCCTGGGGGTCGCTTCGGAACGTTGCGCTAAAACGATCCCCGCAATAACCCAAACCAACACCCACAACCAACGCCGGGTCGAACTCCTCCCATTCACCGTCATGACCCATTCCCCCCTTCAAGCCTTCTGGCCATGACCACAGACCGCGATTTTAAATCCTCCGCTACCGATCCTCCACCCCCCTGGGGGGCATAGGCCAAATTGTCCAAAATCTCCAGGAGCCGATCCAACTCCCCACGGGGAACATCCACCGCAACCGCTGCCATCCGCCGTAATCCATCGGCTAACTCATGGGGCGTTTGCGCCCGCTCCACACCAACCACCAACGCCCGTAATTGTCTCCTGCGCGAATCCACTTCAGGATCCAAACGTGACCGCCGCCACCACCAACCGCCATAAGCCAAAAGCCCCAACCCACCCCCATAACATCCCCACGCAACCACCGCCAACCACCACCCTCCCCGGCCCAGCCCCAACAAAACATCCACATCCCGTTCCACCGCCAAATCGGCCCCCACCAACAGGGATGACTCCACCCCTTTGGCCCCCGGATCGTTTTGTTCAGATCCCCCGGACATTGGCGGTTTCGGAGATTGATCAACCTCGGACTTCTCTTCACCGACCGCAGCCTCCTGGCTCCGCACCACATCCCCTGCGGAAACCATTTTCGCCGCCCCCACCGACAAGGCAATAGGCCGCGAAGTGGGCGTTTCATACGCCCCCTTCCGTGGATCAAACCAGGAATAGGCCAGCGGGGGAATTTCCTTCACCCCTTCATGCAGCACCCGCACCATGACCTCAAATTTTTTCGCCCCATCCGCTACCAACCCCGCCAAATTCCCCTCTGGCACCCGAAAATCCTTTTCCGATAAACCACCCTCCCCCCCAACCCATCGGGGGAGCGAAGCGGTCGCCAAAGATCCATCCCCCCGGAGAGTCACCGTCAAAGCGATGGGATCGCCCACCTGGACCACCGAACGTCCCGCAGAGACTTCCAAGGTAAAACCCTGACCAATGGCCCCGGCAAAGCTGTCCGGTTGCCCCTCCGTCGGCAATGGCTTGACATGAAGCACCTTCGGCGTATCCGTCGCCCTGAGACGACGCACCTGGGTCGCACTGCGTTCGCCAAAAAAACTCCGCTGCCAACGAACACCCTCCTCCAAAATGACACTGGCAGCGGGAATGTCATAGTCCCCCCCCTTCAAAGGGATCACAATACGATCGATGGTCAAAACCACCCAGGAACGCCCATCCCACACCTCTTGGGTGGTTTCGGCGGCATATTTTTTGGCACCCGCAGCCGATTGAATCACCATGGCGTTGTTCTGGCCCCCCCGATCCACCTCTTCAAAGCCAAACAAATCCCCCATATCAAACAAAGGAACCCGCACCTCATGCCCCACCAACCGTTCCACCAGATCGGTCTGGATCCACCATTGCAAACGTAGGGGAATACGCTGACCGACATAAACCGGATCATCCGGCAAAATCAATAAAATCCGTTGATCCCCCCCCGCCGGAATCTCCCCAAATTCCAATGTCACCGACTGGGTTTGGGCCG
>PEAO01000043.1:11710-24757 GCA_002753615.1 Magnetococcales bacterium DCbin2
AAAACAAAACGGACGCTCTTCCACTGGCTCATCTGGCCGTTAATAATCTGTATGCTGCTGCTGACTTCTGGACTCACCCCCACCAATTCTAAGCGACCTCCAGAAGGTTCCTCCACCTGAACCTTAGGCTCCGGCGATTCCTCAAACCCCTGTGCCACAACCTCCAGATCGACCGCAACGTCGGTATAATACGGCCCTTGGGCAATCCGCAGTTTTGCCTCTTGCCCCCAGGCGGGATCGACCTCATCGACCAGCACCAACAGCCAGAGCCATCCAAACACCAACGCCAGCCATTGCTTACGCCCCATCACCAATCCTTCTCCACCGGTTCATAGTTCATCATGCCACGATCACCCCGTTGTCGATGACGCGCCGCCTCCCGATCACGAATCCCCTGTAACATGCGAGAACCCGTCATGTCCGATTGGGGTTGGGGAGGTTGCTGATCCTTGCTTTCCTCCCCCTTCTTCGCCCCATCCCCCGAATTATCCCCCGCATCTTTCTGGTCATCCTTGGAATCTTGGGGCTTCGTCTGCTCCTTGGGTGGCGGTGGAGACAACTTGGCCAAGGCATCCAATAATGCCTTGAGTGCCTCCTCCTGCAACCCTTTCACCTGGGCCAATTCCACTTTGGAACCCTTCAACCCGGCAACCGCCCCTTCCATGTGTCCTTTGGCTTTGGCGACATCACCAACCACTGCGGCCATCCGCTGAATCCCCGCCTCCCGGTCGTTCTCCCCAGAAGCGGCCCCAGTCTCTCCCTCTTTGGGGGGAGGCATTGCTTTCATCGCTTTGACCTGCCCCGCCAGGGCATCGTGAATCGCCTGGGTCGTCTGCGCCAGGGTTTCCTGCCGCATCTGCAAGGGTCCTACCCCCTTTTTCAGCGGCTCCGGGTCAGGGTTGGCTGCCAAAGGGGCCAACGCTTGCGTGTCATCCTCCAAATCCTTCTGCTTTTGGGCCACCTGGCGCAAATGCTCCTCGACCGAAAAAAAGAGTTGCCGCAATGCATCCAGAAACGTCAATACCTCCTGGCCATGGCGACGCGCCTGCGATAAATCATCCTTCCCCGACACCGCTTTCGCCGAATTCCCCGTCAACCCGGCCAAATCTTGCAGCAACCCATCCATTTTTTCCACAACCTGCGTTTGCAGTTCATTGGCCTGCTCCAACCGATGGATGTTATCCTCCTGCCCTGTTTTTTTCGCCGCATCCTCCTTGGCATCACCCTTGTGATCCTCCGGTGCTGCGGCCTTGCGTGCCTGTTGCAATTGCTCCACAATTTTTGGCCCCACCCGGTGCAATCTGGCCAAATTATCCCCCTGCAACGCCAACGCCGCCACCCATTGCGCCATTTCCGGGGGGGGATCCAGGTTCAATTTGGCCACAATGCTGTTTTCATCCTGCCAGGCTAAATCCAACAGCCCCTTGATATCCAAAAATAACTCTCTAGTTTTAGCCAAACCCGCAATCGCCTCCCCCTGATGCGCCGCCGCCCGCGCCAAATCGGCCCCATTTAAGGCATCCATCGACTTAGAAAACGCCACCACCACCCCAGCCACCAACGGTTGGGCCTCCTTCAAGGTCGCCATCAACTCCGATCCCGGGTCCGCCGCTGCCGGAACTTTTGCACCCGATTCCAAGCCCGCCTTCAGTTCCTGATCCATCGTCTGAGTCCGCTCCTGGATCATCCCTTGGTGATCTTTCAGCAAATCCACCGTCAGCCACGGGGGTTTTTCCTTTTTCGCCTCCAGAAGGGCCGGCCCCATGGCGGTCCATTGCCGAAGCTCCAAACTATCCCCCATCAGCGCATCCAACCGCGCCGGCCATTCCAATAACCGCTCCCGCCCCCGCTTTAACTGTGCCAAGGCCGCCGCCCCCCTGCGAAAGGCGGTCTCACCCCGAAAACTGCGTAACGCACCACGCCCCTGCCCCATCCGTTCACGCGCACCAAACAAATCATCCTGAAGCAACCCCAGTTGATGCAAGCGCATCCCCTCCTGCGGTGTCCGCTCCTTCTCCTCTTTTTTGCGAATCGTTTCCAATGCCAATCCCGCCATCGCCCCCAGATCCTCTCCCTGGGTGATGATCTCCAATTGCCGCGCCGAGAGATCACGATAGACCTGTTTCATCTCCTCCCCACCCGCCACCACCTGACCCAAATCACCCAAAAACCCCCGTTGCGCCTCGATCAACGCCTCCAATTGGGCCGCGATATCCCCCTTGCCCTTCGTTGCCAGTTGATCCGCCAACGCCATGACCCGTCCCAGCACAACTTCCAGATTATGGCGGCTATCCGCATCATCGGGCCGCAAAGAAATGGCCTCACGAAACCAAGCAGCGGCACGGTTAAAACCGGCCAATGCCTCTTTGGGATCCCCTTCCAGGTGAGATAAAGCACGTCCCGCTTCCACCAAACCCAGATTATAAGTGGCCCGAACACGCAATTCCACATCGATCCCCGCCCGATCCCGGGCAGATGACAACAAGGGTCCGGCACCATCAAAATCCTTGCTCCCCAACCGACTCAACCCCAGATTATAGTCTTCCCGTGGCGTATGAACCTCTTCTTTGGCTGGCGAAGTTTGCGTCGCAGCCGTCGGCTTTTCTCCCCCCTGGCCCTCCTCCGCCAACGCCATCGGTGACAAAGCCAGCCCAATCACCAAAATCCCCAAGCCCACACCACGACGCCCCAAGGGGACCGCACTGACCACCGAGGCCAACAAGGCCAAAAGTCCCATGAAAACCGGCCATTGAAAGGCATCATTCTGGATACTTCGGCGGGTTCCATCCACGGCCCCTTTGGTCAAAGGGGCGATATGGCGTTCATAAATAGATTTCAGATCAAGAACCCCCACACCTGCCGGGATATAGGCACCCTCGGTGATCAAGGCGATTTCACGCAACAATTGACCATCGAGACGACTTTTGATCACGTTCCCCCCCTGATCCCGCAACACCAACCGCACCCCGGTTTTGGGATCGGTGATCATGATTTCACTCCCCGCTTCATCGCCAAAACCGATGGCCAAAATCCGAATCCCCCGTTTGGCCGCCTCTTTGGCCGCTTCCAAAGGAAATGAATCCTGATCTTCACCATCGGTGATCAGCAGAATGGAACGGACCAATTCACCCGTCCCCCCAAAACCGGCAATGGCCTTGCGGATCGGTTCTTCCAGACGGGTACCACCGCGAGAAACGCTGCCGGGGTTCGCCTGATCCAGGGCCAGACGAAAAAAACCAAAATCGGGGGTCAAAGGTGCAAGGACCGTGGCACGTCCCGCAAAAACAATCAGCCCCAATTGATTGCCATGCAGATAAGGGAGTAAATCACGCAACTCCGCCTTGGCCCGTTCCAAACGATTGGGGGCGACATCCTCCGCCAGCATGGATTTGGATACATCCAGACACACCATGATCTCCACACCACTGCGCGGTGTGGTCACCCAATGGACCCCCCATTGGGGCCGCATCAAAGCGAGGATTAAAAAAACGCCCGCAGCCAACAAAAACAATCGGCTCACGATTTTGCGTACCGGACTGACCCCTGTAACCAAACTCCCCTGAAGCCCCACCCCGATAAACTGCGTAAGCTTTTGACCCGAACGACGATCCAAGCCGTACAGAATGATCCCCAAGATCACCAAGCCCCACAATCCATGCATCCATCCCGGATAAGCAAAATGAAGGTCGTTCATGGCAACCTCCGAAAAAAGGTGGCGTCCAACACCGTTGCCACGGTCATCAGGACCAGGGCCAGTACCACCAAGGTGGAATAATGTTCCCGATAGTTAACATATCGGACTTCATTGATTTCACTTTTTTCAAGATGATCGATTTCGCGGTAGGTTTTCACGAGTTCTTCGGCATTACCCGCATGAAAAAAGCGACCTCCGGTCCGCTGGGCCATGGCAGAGAGGGTTTTTTCATCCACCTCCATATATTGCCGCATGAGTTGCATCCGTCCGTCCAGGGTTGGAACGGGGATGGGGACCAGTCCGGTGGTCCCGGCGGCGATGGCATAGACATGAATATCGTGGGTGGCCGCCAGATCGGCAGCACGCATCGGATCGACATCACCGGCGTTGTTCACCCCGTCACTGAGCAGAATGACCACCTTGGAACGGACCCGCCCCATGGGGTTACTCTCCTCCAACAACCGTAACCGTTCCACCGCCAAACCCAACCCTTCCCCCATGGCGGTGGCGGCTTCCGATTGTTCACGGGCAACCTGCAACGAATCCAGGATGGCGATCAGATTGTCATGGTCCAAAGTCAACGGGGAAACACTGTCGGCAAAGGTACCAAAGGCGACGATGCCGATGAGATCATTGGGACGACCGCCCCCAACATCGCCCCCTTTGATAAATTCCCCGATCACTTTCTTCAGGGCATCCAGACGGCTGACGCTATAATCCCCTTCGACAAAATCCCGGGCATCCATGGAACCCGAACGATCGATCACCAGGACGATGGCAATCCCTTCACGACGTACCTGCGACGTTTCATCCCCCGTTCGCGGTCCTGCCAGGGCGATGACCAGGGCAACCACAGCCAAGGCCATGATCCCCCCCGGCACCCACAACCAACGGACCTTGCCACACACCGGAGCCGCCACGATCTGTCCCAGACTGGCGGTGGTGACCGATCCGGGAGAGCGCATGGCCAGACGAAACACCACCGGGACCAACACCAAGGCCAAAAATGCCCAGGGATCACGCCATTCCAGCCCTGGGAAAATCCAATCAAGCATGGGAAGACTCCTGTTGGCCGGTTTGACGCAAGAAATCTTCGGCAGCCGCCAAGGCTTGTTCCACATGGTCCAGCGACGGTCGATGCCGAGCAAACTTGACCTGATCGGAAAATTCCAAAAATCGGAATAAAAACCCCCGATGTTCCGCCGTCAAGTCGGGCGAAGAGGAGGTGGCCTCCAAAAATTCTTCCGTGGTCTTCTCCGGTGCCCTGATTTGAAACCGATCCTCCAGATAGTGACGGACAATATCCGAAAGCTGCACAAAAAATTCATCCATCTCTTCGGGAGTCGGTTTTGCCTGCGATTTAAGATATTTCAAACGGGAACTGGCCACCTCGAAGGGTGTCCTTGGCACCGGGATCCGCCCCCTTTTGCGCCAGACCAGAAAGGCAGCACCCCCCGAAGCCGCCATGACCACCATCAGGAGCAACCACCACCACCCCCCTCTTTCCCCACCCAATGGGGACCAAGGTTCCAACGAAGCCTTGGGGGGTTTCAGATCCGCCTCGGTCCCTTGGGGAATCACCGAAGCGACCTCAAACGTCAGACGCTCGGTCAAAAGCTCATAGGCATCCTCCCCATCCGGGGCGGGGCGGTTGCCAGGCCGATGGTCTATAAAACCGATGATCAACGGGGGAATCTGTTGCTCACCCGACATGGGTGGTTGCAGGGTATAGCGTTGCGAAGCGACTGTTTTCCCCCCGTCACCCACCTTTTGCGCCGGAACAAAATCGATGATGGCAAACCGCCCCAACGATTGACCAAATTCGGGCATCACCAGTTCGACCCCTTTTTCCCCCACCACCTCCAAACTCAGGGTGATGGCATCTCCCAGCCGTGGATGGGCCGGGGCCAGGGTCACCTGGGCCTTGACCGGTCCCAACTGACTGGATTTGGAAATTTCATCCCCGGCGGCCAGGAGCGTCCGTTCCCAGATCAACCCAAAAAGAAAGAGACCGATCACAAACCATCGGATTCTCATCGCCTGATCCTCCGTTCCCGCATTCGGAAAAATCGAATCAATGGTTCGACAATACTCCCGGAGGTATCCACATGGATGCAATCAACCTTCAATGCCGCCAGACGTTGTTTTAATTCGGCAATCCGCCGCTGCTCCCCCTCGGCCACCGCCGCGCGAAATTCCCCAGAACCGGTATCCACCACCCGCACCCCGCCCGTTTCGGCATCCTTCAGGGTGATCAAACCGACATCGGGCAAAACCTCCTCCCGAACATCACTGACCAGCACTGCAATGACATCGTGTTTGCGATTGGCCGCCGCCACCGCCCGTTCAAAGTGATGATCCAGAAAATCGCTTACCAAAAAACAGACATTCCGCCGTTTACCCACCGTCATCATAAAATCCATGGCACGGGTAATATCCGTTTCCCGATGTCTGGAAACCGCTGGAACGGGTCGCGTCTGTACGTCTCCCCTCTTGCGCCACCGATTGGCCCACCAATCCGTCCATTCGTGCCATCGCCCCGTAGAACTTGGTTGGGTTTTCTGTCGGGTTGCCGCACCATCCCGTCCATGGGCCAACACCTCACGCACCACGCGCAGGGCATGGGTCTGCCCTTTACGCGGCGGGATATACTGCTCAATCTCGCCATGGAACAGAATCAACCCAACTTTGTCGTCATTGCGGATGGCGGAAAATGCCAGAAGGGCACATAATTCCGCCGTCACTTCCCGTTTGGAGCGCACTTGGGAACCAAAATCCTGGGAGGCGGAAACATCGGCCATGATCATCAGGGAAAGTTGCCTTTCCTCTTGAAACCGTTTAACAAACGGCTGGCCACTGCGGGCGGTGACATTCCAATCGATGGTACGTACATCGTCGCCTGGGACATAGGGGCGCACTTCGTCAAATTCGACGCCACCCCCTTTAAAAACCGACATATATTCCCCGGCAAGGACATCCGACACCTGACGACCGGTGCGAATTTGAATTTCCTTGACCCGGCGGATGATTTCACTGGTCAGCATGGGAACCGTTCCACCGCAGGGGTTTTAAGGGACCAAAACCGTATCCAATATTTTTTGGATCAGGTGATCACTCTCCTTGCCCTGGGCTTCGGCCTCATAACTCGGTTGAATACGGTGTCGGAGTACATCGGGGACCAGGCTTTTGACATCGTGTGGCGTCGCATAATTGCGCCCCTGCAAAAAGGCTTGAGCCTTGGCGGCCCGCATCAGAGCGATACCCGCACGGGGGCTGGCCCCGAATTCAATCATCCCATCCAGACCGCCGACCCCCGCCCCTTTGGGATCACGACTGGCCCGGACCACATCGACGATGTAATCCCGCACCTTTTCATCGACAAACACCTCCGCCACACTCTGACGCGCCTTGGCGATATCTTCGGGGGTGGTCACTGGACGCACCAAGGGGAGCGGTTGATTGCCCGCCATCCGCTCCAACACCTTGCGTTCCTCATCACGACTGGGATACCCCACCCGCACTTTCATCATGAAACGATCCAACTGCGCCTCAGGCAACGGGTAGGTTCCCTCCTGTTCGATAGGATTTTGCGTCGCCAACACCATGAACGGTTCTTCCAGGGGATAGGTCTTCCCCCCCAAGGTCACCTGACGTTCCTGCATGACCTCCAACAGTGCCGATTGTACCTTGGCGGGTGCCCGGTTGATTTCATCGGCCAGCACCAGATTGGAAAAAACCGGCCCTTTTTTGACGCTATAGGTTCCCTCACGGGGGTTGAACACCTCGGTACCCACCACATCGGCGGGCAACATGTCGGGGGTGAACTGAATGCGGGAAAAACCGGTATCGATGGCCTGGGCCAGACAATGGACTGTCAGGGTCTTGGCCAACCCCGGCATCCCTTCCAATAACACATGGCCCCCGGTCAACAGTCCAATCAACAACCGTGTCACCAATGTTTCCTGTCCCACCAACACTTTGCCGATCTCGGTCAATAAATCGTTCCCCAGATGGTTTTGCCGTTGGGGCATTTTCTCCTGGCTGACATCCATCGATTTCTCTTGCTCCCATTTTTGATGATAACGACCCTCAGATCTTGGTCCGTTTCTCAGGACAACCGATCCATCCCGCATTCCAAACCAAGACTTCATGGACCACATATAATCATAGGATCCCATTTATCAACCCGTGAGAACGCTTTCTTTGCAAAAATTTACCGAACTCCCGTTGCACAACACCCACAGTCCCCAAGTGAATTGACAAATTCCAGTGGACGGAAATGGTAAAATCCAGGACAATCCGGGTACAATGAAGTCGGTAAGGTGTCCCCGATTTGGGGTAAAGAAAATTCTTTGAATAGCATACTGACATGACAGATAGGGTGGTATGACAGTTCCCGTTCGTTATCATTTGGGAAAGTTCCCTCCCGAGGAATTGGACTGGTCTCGTTTGATTCCACTGATTGGCCCCGCCAATGCTGGACTGGCCCGTTACGATGGGTTGCTAGCCGCCATTCCCAATGCCCATGTGTTGTTGTCTCCTCTGATTACCCAAGAAGCGGTGCTTTCCTCCAAGATCGAAGGGACTCAGGTTACCATTGGCGAGGTGCTGGAGATCGAGGCCGGAGGTCATTCCGAGCGGATCACCCAAACCAAACGAGACGATGCCGAGGAGGTTCGCAACTATCGCCAAGCCATGCGTGCGTGTCAAAAAGAGCTGGAATTGCGCCCCCTTTCCCAACAGATCCTGCGAACGGCCCACCAAATGCTGATGCAGGGGGTACGTGGACGGGACAAGTTCCCTGGGTATTATCGAACGGACCAAAACTGGATCGGTCCGGCGGGCTGTACAATGGAAGAGGCTCGCTTTGTGCCGATCCCCCCGGAGCATCTGCAACAGGGGATGGATCATTGGGATGTCTATCTGGGTGATACCAGTCATACGAGTTCATCCGATACCCTGGTCCAGACAGCAATCATCCATGCGGAGTTCGAGGCATTACACCCGTTCAAGGATGGCAATGGCCGACTGGGGCGCATGCTGATACCCCTATTTTTGTACCAACGCAAACTGCTTTCGAGTCCAGATTTTTATATCAGCGGCTATCTTGATGCGCACCGCGATGTTTACCAAGAGCGGTTGCGGGCAGTCTCTCGTGACGGTGATTGGACCGGCTGGTGTGCCTTCTTCCTGAAGGGGATCCAGAAACAGTCGGAAGAGAATGAAACCAAAGCCCGTAACATTTTGGCCCTGCATGATTGGATAAAACACCAAGTAACGAAGTTAACCCGCTCCCAGTACGCTATCAAGGCGGTTGACTTTATTTTTCAAACGCCCATTTTTTCCACCACCAACTTCATCAATCATGCGGACATTCCGAGACCTACCGCCAGCCGGATATTAACCTTGTTGCGCAATGCCGGTCTCCTGGTCTCCCTGGTAGAGGGCCGGGGGAGGCGTTCTGGCATTTATGCGTTCCGAGAGTTGCTCAACGTCACCGAGGGACAGGAGGTGTTTTGATGTGCATCGGTAAGACACAAACATTGTTGCGTCTCATAAATCATGTTTCATGAGACGCAACAATGTTTGTGTCTTGTCGGTGAGACACAACAGCAGTGAACCAACGGCTGTAAGATCGACGATGGAGGCCGTCGAATGGCCGGGGTGGGGTTCTCCGGCGCAGTGATCATGGACATGACCAGCGGTCACAGATCACGGTAAGCATCCTCTTTCGAGAAATTCTTTGATAAGCTGTGGAATAGGTTGGTGGATAATGAGAAATTGACGTTGGAATGTCCATAAACCGTATGATGGGTTCACTCATGCAATCGGTCAGATATCCCCCGATTTGGAGAAATGGAAATGTACGGTAAACACCCATCACCAAAACTAAATGAAATTTTTAAGGAAAAACCATATCAAGGGCAGAAGCCAGAATTTGCAAGTGTTCTGATTGTTGGAAGAGATGCTAATTATTCAGAAGAAATTACGAATAAACCATTTTTTGCTAAAATTCTGGAGTATCACGATGATGGCGTTTCTTTCTGGAAAAGGCATGAAAAGCATCATCCGTTCTTGCTCCCTGAATATCCATTAAACCGGACAGGAGGTGGAGTTCCATATCATAGAAATTTTGCAAAGATGGGCCTTGGAAGTAGTTTTGCAGATAAAATTTCATTTGTAGAGTTGCTGAACATACCAACTACAGGGATTACAGGTAAAAATGTAAACAAATTTTTCGAAATGCTGGACTTGCATCACTTGCAGGAATTGGAAGATATCTTTCTTAATTCAGGAAAGAAAACAGTGTTTATATCTCCTAAAATACTCGAAGTTCTGAAACGAATTCATTTAAATCACGGAATATTCTCATGGCTGTTTCCAATTAACAACGAACTTGATAAAATGGATGGCCTTCCAGTCGTGTACAAAAAGGACGCGCTGGTAATGGTTGGAGCTTATCACTTTTCCTCTAGCGACGTTCACGGACAGTTAGCTGCCATAGAGAGAATTATTAAAGAAAAATATTGACTTCTTGTTTAATGCACTCAAAGTTTAACTTTTTTCTAAATGGGGCCAGGGGGACGGTGAAGCTGCCAGTTCTGAAGTGCGATAATTCAGTATCCCTTCCGCCATGGTCATGCAGAAAGTTTCTGCTTGGATAAATCAGCACTTGAAATTGAGAAAATATGACATATGCGACGAGTCTTGAGCGGGTTGGTCATTTGGAACAGGCCGCAAGGTTACTTAATATATTGCTGAATAGCAAGTTTGGCCAAGTACCAGATTGAAATCGAGGGACACCATACCTATTTCCCTTATGGCTATAAATTAGGAAATCGAGGGACAAGGAAATCGAGGGACACCATACCTATTTCCCTTATTGAAATCGAGGGACACCATACCTATTTCCCTTATGGCTATAAATTAAATCGGTATGGTGTCCCCGAAATCGAGGGACACCATACCTATTTCCCTTATGGCTATAAATTAAATCGGTATGGTGTCCCCCGATTCTGTGTCCCCCGATTCTGCGGTATGGTGTCCCCCGATTCTGAATTAAATCGGTATGGTGTCCCCCGATTCCCCCGATTCTGGTGTCCATAAATTAAATCGGTATGGTGTCCCCCGATTCTGGTGTCCCCCGATTCTGGCGCGATCTCATGGAACCGTTTCCCATGGTGTGGAGCGAGCAGAGGGAGAAGTGGGGGTTCCCGCCGGACCGTCAACAGGAACACTCTCCAGATAGAGGGTATCCCAACTGAAATCCTGATCATGGGGCCAAGTTACATAGCCCGACACGGCCCGCACGCGGCGAAAGTAGATGGGATCACGCAACTCCCGAAAAATTCCCTTATCCAGATAGGGTGAGACATCGAAACGCCTGCGTTCTCCGTTGGCAAAGGCCAACACCAGGGCCTGGTGTTCCTCCGGTTCCACGGCAACGACCTTTGGACTGCTCATGTTTGCCTCACTTCAACGGGTCAATGGGAAATACTTGGTTTCCTTCCATCGCCAATTTCCAATCAGCCATCAATTCATCACGATGGAGTTCAATCCAAGCCTGGACAAGGCGAATCTTTTACCTGGGCAACTCACCAGCCAGAATCTCTCCGTCCTCGATACCGAACACAGCGTTCATCTCGCCATATTCCGCATGAATATGGGGAATATGGTGCTGCCTGGCATCGAAAAAGAACATGCGGATGATCAATCCGTAAAACATCGAAATAACGGGCATAGGGTGAATCTCCTCCTGGGATGAACCCGGTACAGCTTTCAGGAAATCAGGGGAGTGGAAGCGTATTTGCCCCTTTGCGACCTGCTTTTCTGGGAGCCAGAGGGCGTTGAAGCAAAGATTCCAATCGGGCAAGGAACACAGGATCCCCCAGCGGACGCCCGGTTCTTTCATGTTGTCGCACAACTTCCGAATCTTCTTCGGAGATGCTTTTGGAAAGGAAGGTGCCCCAATCCCCCACCCGTGTCAACAGGGGAGAGGTCTTAACCAGCATGTCATCCTTGCCGACAAGGTGGGCCTGTGTGCTGCTCCAAGGATAATCCGAGGGATCTTCAACGATGCGAGCCTGTACCGGGTTGAGTTCCACATAGCGCGCTGTCGTGAGAAGGTGCGCTTCATCCATGGGGAAAGAAGCAAACCGCCCCTGCCAGAGGTGTCCGCGCCACTTTTCGCGAAAGTTGATATGCCGGGTGTAACGCCTGTGGGCTTCTCCGATGGCCTTCCGCAACCCCTCTTCGGACCTGGGCACGGCGATCAAATGAACGTGGTTTGGCATAAGGCAGTAGGCCCATACCTCTACTCCCATACGTGCGCACCACTCTGCCATCAATTCCAGATAGAGTCGATAGTCATCCTCTCGGAAAAAAGTCTGCTGTCGCCGATTCCCCCTCTGGGTGACGTGATGAGGTTCTCCAGGAATGATCACACGCGCAAGTCGAGGCATGTAATAATGATAACACCATTTTATCGCCACACAAGGGAAATGCGTATGGTGTCCCTCGATTCGAGGAATGATCACACGCGCAAGTCGAGGCATGTAATAATGATAACACCATTTTATCGCCACACAAGGGAAATGCGTATGGTGTCCCTCGATTCGACTCGCAAGGGAAATGCGTATGGTGTCCCTCGATTCGACTCGATTCAATTTTATCTGCAAATAGATCGCCATCCGAGGCGGTTTTTTGTGCCTGAAATATTTTTACATTTCCAATGATTATGGTCTTGCTTTAGGAAAAAATTTCCGGTAGAGTTGTGGTCTCTGGAAGACTTATTTCACTGTCTGGTGATAAAGTGACATACATTAAACCATCTCACCTTAATGACGGGTATTGCTCCGCTATCGGTGATCATAATCATCTCGGCGTAAGGAGGCAGGCTGTGAATAGAAGCATCATAATCAGTTCGTTGGTTGGGGTTGGAATGTTTCTGGTGAATGGCGTTCAAACGGCAATCGCCGAGCCGCCAATATTAGTGAGCCCTAGCGGAAAATACCTTGGAACGTTGAGTAACAATCCCTATGAGTCTGATTCAGTATCCAATCCATATGGTCGCTATGGAAGTCGTTATTCATCTGATTCAATCAATAACCCGTATGGTCAGTACGGCAGTCCATACTCCAATGAATCGGCACGCAATCCCTACGCCGCGAATCCTCCAGAAGTTATCTCACCAAGCGGTGGGTACAGCGGATATTAAACTGGCAACCAAATAGACACGGAAAATTCGGAACCGGCAAATCGGGTAGAGTAGAGAACTGGCGTGCCAACTGTAGGGGGACGGTAGCATGTTTTCCATATGGCTTTCGCCATGGGCCTAAGGCCGCCTCCCATGA
>PEAO01000044.1 GCA_002753615.1 Magnetococcales bacterium DCbin2
AAAGAATTCCCCAGACCCCTTCTTTCTTTTCAATAGTTTTTTAGGGGGGGGAGTCAATAAATTATTGAATGTCAACACGCTCTAATGGCTCTGACCGCAATAAAGGATGGCACGCTACCATGCACATTCATCTGGATCCCGTGAGTGGAATCGCTGGCGATATGTTTGTCGCGGCATGTCTGGATCTGGGTCTGGACGTGGAAGAATTATCCCAGGCATTGACCACCCTGGCTCTGGATCCCTGGCACCTTGAGGTCAGTCGTCAACGGCGGGGTGGGTTATTGGGTACTCATATTGTTTTTCATGTCCCCCAAGAACACCATCACCGCCACCTGCCCGACATCCTCGCCATCATCACCCGGTCGCAACTCCCCGAACCCGTCAAGAACGATGCCAGCCAAATCTTTACCCTTCTGGCCGAGGCGGAGGGGCGTGTCCATGGTATCGATGCCCATCATGTCCATTTCCACGAAGTCGGGGCCATGGATGCCATCCTGGATA
Source organism: Magnetococcales bacterium DCbin2 (assembly GCA_002753615.1). Taxonomy (GTDB): domain Bacteria; phylum Pseudomonadota; class Magnetococcia; order Magnetococcales; family UBA8363; genus UBA8363. The sequence continues at coordinate 502 of PEAO01000044.1, forward strand.
TTTGTGCCGCCGCTTTTGCGGTATGGCGGCTGCACATCACCGAAATCACCTGCACACCCCCCGCAGTTGGCTCCGGTGTGGTCCGTGCGGAACATGGGTTGATGCCGGTACCCGTCCCGGCAGTTGCCGATTTATTCCAACGCCACCACGTCCCCATCCAAGCCGAAACGGACGGCAACCCGGTCGGCGAACTGGTAACCCCCACGGGAGCCGCCATTCTCGTCCATCTGATGCAACGCTTCGGACGCTTCGGCCCCTGTCGCCTTTCGGCCATAGATCGCATCGGATTGGGACTTGGGACGCGGGAAATCCCAGGCCGCACCAATGGGTTGCGCATTCTCGCCCAAAATGATCCCCGCAAACAGGATCCCCTATCCCAAGATCGTGTCACGGTAATCACCACCCACATCGATGACATGAACCCCGAATGGTACGGACTTCTCTGGGATCATCTCTTCAAGGCAGGGGCATTGGATGTCACCATCACCCCCATCACCATGAAAAAAGGGCGGCCCGCTGTCCGCCTGGAGGTGATTGCCACCCTGGAGACCGCCGATTCCCTGGCCCGGATCATCCTGGCCCAATCCACCTCCCTGGGGGTGCGTCTGCAACCCTGTGATCGGCTCACCATCCCGAGAAAGGACGCCATCATCCCGACCCCCTGGGGAGAACTCCGCGCTAAAATTGCCCACGGTCACGCCAAACCCGAATATGATGACCTTGTGCAACTGGCAACCCGTATGAATTGGTCCCTCCCCGAAACTGCCGCGCACGTTGCCCGTCATCTCCCCCATCCCGACCCATCAGCACCCGAAGTCGATACCCCATCATGACCCCGCAACGTCTGCGCACCCTCATCGAACAGGTGCAGCAAGGCCGGTTGGATGTGGACGGGGCCATGGAACAACTGGCACACTTTCCCATCGAAACGGTCCGGGACCATGACGGCATTATCGCCCGTCTCGACACCCACCGCCAACTGCGTCATGGTTTTCCAGAAGTGATCCTGGCCCAGGGAAAACGGTTCCAACATCTCCAACACATCGTCACCCAAACCCTCCAACGCCCTGGAGCGGTTTTGATCACCCGACTTGCAAAAAAACAACAACGACGCCTCCTGGACCTTTTTCCCGAACTCCAAAGTGAACACGACTCCCGCTGTCTGTACCGGGAAGAGATCCCCAAAGAAGAAAAAACGGGGTTGGTCGCCGTATTTTCCGCTGGGACTGCCGATATCCCGGTCGCCACGGAAGCGGCCCTCACCGCCCGACTCATGGGGGCTAAAGTTGTCACCCATTTTGACAGCGGCGTCGCGGGTCTGCATCGGCTTTTAGCTGCGAAGGATCTCCTGACCCAGGCCAACGTGTTCATCGTCGTCGCCGGTATGGAAGGGGCGTTGCCGTCGGTGGTTGGGGGATTGGTGAACAAACCGGTCATCGCCGTCCCCACTTCTCAAGGCTATGGTGCCTCTTTCGGCGGTTTATCGGCCCTTTTGGGGATGCTCAACAGTTGCGCCGCCAATGTCACCACCGTCAACATCGACAACGGCTTCGGAGCGGGCTATGTCGCCGGCCTCATCAACCGACTGGCATCCCAGGAACTCAATCGGAAAGCATCGACAACACCTGCCGATTAAGCCGACCGCTGGAAAACCCTTCCAGATCCAGCGACACAAACTGAAAGCCCAAGTCTTGAAACACCCGGTTGGTTTCATGACGAAATTGGGCGTCCATAAACCGCACCAAATCCGCTTCGGGGACTTCAATTCTGGCGGTACGCTGCTGCTTACGCACCCGCACCACCGAAAAACCGTGGCTCCGCAACCAATCCTCCCCCGTCTCCACCATGCGCAACCCCGCCACTTCGATGGGTTCACCATAGGTGATGCGCGAAGAGAGACACGGAGAAGCGGGACGGTTCCACGTAGACAAACCCATGCGCCGCGATTGAATCCGCAATTCCTCTTTGGTCAAACCCGCCTCCAACACCGGGCTTTGGATCCCATGCAAAACTTTGGCTTTCATTCCGGGGCGATAATCGGCAACATCGTCGGCGGTACTGCCATCCACAACCCGTTGAAACCCCTCATCCCTGGCCAAATGAACCAAGTGGGAAAAAAGATCATTTTTACAATGGAAACAGCGATCAGCATCATTCTTAACAAAATCGGGATTGGTCATCTCCCCCCCTTCGATGATCCGGTGGGAAACGCCAAGACTGTGCGCCAAGCTCTGTGCCATATCCCGATCACGAGTCGGTATGGTGGGCGAAACCGCCGTCACCGCCAAAAAATCAACCCCCGACTCCTGGAGCATCGCCATAAGGAACGTGCTATCCACCCCACCGGAAAAAGCCAGGATAGTCCGTCCCCCCTGCCGCAAGTTTTGGCGGAGTCGTTCCATTTTTTGAGCAAGAATCTCTTCGTGACCCATGCCGCCCCCTGATGGCACAAAAAAACATCAATGGAAAATCTGGAAACCTTTGCGAATCAGGTGATATTCCAGGGGAAAGGCAAAAAATTGCCGTTTCAACCGAAATTTCATCCAATAAAACAGGATCCTTTCCACAGGGGAAAGGATGATTCTTTGATAAAACGGTTTTTTAGCAATAATTTTTCTGACCACACCACTGACAAATGGAAAATAAAAATTCACCTGATACACCCTTTCGGCAACCCGATCATCCATCCATGGCGTCATCGATTGGTTCAGCCCGGTGAGATTTTCCGCCCACGCCTCCAAACTTTGGGGGGCGGCATACCCCAATTCCACGGCGGTATCAAACAACGGACTCCCCGGAAACGGGGTATACAGAAACACCAGGAACATGTTTTCCTGATTTTCCTCATAGAGACGATTAATAAAATCCATAAGCTCCGAGAACTCCGCCTCCAGGCTTTTTCGGCGTTGTGCAAAGGGGAGGCCCACCATGAAGGAACAACGCAAGGCAATATCAAACTGCCCCGCCCGTTGAGCCAGTTCGATCACCTGTTGCACCGTCCCCCCTTTGTTGATGATGGCCAAGATTTCGCCATCACTGGTTTCGGCACCGGTCAGCAGACACGATAACCCACTCTTTTTCATCAATGCCCAGGTACTTTCACGATAGCGGACCAGTTCATCGGGGCGACCGTTGACGTTACCCCATTTAAGATGGACCCCGTGATCCAACAATCCCTGGGAAATGGCAATGACCCGTTTTTCACTGATAAAAAAATCACTGTCGTTGATGGCAATGGCATCTAACGAGTAGGTAGCCGCCAACATCGCCAGATCCGATACCACACGGTCGGCGGTCAGGGGGAGCCAACTGCGACCATGGACCAACTGTTCCGCGCAAAACCCACACCGATGCGGGCAACCGACGCTGGAGATATAATTGATGGTGCGATAGCCAAATTCTGTTTCATGGATATACCGTTCCATATCCAGCAGGTGGTAAGGCAATGGGGGAAACTCGTTGGGGTCCACCAAAGATCGATGGGGTGTGGAATGGATGTGACCATTTTTTTTGTAGATCAATCCCTGGATCGCTTGCAGGTCTCCCCCCGTCTCCAAGGCTTTGACCAGTTCATAGAAAGTTATTTCCCCCTGCCCACGGACCACCACATCCACCCATGGACTTTGCGCCGTCTGTTCGGGTTGGATGGAGGGATGCCATCCCCCCCAGACGATGGGGAGGTCGGGACAGGAAGCCCGCGCCATTTGCGCCACCTTCAAACCACCCTGAATTTGATAACCGATCATGGCACCGATACCCAGGCACACCGCCCCCTGAAGCATCTTGGGGGTCACCGTATCAAACATCCCATCACAAATCAGGACTTCATACCCCTCCCGATGCAACAGATTGCCAATAGCGAGAAGGGCCAGGGGAAGAACCCCCTTCTTCCGACTGATTTCCGACGGTTTGGGATTAAACAGAACGATCTTTCCACCCTTCGACGGTGATGTGTGCGGGATGTTCATGGGATTAACTCCACACGGAAACCATCCGCAACCCGTTCATCGAACGCCTGGGCCACCCGGTGCGTCAAGCGGCGGCGAGTTGACAATGGATCTCCTGTTGACAGATTTGTTCCAATATTTCCTCGTTGGCTGGATTGCCATGAAAAAAGTAGTTCCAAATAGCATTGGGCAATTGGCTGCACAGACCAGGAAGGGTTCCCTGCAAACTCCGCAAAGTTTCCTGGGCCGCTCCTTGCTGTTGCGTGGCGCATTGGGCGTGCAAAGTCAGCACCTTGGCCGAAGTCATCAGTTTCGGGGGATGAACCGGGGAAAGCAGGTCGGAGGCTTCCTCATAACGTCCTCGACGCAGACGCACCGACGCCAATCCCAGACGAAAATAATCTTTATTCAATGGCGGACTACGCTCAAATCCTTCTTTAAAGACAGATTCCGCTTCCTCCCATCGACCAGAACGCACACAGATCATGCCCACGATATGCCGGGCAATCCAATCTTCATTCGTTCTGGCCGCCCCCGCCAAATGGGACAACAACGCCACAGCCTCTTGATCCTTCCCCTGTAGAACCAAAACAGAGACTTTGCCATTTCGGGCAATCTCATTATCGGAAAATGTTTGGATCACCCGTCACACACCAAAAGCGCATCATCCAAATGACTGAGCGATTTTAATACTTCCGCACGTCCGTTTTTCGCAATCTCATTACTGGGAAACGCTTGGATCACCGCGTCATACGCCGCAAGTGCTTCATCCAAGCGGTTGCACCCCACCAGGGCCTCCGCCTTGTGTATCCAGATTTGTGCATCATTAGGATTTTGAAGTATGGCCTGTTCCAACAACCACAACTGCCAGTCATAACACCCCTGCCTTTTACAAAACATGGCCAAATCGCAGAGAGATTTCGCGGCAAAGAAACCGCCACCCTGTTTACGTTTCCCCGAATGCCCCACATTCTCGTGAAAGCGCAGCAAATGGCCCAAAGCCTGTTCCACCTCCCCTTGGTTTCCCCGCACAATCGACCGTTTAAAGGCTTCTTTCACTTTCTCCACATATCGCATCTCCACATGTTGCAATAGATTTCTAGGGCTTGCTATTCCTTTTCTCTTTTTGGGCGAAGAAGAACGTTTTTCAGACTCTACGGATTCTGTAGGTGCCCTGACAGCCCGTATTTCGGGGACAGAACCGTCGGCCTGTAAAATCTTCGCCCACCGGGTAATGAGCGGACGAAAACCAGGGAGGTTCAAAGCATACAGATCAAACAAAGTTTTTTCCAAAAGGGTGTCGTCCGCCACGGCACTCACCAATTGGGGAAACAGGCCGTGTTCATGGGCCAATGCCAAAGCATGACCGCGCCAATCCGCACTGTCGGAGACCTGTTCACACGCCTGTACCCAGGCGGTGCGCACACGGGCAATCCGATCTTGAGCATCCAACAAAGGTTCCAACAACGCACGAACATGGGGGGTGTGATCGCCAATACTTGTTCGGGCTTGGGCAAAATCAGCAGATTCCGGTATGGGCAGGGCATACACCACCCCCTCCAAACCAACCAAGGTGGCCTCGTCTTTCAACAATAATTCCAATTCCTCTGCCGCTTCCAACCGCAAATCTTCATCACAATCACCATCAAACAGCATCAAAAACAGATCCAACGCCTCTTCCTGACGACCCAACGCCAAGACACTATGCTTGACATCTTCCAAACTGACTGAATCCAAATACCGCCGCCGACCACCCACCGTCAGCAATCGGGCAACCTCCCAGGATTCACAGGGGACGGGTTCATCATCCACGCCCGGACAAAAGGAGAAGAACGCCCCCTCCTTTTCCAAAATCGCCCTCTCCGCCAAACCCAACACGATAGCACGCATCAAGGCATCTCCATCGCTATGCCCATGTTTTCCAATTTTCGTTGCATGTTCTTGAAGAACACCTTCTTACGAGATTTAGCAGAACTGGGAGCAAAAGTCACCTTACTCAACGTCCGACTGGATATGGGACCATACACATGAGCCTCAATAAAGTCATCGCCATCGTGAGGGCCATCCTTGAGCAAAATGGCGGGAAAGTCAGCCACATCCGTATCCACACCAACATCCCCCGCCAGTTTGGCCACCGCCAGTTTGGCACGATCTTCCCACACCGCCACCTTATCGGATGGTGCTTCTGTAATCGTCGGATTTTCCTTCACATAACGTGCCGAATTAGTCTCAAACAGTGTCGTTCGATGGGCAATCATCGTTTCAGCCAATACCATGAACGCCTCCCCATACTTGCTAGGTCCGGCATCATTCAGCGAAAGGGCACCAAAACGTATCTCCCCCTGGTAATTGGGGAAAAAAATCGCATCGGCCACTTGACGCCAACGATCCCACCCTTGATCTTCTGGAAGACGTGACCCCGCCGCCACCTCTGCGTAAAAGGAGACATACACATTATTCTGACTCGCGCAAAGCCGTTCCACCTCCCCCAAGGGACGTGCAATGCACACCTTGGCCTGTTGTTGCACATGATCTTCAAAAGCTTGCACAACCGATTCGGTGTTTCGAGAACGCGCCTGGGAACAGGCCTCCCGATAACGGGCATCTAAAACCTCGCGCTTGTCTGTTTTGCCGACAGCAACGACATTGGGAAAACGGGATGGCTGCCCACAGTGCGGACAAACTTGCACATGGGGAGGAAATTTATGGGGGCAAAACGGACACTGTTCAGACATGGGCAACCACTCGTCTATTCATTGCAAAAGACCTGCGTTTGCAGGGTCTCACCGATTCTACACATCTTCCAGACCTGACTCCACGGCGTCAGTACGGCGGCGACTGCGAATGGGCTGTTGTTCCTCCCAAGGGACAAACCGTCCATCGGGCCAAGCCGACGTATGAATGGGTGTTCCCAAATCGGCCAAACGCAACCGCTCCCGGACGGTCAATAATTTCTCAATCAGACGCGGCTCGGCGGCGCGGTAGGCGGTCTCATTTTCCTGACGTTGGACAACGATGCCCAACAGTTCGGTGATGGCGTTACCCACCGAATTCTGACTGATGGTGACAATGAGACGCCCCATGTCATCCCGATACAGCAATTGCTTATACGCCGGACGCCAGCGCAATTCATTGGCAAACGATGGATCCAGTTTGATACGATCCCGAACTTGTTTGGCAACCTGGGAAAAATCATTGTTGAAATAAAGGATATTTTCCACCTGCTCCGGGAAATAGGACTCCGCCGGGACCGGGGCACCGCGACTGGAGACCTGGGCAAAAAAAGCCCGATAAAAATCAAGAAACCCCTTAAGAATCAAATCATATTCATCCCAGAACCGGGGATTATCAAGGTTTTTCATATCCCCCTGGGCGTGCCAACTGGGAAGCCCCTGGGGATAACCCGTCGCCCGAACCTGACTCTCCTGGGTCGAAATAGGCTTGAGTATTTCCAGTTGCAGCGTCTCTAAAAAACGACGATAAACAGTACTCAGTTGATTCAAAAACAGGCCATGATGCCCCCCGTCCGTCAAATTGACATCATCCATCGCAGCGGGAGGTGCCGAACGGAGATCTTCCTGGGGGAAAACGATAAAATGATTATGGATCATCCGAATGCTTGGGACACCCGGCTTGCTCAACGGCCAAGTGGGATCAAGGCTGGCCTCGCCACACATCACCAGTGCCTGTCCGGGATCGGGATAGGTTTCCAGCATGTACTGAAAGATCGTTTGGGTCATGCGACTCCAAACCCACCGTTGCCGACGGGTTAATTCGTCACGACGGACAGGGCGTCCCATGGGATTGAGAATCCGCTGGGAGGTGTCGAGAATAATGGAAGCATCAAATTCCAGACTATGGCCGATGAGTTTACGATATAGCAAAAAATCTTCTGGAGAGCGCAACAGCCCATTTTCTTCAGTCAAATTTTTCAGGTTGGCGGCACTGTTGAAAAATTCAACCCGAGACATCCCCGCCGGGATTGCCATGGGGATACGGGAATGGGGAACCTCCAGCACACGCGGAAAACCATCCATGACAGTCTGACCTCTCACCGAATCGTTGTGGTACAATGGTCGGAACGTCCAACGGGCCAAAGCGCACACTGTAGACGTTTAAACGGTCAAGGTGAAGTCCAATTCACCATGGCCGTCATCATCACCATGAAACGCTGATACGGACTAAAATAATGATGAAATCATGGCATATCATCCATGACGACTCCTGTGCATCTGTCAAAACCGGAGAATACGGAGAACCTCTGGTATTCTCCAAAGCATTGGAAAATGCAACATTGCTCCCAGGAAAAAATGCCCAGGTCTTTCTCTATCTCGACGATGCCAACATCAAAGAGATCCTCCCCATCGCCATGGAGCGCGGTTGGGATGTCGCCCCCTGCCCCACCCCCATAACCCCCTCTGTCAACGACGATTTCGCCTCAACAAAGATTTGGCAAAAGAACGCGATCATGCCATCAAAACACAACCGGTTTCGGTAAAACTACTGACATGCAATGGTATTCCGGTATTTTCATCCGTCGTGGCAGGGAAATGGCTGACTTTTGAAATGTTCCGTACCCTTTTCTCCAAATGGTCCATTTTCGTCGCACTGATCCGAAAAATACGTGCCCTTGAATCCTTCAAAATCTCCGCAAATACCGCCAAAGGGCAGAATCTCACGACGCCGGGTGTAGGCTTTATCGTTCTTACCGGGCCGAACCATCCCTATCTGGGTACGGATCTTAAAAATCTTCATATTTTCGATGATGCCCGCACATCGCTGTTCGTCATGGCACCCCGCAGCAGTCTTGAAGTGATTACTTTACTGATTAAACTCATGTTTTTACACACAATCAGTCTGGAAAACCTCCCTGCGTCCCTAGGATTGATTCGTTCGCAGAGTATCACCGTGGACGTGGAACGGGGCATTGATCTGGTTGTCGATGGGGCATTGATGAGTGCCAAATCCATTGCGTTGGAAAGTTCCCAGACCTCTTTGCGCATCCGCTGTGGTCAACGCTATCCCACCTCCGAAGGTTTTTCCTCACCGAGCAAAGACGCCATCCGCATCAAACGTCTCCCCTCTGGAGGTAGCGTTTCGATGTTGTCAGGCAAACCGCTCCCATTTTTCAATCATGCCACGGAAGATGAATTTCGTGATTTGTTTCTTGCTCTCAAGGACTCGGCCATCACCAGCAACGATTTCATGGCCTTGATGATCTTGAGTGCTTTTCTGGCACTGTTTGGTCTTTATTCCGATTCATCCCCGGTCATCATCGGGGCCATGATTTTGGCACCCCTCATGGGCCCCATCATCTCCCTTTCCATGGGGTTAGCACGGGGCCACATCTTGTTGATCCGCGAAAGCCTGAAAACGCTTGCAACAGGCATTGGACTCGCATTGCTCTGTGGCATCGTGGTCGCGACAGGCATTCCCCTGCGGACACTGACCCAGGAAATGGCCGCCCGCCTCAGCCCCAACCTTCTGGATCTGGGAATCGCCGTGGTATCCGGCATGGCGGGGGGCTCTTGCCACACCCGCGAAGAGTTAACCAAAAGTCTTGCGGGTGTCGCCATCGCCGTGGCCCTCGTCCCCCCACTGTGTGTGGTGGGTATTGGCCTGGGTTGGATGGACAGGGAGGTGATTTTGGGGGCCTCCCTCTTGTTTACCACTAACTTGGTGGGTATTGCGGTATCGGCCTCATTGACCTTCCTGGCCCTTGGATTTGCCCCGTTTCGTTTGGCGAAGGCGGGGTTGGTCTGGAGCGTTTCTCTGCTGGCACTGGTCTCCATCCCTTTGTATTTTGCGTTTGATAAAGTTCTGGAACGCAATCACATCATGGATATTTTGTCGGAACCCGACGTGACACATCATCTGAGAGATGCCATCATCACCCCCCTGGCGGTGCATCTGGGTCATGAGACCGTGATTCAAATCCAGATCACCTCCCGTGATCTGATCACAGGCCACGATCTGGAAAACGTCCGCAACCTGTTCATCGAACGCCTGGGCCGTCCGGTGATCGTGGAAACATCCATGATCATGCGGAGATAAACCTCTATCGATGATCAAAACCACTCCGATACAGTCTTCCGAGCAAATCCCAAGCAGCGTCAAAATTTTTTTCTTGCCGTCTAAGTAGCTATGGATTATTTTCAACACTTCCTATTCTGATGTTCGATTGAATGAGGCGTATCATTTTCCGGCGTTCTCTCCACAAACTCTTCCTTAAATACGGGGTCATTTCGAAATCATGATCAAGAAAACAATTCAAGGTTATATGGTTAAAAAAAGAAAAAATATTAATTCCTGGGAAAAATTGCTGGAAATGTGGCCAAAAGTCATAGAAGATTATTCCATCGCTGTTCCAGGTGACGCTGCCTATTTTTATACAGAACAAACAAGTGTTGGAAACTTACTGGCGGCGGCTTGGATGTCCGGTAGCGTCGGTGTTGTCGAATTCCAACATAAAAAAGGGGTGAAATATCGTCGAAAATGGTCTGGACGTTGCGATCTTTATTTAGCGACTAGTAAAGATGAATTTCTTGTTGAAGCAAAACACAGTGTCGTTTCTTTGAATTCCAGTAACCAGTGGAGCGATGTGATCGATGGTGTACTGGATAAAGCATTGGCGGACGCAAAAAACACCAGCGGCACACATGGGTACATATCCATTGGTGTCGCGTTCTTTTGTCTGACAATGCCTCAAAGTAAACAGGATGACATGGAAGATAAAATCAATGAACTGGTCGAATATCTCCAAAAAAACCATTACGACGCCGTCGCATGGTGTTTCCCAAAACAAAACAGAGATATCCTATTCGATGACGAAACGATGTTTTACCCTGGCACATTTATGATAGTCAAGAACTGGTCCGCCATGGAATGATGATAAAAGACCAATAATGGCAAATGGAAAAAGATACATTCAATCCAAAATTCGCCCATTATAACTGAACGGGTGGCGGAACCGGGGAATGCTTCACCTTTCCCCTCAGGCTCATGAATCCATGGCTCAATTTGTGGATATTTCGACCCCGGTTCCCCTCCACGTCACCCCTTGTCCGAAAAAACATCGTCCAGTGACTGGGCATCAAAAATCCTGAGACTCCAATCTTCCAGAGAAGGCAGTTCGGCTTTAGCTACTTTCTCGCTCGCCCAGTCAGGCACCACACCAAAACGGCGTTGCAACTGGCGCGTCAGCATTTTTGCTTCGCCAATCCGAACACCTCTCTCTTCACTGTACCTTTCCACACTCGACATATAGGCCATTTTTTGTCTCTCCTCAAAGTCAGCGATTTCTTTCCACAATCGATTGTCAGCCTCTTTCGGCAAATGAAGTACCCAATCGATAAACCGAAACAGCCGAATAATCTGTTGGCGATCCAAACCACTCCGATACAGCCTTCTGATCAAATTCCACTTTGCCTGATAGCGATCTTCCACCCGGTGCTTGGTCCTCTTGGCATAATAATGTGCCAATGTGACCATCGCAAACGGATTGCTGGACCGATGCAACTCGGCTTCTGCATAATCCAGCAGCTTGACCACCGTAAACTGATAGCTCTGTCTCGTTCCCCAAAGCTCATAACTGAATTCCGTGGGTCGCCAACCGACCTCCTCGTCTGCCAGAATGGCCAATCCGACTACCGGCACCCGGTAAAGATCAAAAGCCCGGTACTGGTAAACATACATCCCCAACTCAAAATTGGGTTTCCTATCTCCCTGGATTTCAATGTGAATCAAAACCCAGAATTCAACACCATCGCGCCGCCACACCTTGACCAATTTATCCATGCGCCGATCACCAATCTGGGATTCACGAGTGATGCGAGACAACTCTTTGTCAAGAAACTCAAACCCTCGTTCCCAATCGATCCCCTCATAGGCCACCGGCAAAAAAAATTCCATAAATTCCGGGAAGTAAGCTTCCAGGATATCTTTCCATGGTGCGTCAAATTCATCGTTTTGGATCATCGCTATTTTCATCGTGTTTTTGGGGGAAAGAACATAACAAAAAAGAATTATCGGACCATCCCCAATAAAAACAACCTTGCCAAGTTCATCCCCCCATAATAACCTATCAAAATATCAACGTGTTAGAAAATTTTTGAAAAAAAGTCCTCAGAGACACATCCTTGAAAAATGGACTTTATTTTGTTACACATGTCCTCTCATAGTCGATTCATCACTCCTCTTTAAGATCACCCGTGCCATCATGTCCATTCCCATAGAAACCGTCAGACACGTTGCCGCTCTCGCCCGACTCCACGTTGACGAAGCCACCCTCCCGGCCCTCACCGAGCAGCTTTCCAATATCCTGAACCTGGTGGACCAGCTCAACGAACTCGATACCCAGGATGTCGTCCCCATGTCCCATGCCGTAGACATGCCCATTCCCGAACGTCCCGATATCGTCGTCAATACCCAGCGCAAAGACGCCCTGCTGGCCAATGCCCCCGATGTCGCCCAAGGCCATTTCCAGGTTCCTAAAATTATTGAATAACCTCCAGAAATAGCGAGCATCCCCAGTGGATTTCACCCCCATGACACTCGTTCAGGCCGCCTCCCTGTTGCGCACACGCCAAATCAGTGCGCAAGAACTGACAACCGCCTTCCTCGAACGGATCCAGCGACTCAACCCCATCCTCAACGCCTTCATCACCGTCGATCATGATGGGGCCATGCAAGCGGCCAAAGAAGCCGATGTCCGCCTGAACAATGGCACCGCAACCCCGATGACCGGCATCCCCATCGGCGTCAAAGACCTTTTCTGCACCGAAAACCTCACCACCACCTGCGGCTCGAAAATGCTCGCCCAGTTCCGCCCACCCTACGAATCCACCGTCACCCGCAAACTCAAAGAAGCGGGTGCCGTCATCCTCGGTAAAACCAATATGGATGAATTCGCCATGGGTTCCTCCAACGAAACCTCCTTTTTTGGCCCCGTCAAAAACCCCTGGGATATCAGCCGCATCCCCGGCGGTTCCTCTGGGGGATCCGCCGCCGCACTCGCCGCCCAACTCGCCCTCGCCACCATCGGCAGCGATACCGGTGGCTCCATCCGCCAACCCGCCGCCCTCACCGGCATCACCGGCCTCAAACCAACCTATGGCCGCGTCTCCCGCTCCGGGATGATCGCCTTCGCCTCCTCCCTCGATCAGGCCGGACCCATGGCCTGGTCCGCCGCTGATGCCGCCATGGTCCTGCACACCATCGCCGGATATGACCCCCTGGATTCCACCAGCATCCAGGCCGATGTCCCCGATTATGTCAACGCCCTCGCAACCCGTATGGATGGCATCCGCATCGGCATTCCCACCGAATACCGACCCGATAACTTGAACGCCGAAATCCAAAAAGCCCTCACAGAGGCCGAACAAACCTTTCGTGATCTGGGAGCCTCCCTGGTTCCCATCTCCTTACCCCATACCCGCTACGCCATTCCCACCTACTATATCATCGCCCCCGCCGAGGCCTCCTCCAATCTGGCCCGGTACGATGGCATCCGCTTCGGCTATCGCTGCGATGATCCCAAAGACCTCAAAGATATGTACACCCGATCCCGAAACGAAGGATTTGGTGCCGAGGTCAAACGCCGTATCATGCTGGGAACCTACGTCCTGTCCTCAGGATATTATGATGCCTACTATCGCAAAGCCCAAAAAGTGCGCCGGTTGATCGCTCACGATTTTCACCAGGCATTCCAACATGTCGATCTGATCCTGACCCCCACAACCCCCACCACCGCCTTCCCTCTGGGGGATAAAATCGATGATCCCATCGCCATGTACCTGTCAGACCTCTTCACCATCAGTGTCAATTTGGCGGGACTCCCCGCCATGTCCATCCCCTGCGGTGCCGATCAACTGGGTCTGCCCATCGGGATGCAAATGATCGCCCCCATCCTCAAAGAAGATAAACTCCTGTCCGCCGCTCACGCCTTTCAAACCGCGACGCCATGGCATCAACGCAAACCGGAACCCTGAACCCTATGTCACACGATCCCCTCTACGAAATGGTCATTGGTCTGGAAGTCCACGCCCAAATGCGGACCCGATCCAAAATATTTTGCGGTTGCTCCACCACCTTTGGTGCCGAAGCCAATACCCAAATCTGTCCCGTCTGCGCCGCTTTTCCCGGCGTCCTCCCCGTTCTGAACACCGAACTGGTGCAAATGGCCATCAAAACCGGCTTGGCAATCCATGGAAAAATTCGCGAAAAATCAGAGTTTTCACGAAAAAATTATTTTTATCCCGACCTCCCCGCCGGCTATCAAATCTCACAATTTGAACTCCCCATCATCGAACAGGGCGAACTGACCATTGAACGGGATGACGGCAGCCATAAACGGATCGGCATCACCCGCATCCACATGGAAGTGGATGCCGGAAAAAGTCTCCACGAAGGAATTCAAGGGGCGTCCTGGATTGATCTCAACCGTACCGGAACCCCCCTCCTGGAAATTGTCTCCGAACCCGACCTGAGTACCCCCCAGGAGGCGGGAGCCTACTTAAAAAAACTCCGCGCCATCCTCCGGTATCTCCAAGTCTGCGATGGCAACATGGAAGAGGGATCCTTACGGTGCGATGCCAATGTCTCGGTGCGCCGTCACGGCCACACCAAATTGGGAACCCGTACCGAACTGAAAAATCTGAATTCCATCCGCAACGTCATGCGTGCCATCGAATATGAAGCAAACCGGCAAATCGATGTCCTAGAATCGGGTGGTTCCATCGTTCAGGAAACCCGTCTTTGGGATGCCAACGTCAATACGTCGCGCCCCATGCGCAACAAAGAAGAGGCCCACGACTACCGCTATTTCCCAGAACCAGACCTCCCCCCCCTGGTCATCACGCAACAGCGCATCGATGCCGTTGCCCAACACCTTCCTGAGTTGCCCGATGCCAAAGGACAACGCTTTATCCGTGAATTGGGACTCTCCGAATATGACGCCGGTGTATTGACCGCCACCCGGGAAATGGCCATGTTCTTTGAAGCCTCCGTGCAGCAAGGGGCACATCCAAAAACCGCCGCCAATTGGATCTCGGTGGAACTCCTGGGGCGACTCAACCGCGAAAATCTGGAAATTGAGCAGTCCAAAGTCTCTCCCAACCATCTGGGAAGGTTGATCACTCTGATTCAAAATAATGAAATATCCGGGAAAATCGCCAAACAAGTCTTCGATATCATGTTTGAAACCGGGGCCAACCCGGAAACAATCGTCCAGGAACACGGACTCAAACAAGTGAGCGATACCGGGGCCATCGAATCCATCATTGCACAAGTTTTGGCCGATAATCCGCAACAAGTGCAACAATATCGCGAAGGAAAAACTAAGGTAATTGGATTCCTCGTCGGCCAAGTCATGAAAGCGACCCAAGGCAAGGCCAATCCCACCGCTGTCAATGCCATACTGCAAGACAAACTTACGGGATGATCCGTCTTTCCGCCTTCATCCTCGTCGTCCTGGTCCTGCTGCTGGCCCTCATGGTGCCGGAGGTCTCCCCCCTCATCAACGTGGGCCAATACCGTGGAACAATCCAAAACCTGATCGAAAACATTACCGAACACACGGTCCAACTTGAAAAAGTGGTCTATAATCCCTTCAATGGGCTTTTGACTCTGGAGTTGAACGATCTGGAAATTGAGGCCAGCGACCCCGACGATCCACCCTTATTGACATCTCCTAAAGTTTATATTGGAATTCGCCCCTTATCGCTCCTGTCCCCCAGGATCGAAATGGAAGCTATCACCTTCGTCAATCCACAAATCAATATTGTTGCCCATCGGGAACAAAAATTACTCGCCCGCGCACAAAGCAAAGCCCTGGCCAGCGATCACAATATGACCAGAAATCTTGGGCAAGGGCTTGCAGGATTGACCCTCGGAAAACTTTCCATCCAAAACGGCATGTTGACTTTTATCGATCGACTCCAACCAACGGTCAACACCCTGATTACCGATCACATCCATCTGAATATCCACGCCCTCTCCCCTGAAATGGCTTCACCGCTGACAGCCACGGCACGCATCCATAACATTCCATTCACCCTCAATGGTCATATCGGACCCCTTCCAGCCTCGCTGGATCCCTTTGAAATGCCCCTCCTCCTGAGCATGGAGGCCAAGTCCATTGGTCTTGCCGACCTCAACGACCTCTTCCCCGAAAGCAACTTCCAGGCACGACTATCCCGAGGTTATCTGACAACCATGGTCAATGGAACATTGCGTTCTGGGCTGCAAACCAGCAGTTGGATGCAACTCGACGGCTTGGAATTGGTCAACACCAACAATCCAATTCTCAAAGGAAAGGCCTCTTTTTGGAACCTGGGCGTCGGTCGTACCAAAAAAGACGGTCCCAAAGCCATGGATATTGCCTTCCGCCAAAAATCTATGCTTCACATGAACCACGAGGATCAATCGACCCTGGAGTTCAAGGAATTTTTCATCTATCTCAACGGAACCCCTGTCCTAGAAACCAAGGGGCTGATTCATGAAGGGTTTTGGGGAACCTGGGATTTACAGTTCAACATACTTGACAGCTTTCATTTCTCCCAACTCCCCCTGCCCCAAGATTTTCCTTTGAAGGGTGGTACGCCCAAAGGGACCGCCTCTGTCAGTGGCTCCTGGCCCGATGGCTTGGAACTGCATAGCCAACTTGATTTTTCACCCACTTCATTCCAATTACCCCCCCTGGTCAAAAAAGAGGGAATTCCCCTGATCATCGCAACCAAAGCCCACATCTCAGAACAGCGGCTTACGATTCACAACTGCCGCATCACAACCCCCGATGATGCCAACGCATCGATTGAAATCTCAGGATCACTCTACCCCTCCCTGGCCATGCAGGGGAGTGGTCGTTGGCAATTGGTACACCTTGCCGACTATTTCCCCATTCTGACTCCTTGGAATTCTTCGGGAGAATTGGAGTTGGATTTGGCCATATCGGCCAGCTCACAGGGTCTCCAACCCGATCGCGCCGCAGGTGTTGCCCGTATCAAAACAGGCCGAATTCATGATTTCTCATTTGATAGACTTGAAGCACCCTTCCGATGGATCGCACCCGAAATCCGCTGGCCCCAAATCATCATCGACACCGGAGATGGACGTATCAATGGCTTTCTCACCGTGATCGCCGATGGCGAAAAACCACCATTCTACACCGCCATGATCAATCCATCGGCCCTTTCTCTGGATAAACTACCCATGGCAAACACCGACAGCGATCTGACGTTGGAGGGTTTATTATATGGCTCCTTCACCATACAGGGAACTCTCAGTCCACAATCCACCCCAGAACCTAGAACCATGACCGGCCACGGCACCCTCCGTCTGAAACCAGGACGACTGACAGGGATCGATCCCATGACCTTCGTCAAACCCATCACCGATGAACTGACCATCACCAATTCAGAAAAAAAGCTCTACTGGGATCAGGCTCAGGCTGAGGTTCACATGAATCCAAAAGAACTCCAATTGGATGCATTAAAAATCCAAGGGAGCGATTTCCTGATGCGCGGATCGGGGGTGTGGCGTTTCAAGGACCGTCACTGGTTTGATCTTCAGGTCAACAATCTATTGCCCCCCTGGGGTGCAGGCAATGATTTTGCAATCCATGTTGAAGGCGACGATATAACGAAGGGCATCAGAGTGACACCGAAGATACAATTCACACCGTAGCCAATCGCGGCACTGCCTTTAAGTGGATCATTTAAACAAAGCTTCCGCCGCTTTGCGTGCCCCCTGGCGTACACTGGTCACCTTATCCACTTTTTGGAGCTGACCTGGTTTAAAATATTCACAAAAGGTCGCCTTTTCCTTATCGACCACCCGATCACTCTGCGGTTCACGACAGGCATTATAGGCCCTAGGGTCATAATAAAGACAATTTTTGCAGACCCGAACGTGATAAGAACACCCTGAGCAGGTTTCAGACCGGGAATAAGAACTGGTTTCAAGAGTTGTTTGACATTTCCAACAACGTTTCAGAATAACATCCGCCACGACAATAACCTCAGCTTGGTTTAAATACGCAGTGACACGCTTCCACGACATCCTGCCGTTTTTGTGAGCGACAGAACATAGTCAAGCGAAGAATAACGAAGATAACACGAAAACGACATGGAATAGTGAGGAAGCCATCGTGATTCACAAACCATCAAACGACGCCTCACAGGATAAATCCATCCTCGCCCAACGTCAACCAGGAAATAAGCGGCGCATCTTTTCCAGGGTTGGATGTTCCATGGCCCCTTTCTCCGAAACAAACCAGGTAATCAATTCTGCCGGTGTCACATCAAAAGCGGGATTGCGTATTTTGACGCCTGGAGCCGCCGTGCGCACACCGCCGATATGTGTCACCTCGGTCATGGGACGTTCCTCGATGGGAATGTGGCTCCCATCGGGGGCATTCATATCCACGGTAGACAAAGGAGCCGCCACCATAAAGGGGATATGATATCGGCTGGCGCAAATGGCATGGCCCAAAGTACCAATTTTATTGGCGGCATCGCCATTGGCCGCCACTCTGTCGGACCCAACGACGACGACATCAATCAATCTCTGGCTCATCAGATGGGCGGCCATATTATCGGTGATGAGTGTCGTATCGATACCGTCCTTGAGAAGTTCCCACGCCGTCAAACGGGCACCCTGTAAAAAAGGGCGGGTTTCGCAAGCAATGACGCGAACCTCACGCCCCGCATCCACGGCCCCCCGGATCACCCCCAAGGCGGTTCCATAAACGCCCCCGGTGGCCAACGCCCCCGCATTACAGTGGGTCATGATGGTCAGCGGACGACCTGGGGTCTCGGGCAACACCCTGGCCCCATGATGCCCCATCTGCAAACAGGCTGCATGATCCTCACGCAAAATCGCCTGGGCTTCGTCCAACAAGCGTTGCGGAACATCCTTGGGCGGTGTCGATACGAGCAGGGGCCGCATCCGCTCCAGGGACCAGCGCAAATTGACTGCGGTTGGACGACTCTCCTCCAAAGCTCTCAGCCCGGGAGCCATCGCCTGGGGCCACGAAGAAGGGATCCCTGAGGCGGCAATCCGAAAAGCTTCCACCACCACCCCGAACGCAGCAGCACACCCGATAGCCGGGGCACCACGCACCACCATATCCCGAATGCCACGCGCGGTCTCCTCCGCGCTGGTATAGTCGATGGAAACCTCTTCATGGGGCAAAACGCGCTGATCCAACATCCGCAAGTGCCCATCAATCCACTGCACCACGTGAAAACTGTTCATCAATGCAACCATCCTTTCAAAAACGCTCTGCCCCGTTCATTCCCCTTCAAATTCAACCAAGGTAAAAAACCGATAACCACGGCTTGTAAGATTTTTGCTCCCCCCCAAATCGGGCAGATCGACGATAAACCCCATTTCCGCCACGATACCACCGAGTTTCTCGATCAGCGATGCCGCCGCCAGCGCCGTCCCTCCGGTAGCCAAAAGATCATCCACAAGCAACACCCGGGTTCCGGGGGCTATCGCATCCTTATGTATTTCAATTTTATCGGTTCCGTATTCCAGTTGGTATTCCTGCGTCACCACGGCACCCGGAAGTTTCCCCTTTTTGCGCACGGGGACAAACCCCTTACCCAAAGCATAGGCCAACGCCCCTCCCAGGATGAATCCCCGCGCTTCGATCCCCACGATGCAATCAAAGGGGGTTTGCGCCCGGAGACACCGCTCGGCCAAAGCATCGATGGACATACGCAACCCCAGGGGATCCTTCAACAACGTGGTAATATCACGAAACATGATCCCAGGTTTGGGATAATCGGGAATGGTCCGAATCAAACTTTTAATGGTCATGCGCTTCCCCCTGTCAGGTCACCGTGAAATCGTCATGGATGAAGGATCATCTTCTTACAGAAAATCCTCCTCATCACAAGGTACATTCATCATCCCCTTCCACCATTTTCGGGATCAATGCCAAAAACAATCGGATCACCCGATCGGCATTGGCATGCATCGTCTTTTTGATCATCTCCCAGGTTACGGGTTCCTCTTCCGCGTGCCAACAATCATAATCGGTGGACATGGCCACGGCAGCATAGTGCAACTTCTTTTCCCGCGCCAGGACACATTCCGGCACCGTACTCATATTGATGATATCCGCACCCCATTGGCGAAACATGTGACTTTCCGCCTGGGTGGAAAATCGTGGCCCTTCGATGGTAATGACCGTTTTTTTCTCGTGGAACACCAACCCAAGGTCTTGGGCGGTTGCGGCGAACAATCGGCGCAGATTGGAACAAAACGGTTGGGACATCGCGGTATGGACCACTTCACCCGCACCATCGAAGTAGGTATTGGCCCGTTTTTTCGTCCAATCGATAAATTGCGACGGAAATACCAGGTGACCCGGAGCAATTTCCAGCCGCAACGACCCCACCGCCGTTGTCGCCAGAATATGGGTGCAACCGTGCTGACTCAAGGCGGAAATATTGGCGCGAAAATTAACCTGGGAAGGGGGGATGGTATGTCCATAGCCATGACGGGCGAGAATGGCCACATCGACCCCCGCAATCGTCCCCGTCGTCAACGCCGATGATGGTTTACCATACGGGGTATCCACTTCCAACTTCCTGGCATCTTTCATAATATCAGGATTATCCAACCCCGAACCGCCAATAATACCAATCTTAACCATAATCGACCCTCAGGTTTGAAAGGGAAAAACCGTAGAATATCACCCAGTCTTCCAAAAAAAACGCACCCCGAAGGGTGCGTCTCTTGAACAACAATCAACGGATCAATCAGCCGATGACCTTTTTCATGTGCAGGATCAAGTCAACGACGCGGTTGGAATATCCCCACTCGTTGTCATACCAGGACATCACCTTGACAATCGTACCACCAGTGACGCGGGTGCAACCGCCATCGACGATGGAGGAACGCGGATCACCTTGGAAGTCCACGGAAACCAAAGGCTCGTCGGTGTAACCAAGAACCTTGTTGTCCGCCGCTTGACGCAGGGCATCATTGACTTCCTTGACGCTGGTGGCTTTCTTCACCTGCATCACGGCGTCAACGAGAGAGACGTTCGGGGTCGGAACGCGAACGGCCAAACCATCAAAACGACCCTTCATCTCAGGCATAACCAAACCAATGGCAGCAGCAGCACCCGTCTTGGTGGGGATCATGGAGACACCCGCAGTACGGGCGCGACGCAGATCGCTGTGGGGCGCATCAACCAACTTCTGGTCACCCGTGTAAGCATGGGTGGTGGTCATCAGGCCACACTCAATGCCAAACTTCTCATGAACAACCTTGGCGAACGGAGCCAAGCAGTTGGTGGTGCAGGAAGCATTGGAAACCACAAAATGCTTCGACGGGTCAAATTCATGCTCGTTGACACCCACAACCATGGTCTTGACATCGCCCGTGGCAGGAGCAGAAATGATCACCCGCTTGGCCCCACCCTTCAAATGCAGACCGGCATCTTCCAACTTGACAAAAAACCCGGTGGATTCGATCACGAAATCAACACCATAATCGCCCCAGGGAATCTCTTCGGGTTTGCGAGAGCCGGTGATGGCAACGCTTTTGCCGTTGCAGGTGAAACCCTTGTCGTTCTCAGCCACTTCACCCGCGAAAACACCCATCACGGAGTCATACTTCAACAGATGGATCAAAGTAGCCTTGGGTACCGGGTCATTGATCGCCACAACCGAAACGTCTTTGAAAGCCGGGTTCTTCTGGATCGCCCGGAAAACACTGCGGCCAATGCGGCCAAAGCCGTTGATACCAATCTTAATGGTCATTTACTGCCTCCTCGCTCTTTTTGCTATAGGTTTGGGGACTCTTTTTTCGGCGATTACCGCTGTCCCTAGTGATTTTGTTCAGACAAAAAAATACCAACCCAACTCGAAGCACCCCCCCTTGATAGATTCTACACCATTATTTGTCAAGGAGTCTGTTGTGTATCCCATCATTTTCCTGGACAGCCGACCCCAACAAAAAAATGGGAATAAATTAAATAATTATTAAATTTCATCATTTTATATAAAAATAAACCAAATTTAAACATTTTTTTTATGTTTATCCCATAAACCGCCCCTGATCTCCTTCACACAGTACCCCCGCCCCACCCACGCATCCCAACCACCGCATCATGCCACCATTTCCTCCCAGGGCTAATGACCTTGCGCCAATACCAACAAGGGATAAACGTACCACCAAACCGCTCTTTGAAACGAAAAATCCCAGCCAATCGGGGATCATCCGTATCCCGGCGTGCGCCGCCAAAATCATAGCCCGCAACCCCACGTCGCTGCAATTCCAACATCACCTCCCAATGCAGCAGATTCGCCGCACCCGGTCTTGGGTCCGATCGGGTCGCACCGTGGAGAAAATATCCCCAAGATCCATCCCATGGAACCACCGCCCCCGCCTCCAGCCCCTGCGATGAAAACACCCCCGCCCGCAATAACCGTTTCCCCGACAAGGCAAAAAGATGGGTCAGATAAGAGCGGGAAAACGGGTTCTCCACCCCCCCTTTGGCATAGGTTTCGTCCATCATCGCCGTAAAGGGATCCACAGTCACATCAAAACGGACTTCCAAACCATCACGACCCGCCCGATTGATCATATTCCGATGTTTTCCGTGAAGGCCGGACCAAAGCTGGTCCTGATTCTGTTTCAGATCGACCACATACGTGCCGAATTCTGCGGTAATCTCCGCCCCCACCTCTGTCAGCAGCACCTGATCGGACCAACGCGCCATGTTGAAAGCACATTCAACCTGAAATATCCCTTGCCGCCGCCCCAAAACAAACAATGCCTCCAACCATGCCACCCCCCCCTCTTCCCAGGAGCCATACAATTGCCATTTTTTTTGGCCAGCGTTTTGATATTCCCCCACCCAAACAGGATTTCCCGCGATATCCAAACAACGGGCACGGCTGACGGTACCCACTTTTTCCATCAGAGAAAGCCACTCTTCCTCAAGGAAATAATTCATCTTTCCACCTTTCCTTGCCTACGCTCCCAATGATCCCGGAAAAATGCCAGGGAGCGTTCCGTAGAAAGTTCATACAGATACCCTTTCCAGGCGGTATAGTTCGGCAGATCGGATTCTGCGGGATATTTTTCCACCCGTCGCCACGCAACCCCAAGCAATTGTGGCGGTGGAGACCACGTTGGGGTATCGCGATGGATCACATATTTATAACAGGAACGACGCGCCGCAGAGAGGCCCAACAATTCACCACCGATCAAGGTCTCCAATTGCTGCCAATGGCTGCGCCGCCGTTCTTCGATGACGGAAAAACGCCCCAGGAGGTATCGGGCTGCCCGTACTTGAAGCCGACTGGCGCACACACCGAAGGGAGGGCGGTGATACCAACGCCAAACCACCTGTTGGCCCATGCGCTCTTCCATAAAGCGACGGGCATACGGGTTAAACCGGCTGTAGTGGGTCAATTGCAAACGGTGGATCATCGCCTCAGGGAGACCATGGACCAACGCACCCCCGGCGGCGGTTGTGGATTTGCCCGCTCCAAAACTCACAAAACCACCCTGATTGCAGGTGATCAGAGGCTCTCCTTGCCACAGGAGGCCATGGGACTGGGCGGCATCGTGGAATAACGGTAGACCCCGATCTTCGGCGAAGGCCATGATATCGGCGGTTTGGGGATGGAGCAATCCGTACATATGCGGCAAGAGGATCGCTTGGAACGCGCATTTCTCCCAATGATCCCGATCAAACAACATCCAGAATCCATCGCCATCCACATCCATGAAGGCGGGCGTCAGACCTTCGGCACGAATCGCCCAGACCACAGAGGGGCAAATGAGGGCCGGAATCGCCACCCGGTCTCCAGGCTGCAACCCCACCCCGCGCAACAACAATCGAATCGCCACACTGCCAGAAATCACGAAGGCATATCCCGGATCGATCACCAAACTTTCCTGGGCGATCAACGGTTCATCCTCGGCAGATAACGGCCCTACAAATACCCCGCCCATGGCCTCCTCAATGCGTTGTGAAATCGTTCATGAAAAAATCCTGAAATAATGTCTTCAAAAATTTTACGCCTGTTCCCCCAAGACACAGGGCAATCGCATTTGAAATTGGCACGTCCAAATGCCTCGGAAAGAATAAATTATTAAAAGAAAAAAGG
>PEAO01000045.1 GCA_002753615.1 Magnetococcales bacterium DCbin2
CCCCTTTTTTCTTTTAATAATTTTATTTAATATCAACACGTCATCGTCATTCTAAAGGATACCCCAACGCTTTCAAATGGTCGCGTGCCCATTCCCGATCACTGAAAGGGATGGTCCCCAGAGGACCGATTTGCACGTTTTCATGCCCCTTGCCAACCAAGAGGACACAATCCCCCGGTTCCGCCAATCCCAATGCATAGCCAATGGCTTCGGCACGATCGGCGATTTCCTCTCCCCGGTTGCCCCCGCGCACCACGCCGCGCAAAACGGCGATACGAATTTCCTCAGGGGATTCAAAACGGGGATTGTCATCGGTGACAATCACCCGGTGGGCCAATCGACCCGCCAATTCTCCCATAATGGGGCGTTTGGTGGCATCTCGATTACCGCCACAACCAAACACAATGATGACCTTCCCTGCACCCGACATCCCTCGGACCGTTTCGAGGAGATTTTTCATAGCATCCGGGGTATGGGCATAATCGACAAACACACTGAAAGGCTGCCCCATATTGACCGGTTCCATCCGCCCCGGCTGCGGGGTAAATTGCGCCAAACCATGGGCAATGGCATCGAGACTTGCACCCATCCGTCCCGCCAGGGCGGCAGCCGCCACGGCATTGGCGATGTTGAAAGTGCCACACACCGGCAGATGAATAGACCGGCTCCCCTGGGGAGTCAGAAGAACGAATTGACTGGCATCCCAGCCCACCTTGACATTTCTGACCCGATACTGCCCCACCACCGCGTGGGGGTGCAGAGAAAAACCGAATACTTCTGTTTTTGCCGCTGCCATTTCCGCTAGTTTCTGGCCGTAGGGATCATCCAGATTGATGATAGCAAATCGCGGTGGTAGGTCCATGAAAAGCCGCGCCTTGGCCGCAAAATAGGCTGCGACATCACCATGATAATCCAAATGGTCATGGCTCAGATTGGTAAAAACGGCACTATGCCAAGCAATGGCTTCTGTCCGCTGTTGTTGCAGAGCGTGTGACGATACCTCCATGATCACAACCCGACACTGATTCTCACGCATCTGTGCCAACAGGGCATGTAATGCCGGCGAGTCCGGGGTCGTCATCCCCGTCTCTCCCGTCATCCCTGGGGCGCGAACCCCGGTTGTTCCAATCACACCGGTCACCACCTGTGCCCGCGCCAAGATCGCCTCGGTCATAGCTGCCACGGTGGTTTTTCCGTTGGTTCCGGTGATAGCCGCCATGGTCATGGAACGTGACGGGTGGCCATAAAACGCAGAGGCCAACCGCGACAACGCCTTGGCCGGATCGGCATGAACAAGATGCGCCAGCGTCGGAGGCAATTGATTTTCCCCCTGATCCAATACCGCCACCGCCTGACGTTTGAGTGCATCTTCGATAAACAGCGTCCCGCGTGTACGCCACCCCGGCAACGCCGCAAACAAATATCCCGGTCGAATCTGGCGAGAATCACACACCAAACCCGAAATCTCCCGATCACTCCCTAGAAGGTCAAAATCGGGAAGATCAGCAAGGGCCATCAAGCTGGAAACCGATATCACAGAGTTCATTGCATCAATAGCCGTGGCGGCCCTTCCTTAGGAGTTTCAAGACTTTTCACCACACCATATCCTTGAACTTGGGGAACTATTCCCTGTTTGAACAAAATTTCCAGAGCACGGCTCAGGCTCGTATTTTCCACACTTTCCGGCAGGGGTGCAAAAGGATCGATCAAATCCGGCAAGGGGGGATCGACGTGGGTTTCGGGAAAAACGGCCAACCGGGGGAGGATCTCCTGCGCAATTTCCTTGAAAACCGGCGCGGCCACTTTGCCACCATAATAAATGCCGCCCGGTTCGTCGATACTGACGAAAATGACGATCCGGGGTTTATCCACCGGGATAAAACCGACAAACGAGGCATAATAGCGTCCACGAACATATCCCTGTCCCGGAATCGCCTTACGTGCCGTACCGGTCTTGCCCCCGACCTGATACCCCTCCACCGCCGCTTCGATGGCCGTCCCTTCATCGCTAACGACCGAATGCAAAATTTTGCGAAGTTTCGCGGAAGTCTCTTCGCTGATTACACGATGCGGGGGTGGTCTGTGCGTGGGAACCATGATGCCATCGACCATCCGCCCCTTCACCAGAGTCGGTGGATAATAGATACCACCATTGATTGCCGCTGAAAACGCCATGGTGATGTGAAGCGGTGTCGTTGTGATTCCATAGCCGTAGGAACGGGTTGCCAGACCGATCTTGCGATAATGGCTGATATCGGGAATCGAACCGCTGGGATCCGAAGGGAGTCCAATACCCGTTGGGGCACCAAAACCAAACAGATAAATATATTTTTCCAGCAATTCATTGCCCAGTTGCAGACCAATTTTGGCCGCACCCACGTTGGAACTCCGCTGCAACACCTGAGAGACCGTATGATAGCGGACCCCTTTATGGAAATCGGTGATCGTCCGATCGGCAATGCGCGCGGTACCATTTTCAATATCGATGACGGTATCTGGGGTGACCGTTTTTTCTTCCAGGGCGGCCCCAATGGTAAACACCTTGAATGTGGACCCCGGTTCAAACAAGTCGGTAACGACCCGATTACGCCGATCATTGGATTGGCTGTCCGCCAGATTATTCGGGTTATAACTAGGTTGATTCACCAAAGCCAAGATTTCGCCATTATTGGCATCGAGGACTACTGCCATCCCCGCTTTGGCTTGGCTTTTCTGGACCCCCTTGAGCAATGCCCGGTAGGCAACGTATTGAATTGTGGTATCGATGGTGGTCGAAAGATCGGCTCCGGGATGGGGTTCGGTCACCGTTTTGACCATGGGCATAGGCCGGCCCAAACGATCATGACCAATCACCTGGGCACCATTGATACCATGCAGTTCATCCTCAAACGAACGCTCCAACCCTTCGCGTCCCCGGCCTTCAAAATTGACAAATCCCAAAATATGGCTCGTCACCTCACCCATGGTATAGAAGCGACGGCTTTCCGGCATAAAAAACAAGGAATGGTGGTCAAGGTTACGAATTTTTCGGGTCGCCTCCGGCGGCAGTTGCCGTTTCAGAATCGGATAGCTACCCGGCTTGAACGCCAGCAGACGGCTGCGAAATTCGTCCAACGGCACCCCCAGAATCGGTGCCAAGTCCGCCGCCAGTTGCTCACGACTTTCCGCCTGATCGATATCCACCGACAAGGCATAGGTCGGCAGGCTGATAGCCAAAGTTCGGCCATTCCGGTCGAGAATACGACCACGGTTGGCGGTCATGATAATTTTTTTCTTATGCTGACTGCGGGCGCGCTGTTGCAGCGAATCTCCCTGAAAAATCGTCAGATCCACAGCCCGCATGGCCAAAACGCAAAAAACCAGGATATAACATCCCAGCAAGAAGGTGATGCGGGATTGTGGGTTGGTTTTATCCACATAGGGGACGACCTGAGGGGCAATCGATGACGAACGGATCGAGGCGACACGCTGTTTGATTTTGACACGCAGAAAAAAGCCAAACAAACTGGCCAACAGCGACGGGGTATCCCGGGAAGCACCGGGAGCCACGGCAACCCGCTCACGTGACGGCCGTTGTGATGGGCGTCCTTGGGTTGGACGATGAAACAATTTTTGGATCAGGGGGGATGGATCCCGACTGACCGCCGCCCCCCCATCTCGCGACACCGGTGGGACCACAGGTGGTCGCTGCGCTAGGTGACGGGCTATGGGCAGGGATGGCGGCACTTCCACACGTTGCGCCACCCCCGGTTGGTCTTGCGTTTTGAACACCCGTGCGAGAAACGATGGTTGTCCCTGGCGCACAGAAGAGCCACTTTCTCTGGCCGGTTCTTCGGCGGATCGTGATGCCGATCTGGCGAGATGGGCCGGGGACGCACTGGCGAGCAACCGATCGAGCAACGATTTTTGTTCCCGTTGAAACGGGGGAATCGGTTTTTTGGTTGGGGGCAAGGGGGTACGGACCACCGGGGGGCGTTGCGTCTGCCACGATGGCAGCAGACGACCCATGAGCCGCATGAGTGATGACCCCTCTTTTCGCGACGTACTGACCGCCCCAGAGGTCCGGGCCGGTTTGGGGCGTTGAAACAATCTCCCTTGGACCGATACCCCACCACGTTGCCGCTTGGTCAGGGATTTGCTGCGATCTGGGGGATTATCCCGATGCCGATTTTGACGAGGAAGAGCCATCCTTAATCACCTATGGGGAGCCATTGGTCGTGGCGCATCGGCTGCATGCCCAATTCCTCACGGGCACGGCGTTCGATCGTATTCAAGTCGGTCCGCGTCACCAGTTCCAATTTAAGGGCCTGTTCCTTATCCAAATGCTGCAAAAGTTTCTTTTCTTCATTACGCAATTCTCGATGGCTTTCCAACATCCAGGTTCTGGATGTGACCGTGATCGCCGCAGTCAACACCAAAAGCAGCACCAGGAATACCGGGATAAACGTATCCAGTTTCATGCCACCCCCGGTGCATCCAGAGGACGCCGTTGAATCACGCGCAGCTTGGCACTTCTGGCACGCGGGTTAGCACGCACCTCCTCCTCGCCAGGGGTCACAGGTTTGCGGGTCATCAGGACATAGGGGGGGAGTGCTTGCGGATCCTGGGGCAACAGCCGCATCGGCCCTTCGACCGGGGGTGGCTGGGAGGCGGTTTTAAAAATTTGTTTGACCAACCTGTCCTCCAGGGAGTGAAAGCTGATGACGGCGAGACGCCCCCCCCAGGCAAGATGTTCCATGGCCGACTTGATCCCTTGTTCCAATTGTTCGAGTTCGTTATTGACCGCCATACGCAACGCCTGGAACACGCGCGTGGCGGGATGTAACCCCGGGCGACCCGAAGATAATGTTTCCTGAAGCAGGGTCGCCAACTGCTGGGTTGAGGTGAACAGTTCCCTAGCTCTGGCCTCAACAATAGCACGCGCCGCCCGCTTTGCCTGGGGTTCTTCCCCCAATTGAAAAAACAACTGCGTCAATTCCCGGACATCCAAACCGTTCACCAAGTGCGCCGCCGTTGTACTGGTTTGTCTCCCTTGATCCATGCGCATATCCAAAGGTCCGTCAAAGCGAAACGAAAATCCCCGTTGCGCCGTATCCAACTGGTGCGATGACACCCCCAGGTCAAACATGGCCCCATGGATCCGCTCCCAACCGTGTTCCGCCAGGATGGTGCCGAGTTGGGCAAAAGACCCTTCAGACAAGCGGAGACGCCCGGCAAATCGATCTTCCAGCACCCGTCCCCCGGCGATAGCAGCGGGATCGCGATCCAACGCCAGGACCAACCCATCGGGGGCCGAGGCCTCCAGCAACGCTTTCGCATGGCCGCCACCGCCAAAAGTGGCATCCAGATAACGTCCACCCGGTGCCAGCTTTAACCCCGCCATCACCTCCGCGACCATGACCCCACGGTGACCACCCTCCGCAAAAACAGCCGTCATCGTCCCCCTCTCGCCCCAATACCGCAAGCAAAATCAGCATACCCGCCATGATCAAAATGCGGCTATATTATCGTGAGCATGAATCCAGGCCAAGGTTTGTCAACACTTTCTTGACAAATCAGATGCACGTTGACGCCATTTTCAGACCTTGAAGAAAATTCTCGTGACAAACACCACAAACGACGATAGGGATTTACATGATATTTTTCATATGATTTTTATGGAGATTCCGCACCACTCCTCCATGCACCCCATGAACGGAATCATCCCATGCCCCGTCTTTTCATCAGTCATTCCAATAAGAACGCTGCGGAAACCATCGCCCTTCGGGACTGGCTGGTTGCAGAAGGTTGGGATGACCTGTTTCTTGACCTGGACCCGACACGCGGTGCTGTTCCGGGTGAGCCATGGGAGCGGAAACTGGTCGAAGCAATCGAAGGCTGTGATATCGTGTTATTTCTTGTCAGCCAGGGATGGCTGGACTCTGGCTACTGCCAAGAAGAATTTCGTTTAGCCAACCGGTTCAACAAACGGTTTCTGGGCATCCTCCTCGAAGATATCCCCATCAAAGACTTACCGAAAAAACTCACCGCAACCTGGCAACTGGCCAATCTTGCCAGCAGTCACGACTACCAGAAGTTTTGGCCGGTATTACCCGACAGTGGCCGAGAACACCTTGTCACCTTTTCGCAGAGTGGCTTGGCCCAGCTCAAAAATGGACTCAACAAAATATTCAACCCACAGCCCAACGTAACGCCCAACACGAAAATCGATAAAACTGGCCCCGATCCATCTTCCTCTCCTTGGCCACCGGCCAGTGATCCCGATCGATCACCCTACCGGGGGATGCGACCGATGGAGGCCGAAGATGCGGGAATCTTTTTTGGCCGTGAAGCACCGATCCTCGATCTGCTGGGACTCTTGCGGGGGCCTCATGAAAAAACACCGCCCCGATTTTTGGTAATCCTGGGGGCTTCGGGATCGGGCAAATCTTCCTTTCTGCGTGCCGGAATTCTGCCACGCATCAGCCGGGATGCACATCGTTTCCTCCCCTTGCCCATCATTCGCCCCGAACAGGCGGTTTTGACCGGCGAAAATGGTCTCCTCCGTTGTTTGGAACAGGCGTTTAAACGCTGCCAGATCGTTAAAACACGTAAAGAATTGCGTGACGCTCTGGATACTGGCATTCAATCCCTGTCACCCCTGCTCTCCCAATTGGCCAGCAGTGCGCAACCAACGTCATCCCCACCACCCACCCTGATTTTCTCCATTGACCAAGCCGAAGAGTTGTTTTTGGCGGAAGGTACCGAGGAGTCACAACGTTTCCTGACTCTCCTGAAAGAGTTGGTCCTGTTTGGTACCGTCAACCTGACGATCCTGTTGACCATCCGTTCCGACACCTACGAACGTTTGCAGCGGGCCGAACCCCTGGGTGGGGTCCGACAGGTGACCTTCAGCCTCCCACCCATGCCGCGCGGTGCCTATCACACCGTGATTACCGGACCGATGGCCCGTTTGGCTGCCACCTCGCGCCCACTCCAGATAGACCCCAAGCTCACCGAAGCTTTATTGCAGGACAGTGACCATGATGGCGGAAAGGATGCCCTGCCATTGTTGGCGTATACCTTGGAACGTCTTTACCTTGAGTATGGTGCCGGCGGTGAACTCAATCTGGCGCAATACCGCGAAATGGGGGGGATCCGAGGGGCCATTGAAGCGGCGGTAAAACAGGCATTCACGGCGGCAGCGCGGGATCCCGCACTACCGCGTGACCGGGCCGATCAACTCCTGTTACTGCGGCGCGGTCTGATTCCATGGTTGGCCGGTATCGACCCAGATACCCAGGCACCGCGTCGCCGTGTCGCCAAACTGGAAGAAATACCCGCCGAAGCCCAACCCATGATCAAGCATTTGATCGAACAACGTCTGTTGGCCACGGACGTTGAAAAAGAGGGTGGTGCAACGACCATCGAACCCGCCCACGAAGCACTTCTTCGCCAATGGGATCTGCTCCAGGGTTGGCTCCAGGAAGATTCCACCGCCCTGGCCACCCTTGAGGGGGTCAAACACAGCGCAAAAGAGTGGGAAACCAACAAGCGTCAGCATGAATGGCTCACCCACACCGCCGGTCGCCTCGATGATGCAGAGCATCTGAAACAACGCGATGATTTGACCCGAAGCTTTACCGCTTCCGATTGGGACTACCTGAAAGCCTGTCGTGAACAAGACAACCAACGGCGAAACAAAGAGTTGGAGGAGGCGCGAAAGCTGGCCGAAGCACAAAAGAGTGAGGCCGCCACCCAAAGAAAAATCACCCAACGAACCCGTGTCGGTTTCATAGTCGCAACCGGTCTGATGATCGTGGCGGGGATTGGAGCATGGATTGGTTTCTCTGGTCAACAAGTCGCTGAACGTGAACGCACCGTGGCGGTCGCCGCCCGCGGTCACGCCGAGGATTTGATCAACTACATGCTTTTTGATTTGCGCGATAAGCTGGCACCCATTGGCCGTCTGGAGTTGCTGGAGATGGTATCGCGTAAAGCTCTGGATTATTTCAAACAATTTCCCGCATCATCAGGCATGTCCCAGGAGCAGCAGCGGAATTTGGAGGTAGGGAAAAACAACCTTGGCGATGTCCTTGTTGTGCAAGGGGATTTAGAAGAAGCCCTGACCATCTACCGCGACTCCATGGAAATCTTTAAGCGTTTGGCCGCGATAGACCCAAATAACGCCGAAGGGCAGCGCGACTTGGCGGTGAGCCAGGAGAAAATCGGCGACGTGCTTCAACAACAGGGAGAGCTGCCGAACGCTCTGGCCGCCTACCGCGACTCCATGAAAATCACAAAGCGTCTGGCCGCGATGGACCCGGATAACGCCGGATGGCAGCGCACCTTGTCGGTGAGCCATAACAAGATCGGCGACGTGCTTCAACAACAGGGGGATCTGACGAACGCTCTGGCTGCCTACCGCGACTCCATGGCAATCAGAAAGCGTCTGGCCGCGATGGACCCGAATAACGCCGAATGGCAGCGCGATTTGTCGGTGAGCCATGAAAAAATCGGCGACGTGCTTCAAAAACAGGGGGATCTGACAAACGCTCTGGCCGCCTACCGCGACGCTATGGAAATCTCAAAGCGTCTGGCCGCGATGGAACCGAATAACGCCGAATGGCAGCGCGATTTGTCGGTGAGCCATAGAAAAATCGGCGACGCGCTTCAACTACAGGGGGATCTGACGAACTCTCTGGCCGCCTACCGCGAAGACATGGATATCGCAAAGCATCTGGCCGCGATGGAACCGAATAACGCCGGATGGCAGCGCGATTTGGCCATCTCCCACAAACACATGGGACAACTCCTCCGCAAACAGGGCCAGTTGACGGAGGCTGCCGCCCATTTTCAACAAGAAATAGCCATCATCGAGGCAATGTTTAAAAAATTTCCCGATCAACAACCATTTCAATACAATTTGGATAGATCTCGAAATAATTTGCGGGAAATTCTCTCGAAAATTGACCGCACCAACAAATAAACTCCTGGTGCGGATCATCCACAGGCGCAAGGGGATGCCTCGCGGTTTTTGCACAAGTAGGACAAACACTATGCGGGGACGGAGTACACTTCAAAACATGGCATGATGCGTAATGTTTTTCGCAAAAGGCGCGAAAAACATCACGCGAAGGCGCGCGCCCTGCGCATTTTTTTCGCAAAAATCAAAAGCGCGAAAAAAATGCTTCGGGATAAGGGGCGCGTGGAAAAGAAAAATCAAAAGCAAAATCAAAACCCTGGGGGCAATCCCCCAGACCCCTTTTTTCTTTTAATCATGTTCCAGGAGATAAACAGTTACCCTGGAAGCGGGGAGATCAAAGCAGTTTTACCAACGCCGCCACGGCACCAACAGCCACGAACATCAGGCTACCAAGCTTAATCACCATCCGTTGCTCCAGTTCCTTGATGTCCCGCTTCAAATCCGCCCGGACCGATTCAATCTTGACATCAAGTTCCTTGAACCGGATTTCAACCTTGGCGTCCAGTTCCTTGAACCGAACTTCAACCTCTGCGAACCGGACTTCAACCTCTGCGAACCGGACTTCAACCTTGGCTTCCAGTTCCTTGGACCGGGCTTCAGCCTTGACATCCAGTTCCTTGAGATCCCGCTTCAAATCCGACCGAATCGCTTCGATCTTGACATCAAGTTCCTTAGACCGGGCTTCAGCCTTGGCATCCAGATCCTTGAGATCCCGCTTCAAATCCGAACGAACCGCTTCGATCTTGACATCAAGTTCCTTAGACCGGGTTTCAGCCTTTACGTCCAGATCCTTGAGATCCCGCTTCAAATCCGAACGGACCTGTTCCAGTTCCAATTTGGTGGCCAACCGATCTTCCATCCATTCGACGAGAACCTCGGCCTGTATTTCCGCCTGAGCCTCGGGAACACCCGCAGCTTTCAATCTTTTGGTATAGGCCAACGAATCGAACATCAGCGACATGGTTGGTTTCCTCATTGCTCCGAACAACGAATCCCCCCTGCGTGGACATCCACCCAGGGAATTTTACAACAAACGGGCGACGATTATCACCCAATTGTACCATGTTCATCGCTATAGCCAATCCTTACATTACCCCCCGTCTTCCCACCCCACTAGGATTGTACCACCAACGCACATGAACACACACCACGAAAGAGCAAAAGCAAAGGGGGGAAAAACCGGGTATGGTCTTGCAATCAAGCCGACACATCGCCACCCGCATTGAGAAAACGCTTGATGTTGCGCGTCGCCTGTCGGGTACGATGCTCGTTTTCAATCAGGGCAATCCGAACATACCCCTCACCATACTGACCAAAGCCAATGCCCGGACTCACCGCCACCTTGGCCTCCTGAAGCAACCGTTTGGAAAACTCAAGGGATCCCATCTCGGCAAAAGGTTCGGGAATCTTGGCCCACACAAACATCGAAGCCTTGGGAATCTCCACCTCCCATCCCGCCCGGCTCAGCCCCTCCACCAACACATCCCGGCGTGACTGGTAAAGCGCACGAATCTCATCAACGCAATCCTGCGGCCCATTCAAAGCGACCGTCGAGGCAATCTGAATCGGTTGAAACATCCCATAGTCCAAATAGGACTTAATACGCGCCAAAGCACGCACCAAAGTCGGATTGCCCAGGGCAAAACCAACACGCCACCCCGGCATATTATAAGTCTTGGAAAGGGTATAAAACTCCACCACCCACTTCTTGGCCCCCTTGACCTGGAGCATACTGGGCGACCGATAACCATCAAAGCAAATTTCCGAATAGGCAATATCAGAAATCACATAGATCTGATATTCCTCGGCAAACGCCACCATCCGTTCATAAAATTCAAGATCCACCACCATGGCGGTCGGGTTGGAGGGAAAATTCACCACCACCGCCTTGGGCCTGGGCCATGCACTCTCCATGGCCTTCTTCAAACCCTCAAAAAAATCCATGGGTTGGTTCAGAGGAACATGCAGAATGTCCGCCCCCGCCAGGACAAAACTGTACACATGAATCGGATAGGTCGGATTCGGAACCAGGATGGTATCGCCCGGTTGCGTCATGGCAAAGGCCAGATGGGAAAATCCCTCCTTGGAGCCAATGGTCACAATCGCCTCGGTCTTGGGATCAAGATCAACATCGAAGCGACGCTTATAATAAGCGCAGATCGCCCTCCTGAGGCCACCAATCCCCACAGAGAGGGAATACCGATGGTTACGTCCATCCTCAATGGCAGCGACCATTTTATCGACGATATGCTGGGGCGTCGGTTGGTCGGGATTCCCCATGCCAAAGTCGATAATATCCTCCCCACGTTGGCGCGCGGCATACTTCAACTCGTTGACCACCGCAAACACATACGGAGGCAAACGACGCAAGCGATAAAATTCTTCCATGAACAATCACATCCGTAGTTACAGAATATCACTGGGAAAACCGCACCCGCCCAATCCACCCCCCCCTAGCGTGGTCTGGCGTAGACAGAACCCTGGGCCGTTTTACCACCCTGAAGGGAAATCTGAAAAGCTTCCCTGGAAAAGGTCTTCGTGCGGCCGGAGGCCGCCATGGAGGCTTCAACCGCCTTTTGATCAAACATTTTGTTGATTTCGCTGGCCAGATTGCGGATTTTGTTCAAAATAGGATCCTTGGGTGTCGCCACCTGCCCCTCAACGTTGCTGACTCCGGTCAAACTCATGGTCGTTACTCTCTCTCAATAGGGGATTTTATTGTTTTGACCCCAATCCCTGGGCGCAAACGGTCCTAACAGCACTATCGGCCATTTTCCCGACCAGCTTAAGCGAAAACATCGCGAGGGTAAAACCAGAATCCGCCAATGTAAAGGGTCGGAGGATTTATCGCATGGCTTGCAATGCTGCTTGGGCCAAAAAGCTAGAACGTATCCCTCCTATTAGGTCCGGGCCATGGGTCCGAGCGTATTGGTCGATACGAGCCAAAGCAGGCTTAAGGTATTGTGACGTTGATCCGTTTGGCCTTTCCCTGAATTTTGCCTAAATCCACGGAAACCAACATCCACAAGGAACCAGCATATTCGGGACTGGCCTGATGGACCTCCAAGGGTTGAGGAAGTGGGATAGGATCACCACCCAACAATAACCCTTCTACGTGCGTTTGAATCGCTTCAACAGCCATGGCAGCAGCCACATCCAGAGTCTCCCCAGCAGAAAAACATCCAGGCAAGTCAGGGACCGTTACCCCGTAGTCAGAATCATGGTCTTTATGGATGACAATTGGATAGTTCATAGTTTAATCCCCGCCTGTTTCCAAATGGAATTCAACGTGCCTATGGCCATGTCATGCCTGGGATGCGGAACCGTTACTTTGCCCGGTTTTGTGGGATGTTTGAACTGGCAATGGCTGCCACGTTGGTGGTGCCGTATCCGCCCATCCTGCTCCAGAATACGAATAACCTCCCGGCTACTCATCCCCATGATGCACACCATACACACTTGCAATCAGGAGAAAAAGCATCATAGCCCCGAAGAAGTCTTCAACATCCCGCGCCATAACACGGGATGCCTTAAGGTCATCGTTGGCCAAGGCCAACAAGGAGAGGGCATGTTCATACCCGCTCATACAACACTCTACCTTCCCTCAGGGCGCGACAAATCACATGATTTACGCTGTCGCGCCAGAAGGCCATTTCTTCGGGGAAAAAAGCAAAAAATCGAATGCCGCCGGTAAACGTCCCATAGCAGCCCAAAACCGTCCCAGCAATCGCCGCCTACCCTGGCACCGGATCGTCTCTTCGGAAGCCACCACCAGCAAATCCACATCCGAGTCAGAACGGTCATCTCCTCTGGCACGGGAGCCAAACAGGATGATCTTTTCAGGATGAATCTCGTGGATAATGCGGGCAACCGCCTCGGTCAACAGTTCCTCCGAGGACATACAGTCATCGTGGTCCGCCTTCTTGAGCCATTCCCGGCAAAAGTCCACGTCATGGTCGTTCATAAAGAACCTTCCCGGATTGTATGGCAATTGGTGTTCCCAGGAGATTTTAACCACGAAGGTGAAAGAAATCGACAGGAAAATTCACTTTTCCCAGGCGCGTTCACCTCGATGGAAGATCGTCATCATGCGGCGGCAAAAGAAACGGCCCCTGCTCAATGCATGAGAGGGGCCGTCAAATCAGGTACTCAATATTTGCTTAGTTGTTGGCAATCAGTCCCACAATCAACAAGGCCACAATGTTGGCAATCTTGATCATCGGGTTGATCGCTGGTCCCGCCGTATCCTTGTAGGGGTCGCCCACCGTGTCACCCGTGACCGCCGCCTTGTGCGCATCGGAACCCTTGCCGCCAAAATTACCCTCTTCGATGTACTTCTTGGCGTTGTCCCACGCGCCACCACCCGTGGTCATGGAAATGGCCACAAAAATACCGGTGATGATCGTTCCCATCAAAAGACCACCCAAAGCCTTAGGCCCAAGGATGACGCCCACCAAAATCGGTGCCAAAACCGGCAATATCGAAGGAACGATCATCTCTTTGATAGCCGCCTTGGTCAACATGTCCACAGCCCTGGAATAATCAGGCTTGGCCGTCCCTTCCATAATCCCAGGGATCTCCTTGAACTGTCTGCGCACCTCAACCACAACACTGCCAGCCGCACGCCCCACCGCTTCCATCCCCATGGCACCAAACAAATAGGGGAGAAGTCCACCAATAAACAAGCCCACAATGACCAAATGATCCGACAAGTCAAACACAATACCCTGCTTAAACGTCGCCAGTTCATGGGTATAGTCGGCAAACAACACCAACGCCGCCAAACCCGCTGAACCAATAGCATACCCCTTGGTCACCGCCTTGGTGGTGTTGCCCACCGCATCCAAAGGATCGGTGATGTCGCGGATATTGGAAGGAAGATTGGCCATCTCGGCAATACCACCCGCATTGTCGGTGATCGGACCGTAAGCGTCCAACGCCACAATGATCCCCGTCATAGAGAGCATGGAGGTCGCCGCAACCGCAACGCCGTACAACCCCGCCAGATGAAAGGCAATGAGAATGCTAGCACAAACCGCAAGCACAGGGGCCGCCGTCGATTTCATCGAAACGCCCAAACCAGCAATCACGTTGGTACCATGGCCCGTCTCAGACGCCTTGGCAATCAACCGAACCGGAGAAAATTCCGTCGCCGTGTAATATTCCGTGATCCAAACCATCGCCGCCGTCAAACCCAAACCCAACAATGCACAACCATAGATGGCCCCAACCGTGAAGCTCTGACCATGCGCTTGATGCGCCTCAATCCCCGACATCATCCATTTGGTAACCGGGTAAAACAATACCGCCGCCACCGCACCCGCCACAATCAGCCCGCGATACAGCGCGTTCATGATTTTCTTGCCTTCTTCAGCCTTCACCGCAAAAGCACCAACGATGGAGGCGATGATGGCAACACCACCCAATACCAAAGGATAAACCAGTGCATTGGTAAAACCAGGCAACAGCAACGAACCCAACAGCATCGACGCGATCACCGTCACCGCATAGGTTTCAAACAGGTCCGCCGCCATACCCGCGCAGTCACCCACGTTGTCGCCCACGTTGTCGGCAATAACCGCCGGATTGCGTGGATCATCCTCAGGAATCCCCGCTTCCACCTTACCCACCAAGTCGGCACCAACGTCCGCACCCTTGGTGAAAATACCACCACCAAGACGGGCAAAGATTGAAATCAAAGATCCACCAAAGGCAACACCCACCAAAGGCTTGAGGAACGTCGCGGACGTCGGATCACCAACCTTCAAAAGGGTGATGAAAAACAACGTCACACCCAACAGCCCCAACCCCACCACCAACATGCCGGTGATGGCACCGCCGCGAAACGCCACCTGCAAGGCACTATCCAAGCCCCCTTTGGCCGCTTCCGCCGTCCTGACGTTGGCTTTGACCGAAATCCCCATGCCGATAAAACCGGCGGCACCCGACAACAAAGCACCCACCGCAAATCCGATGGCGGTGGAAATCCCAAGAAACATCGCCAGCAGGATGAAAAGCACGACACCCACATAAGTAATCGTCGTGTACTGCCGCTTCATGTAAGCCCGCGCCCCTTCTTCCACGGCACCTGCGATCTTTTGCATTTCTGCCGAACCCGCCGGAAGATTTAAAATCCAGTTGCGCGACAGGTAACCATATAAAATGGCCCCCGCCCCGCACAAAATCGACAGGTATAACCCCTGCCACCCCGTTGCCGTTATCTCCATTTGCGTTCATCCCCTATAAGTTAAGCTTGAAGTACACACCATCCGCCCGGAAACCCTGATCACCCAATAATGGCGCACAGATTCTTCAACACCGTGTCCATCGGCTCCATCCCATCCACCGTCTTGAATGCACCTTTGTGCCGGTAATGCTCGATCACGGGGGCCGTTTGTTGATCATACACCGAAAGACGATTGCGCACCGTCTCTTCGTTGTCGTCAGCCCGCGTCGTCAATTTCCCGCCACACTTGTCACACACCCCAGCCTTCGCCGGTTTTTTGTGGACGTTATGATACCCTTCGCCGCAATCTGCACAGGTACTACGCCCCGTGATACGCGCTACCAAGGCCTCATGATCGCAGGTGATATCGATGACATGATCAATCTTCAGCGAACGCTCCTTGAGCATCGAGTCCAGGGCCGTCGCCTGCGCAACGGTCCGGGGAAAACCATCCAGAATAAAACCCTTCTTGCAATCCCCCTCCGCAATCCTGTCGGCAATGATCCCAACCACAATGTCATCCGTCACCAACCCGCCGCTTTCCATGGCAGCCTTGGCCCTCTTACCCACATCGGTCCCCGCCTTGACTGCGGCACGCAACATATCCCCCGTAGACAACTGGGGTATCGCATATTTCTCCGCAATCTTCCTGGCTTGAGTTCCCTTTCCAGCACCCGGAGGCCCCATGAAAATCAGATTCATTGAACGTAAACTCCTCTCTCTTTAGGCTAATAGAACAAATCCATTGGTATCGGCAGAATCCCGGTCAATTGTCACTGCAATGCATCGGAATTATAACAAGATCGTACCCGTTTTTACATCGTTGAAACAAACCCAAACTCACTATTCGCGACTACCCATCCCACTCTATTCCCGTCGATACCGTTCAAGACGGTGCAAATCCTCCCGATTCACCGAAACGGGCGGTGTTTTAATCCCCGTCAACCAATCCCACAGGTCCGCATCCGATTGATTGAGCAACTCCGAGAAGCGATCACAAGCCACATCATCCATATGGACCAGTTCCTGGGCAATAAAACGCTGCATGATCCGCTCGACCTCCGACATGGTACGCCGCATCGCCCGGAAAAGAACCGCCTTTTGTTTCGGTCGCAACACCACGTCGGGACTATCTGGAATCACCGTCATTCTCCATCAAAAATCACCATCTCTGCGGCACCGCCTGCCGCCACACCACCACCCCACGGGGGTTTCCCATAA
This sequence comes from Magnetococcales bacterium DCbin2, assembly GCA_002753615.1. Taxonomy (GTDB): domain Bacteria; phylum Pseudomonadota; class Magnetococcia; order Magnetococcales; family UBA8363; genus UBA8363. Next base: position 16,413 of record PEAO01000045.1, read on the forward strand.
AATAACGCCCCTTCGGCCAGGATCGACGCATAATCGGCGTGGTGAAAATTGGTCTTCCTGAAATCGACCCCCCGCAAATCGCAGTTCACAAACCGCACACCCGTCAAGGATGACCCCCGCAGCACCGCCCCCGACAAAGTAGCACCCTCAAAATGGGCACCATCCAATTGGGCATCCATAAAATGAACACCCTCCATGTTGGCATCGACAAACCGACCCCGGCGCACATCACACAATAAAAATCGAGCCCACCGCAAGTCAACACCTTGAAATAACGACCCCTCCAAGGCCGTTTTCTGGAAAAATGCCTCTTCCAACACACTTCCCCGAAAATCACAGGCCGTCAAATCACTCTCCTGGACGTACAACCCTGAAAGATCACACCCAGCAAACACACACCCCCTGACATGACTACCCGATACATTGGCCCCCGTCATAGCAAGCCCCGAAAAATCCAAACCCACCAATTCCAGGAATGACAGATCCGCATCCACCAGACCACCCCCCTTCCCCCGCGCACGGAGCAGGTGATCCCTGTCTGAATATGATTCCCTTTTCGACACAAGAATATTCTTATGGTCGGTTCAAGTCAATAATCTGGTTAAGGTCATAATCGGGACTGCCATTCACCCCCTCCACCATCGCGTGCATCCGTTGATCCAGGGTTGGCCGATCCGCCTTGTACAGCAAACCCATGGGTGCCCGCCCCTCACTGCTTTGCCGCGCCAGATTGATCGCCGCACCCAGATCGGTTACGTCGTGATCCTTGGGGACCGCCTCCACCAAATCCCGATAAAATTCAATGGTATCGATTTTATTAAAAGAGGGACATTGGGAATAGATATTGATATAAGAAAATCCTCGGTGTTCCAATCCACCTTTGATGAGTTCCGCGCAAACACCCGGTTTACCCGCAAACGCCTGCGCCACATAGGTGGCCCCATAGGTCAACATGTACAAAAGGGGATTCATCGGTTCTTCAGGACCACCATACGGCGTCGTATACGCCTTCATCTCTGGGCGGGAGGTGGGTGAATACTGCCCTTTGGTCAAGCCATAAATACCATTGTCAAACAGCACATAGGTCATGTCCACATTTTTGCGGGCCATATGGGGCATATGACCGCCACCGATGGAAAACCCATCGCCATCCCCCCCCAGCACCAAAATAGCCAAATCGGGGCGGGCCAGTTGCGCACCCGTGGCCACAGCCCCAGCCCGGCCATGCAGGGTATGCATCTTGTAGGAATTGATAAAATACGGGCTTCGAGAAGAACATCCAATCCCGGAGATAGAAATCAGTTGACTGGGATCCACCCCCGCCTCGGACAGGGCGCGATAGATGGCGTTGAGAATGCCATAGTGGCCGCAACCAGGACACCAGACCACCGAAACATCGGATTTATAATCCTTGGGTTTCAACGGTGCTTTTTTGACCGTAGCGATGGACATCAGAGAATCTCCCTGACTTTGTTCATGATCTGTATCGGTGTAAACGGAACTCCGCCACAGATGGTCATTGAAATCGGCACGATGGAGGTTTCGGCCCGGATGAAATGGCTCAATTGCCCCTGAAAATTCACCTCAGGAACCAAAATCTTGTTGCATGTCGCGGCAAAAGCCTCATAGTGGACCACCGGCATGGGATACATCAATTTAGGGTAAAAACCCTTCACCTTGATCCCCTCTTCACGCAACCGCACCACCGCTTCCCGTACCACCCCGATAGTACTCCCCCAGGCAATGATGCCGACATCGGCCTGACCCTCACCATCCACCTGCGTCGGCGCGACGAAATCCACCACCGTTTTCAATTTGCCAAACCGTTTGCGATGCATAGCCTCATGGTTGGGGGGGGAATGGTTCGGGGCACCCGCAGGACCGTGTTCCAATCCAGTGGCCACATGCATCCCCTGGGGGGTGCCGGGATCGGCCATGGGCGATATGCCATCGGGACTCGCCTGATAGCGTTGGTATTCACCCGTGCCATCCCACCGTTTGCGCTCAACAATCTTGATCGCCCCAGGCTTGGGCGCAGGAACCGTCTGGGTAGAAAACGCCAGCGATCCATCAGAAAGCAAGATGACGGGGCATTGATAATATTCCGCCAGATTCAACGCCTCCACCGTCATGTGGATACAATCACCCACATCTTCCACCGCCATCACGATACGCGGCGCATCCCCATGGCTGCCGTGAATCGCCAAAAACAAATCCGATTGTTCATGTTTGGTCGGCATCCCCGTGCCGGGACCACCCCGTTGCACATCCACCACCAACACCGGGGTTTCACTCATGGAGGCCATCCCCAACATCTCACCCATCAGGGATAAACCAGGACCAGAAGTAGCCGTCATGGCCCGCTTTCCGGCATAGGAGGCCCCCAGAACCTGGGAAATAGAAGCGATTTCATCTTCCGCCTGAATAAGCGTACCCATCACCTTCGGAATATGGACCGCCACAAACTTGGCAATTTCGGTCGCAGGGGTGATGGGATAGGCAGAGTAAAATCGGATCCCTCCCAAAATGGCCCCCAACCCCACCGCATCGTTACCGGAAATAATCAAAACATCCTTGGCCGGGACCGGATCCGCAACGCGCCAAAGATCTTTCTTATCCAAAGCCGCCGCCAACTCCTTGCCCTTGTGAAAAGCCTCCAGATTAAAGCTCAGATTCTCCGGCCCTTTGGACTTAAACTTGTCAACAAGGACTTCAATCAAGGTTTTTTCGTTGATGTTGAACAAGGCCGACAACGCCCCCAGGGCCACCATGTTTTTGGAACGGTAGGATTTCATATCCTTGGCCGTTTGCGACATGGGAATGGGATAGGCGATCACACCATCGGGAATCTCCGGCTCAAAATCCCCCGCCGGATAATCATAGACAAACGCCGTCCCGGGTACCAGCCGATGGCGGTTGACTTCGTAAGCTTCACCGTTGAACGCACATAAAATGTCAAAGGTATCCCCCTGATTGAACAGGGGATCCAGGGAGGTACGCACTTGGTACATGGCGTACCCCCCTTTGATCTCGGCAGGGAAAGTTTTGAAGGTATAAACTTCCTGGCCAGCTCGTGCACATGCCGCCGCGATGAAATCGCCAGTGGAGATGACCCCTTCACCCCCCTCCCCCGCGATTCTGATGACCAGATCCTTCTTTTCCATCGAACTCTCCTCTCGCCTTCCTGACACAGCTTAAACAGGTGATTCGGAGAACCCGTTTCACCTCTTCAAGGATTGCTTGACCACGACCCCCATGTCGGCGGGAGAATGGGCGATATGGACACCCGCCGCTTTCAAGGCCGCAAATTTTTCCGCCGCCGTCCCCTTACCGCCGGAGATGATGGCACCCGCATGACCCATTCTCTTCCCTGGAGGGGCCGTCGCACCCGCGATGAAGGCGGTCACAGGCTTGGTCATGTTCTTTTGGATCCATTCAGCCGCCTGCTCCTCGGCGGTACCACCGATTTCACCGATCATGATCACCGCTTCGGTCTGCGGATCCTTCTGGAACTCAATGAGACAATCGATAAAATTGGTCCCGTTGATAGGATCGCCACCCAAACCCACACAGGTGCTTTGCCCCAACCCCACCGCAGAAGTTTGCGCCACCGCTTCATAGGTCAAGGTGCCGGAGCGAGAAACCACACCGATGGACCCCTGACGATGGATGTGACCGGGCATGATACCGATCTTGCATTCACCCGGGGTGATGATTCCGGGGCAGTTGGGTCCGATGAGACGTGAATTTTTCCCCGCCAAAAACCGTTTGACGGCAACCATATCCATCACCGGAATCCCTTCGGTGATGCAGACGACGATACGGATACCCGCATCCACCGCTTCCATGATGGCATCGGCGGCAAAGGGGGGCGGCACAAAAATAACCGACGCATCGGCACCCGTCGCATTGACCGCCTGGGCGACCGTATTGAAAACCGGACGATTGATGTGGGTCGTCCCTCCCTTGCCGGGGGTGACACCACCGACAAACTGGGTGCCATAGGCGATGGCCTGTTCCGAGTGAAACGTCCCATTGGCTCCAGTGAACCCCTGGCAGATGACCTTGGTATCTTTGTTAACAAAAATGCTCATTCTATCCTCTCCTTATCAGGCGGCCAGGGCAGCGACGGCTTTGGTAGCAGCGTCATCAAAATTGGATGCGGCGATGATGGCCAATCCCGATTCGGACAAGATTTTCTTGCCGAGTTCCACATTGGTCCCTTCCAAACGGACAACCACCGGCACATGAACATTCAACGTCTTGGCGGCGATGACGATCCCTTGGGCAATTACGTCGCAACGCATGATACCGCCAAAAATATTGACCAGGAGGCATTTGACCTGAGGATCGGAGAGGATCAGCTTGAAAGCATTGGTCACGTTTTCGGTTGTGGCTCCACCCCCAACGTCCAAAAAGTTGGCTGGTGCCCCACCTTTGATCTTGATCAAATCCATGGTCGCCATGGCGAGACCGGCACCGTTGACCATACAGCCGATATTCCCTTCCAAGGCGATATAATTAAGGTCAAACTTGGAGGCTTCGATCTCCTTGGGATCTTCCTCATTGAGGTCACGCAGACCCACAACATCCTTGTGACGGAACAGGGCATTGCCATCAAAATTCATTTTTGCGTCCAGCGCAATGATGTCGCCATCTCCGGTCACCACCAAAGGATTGATCTCCACCAGGGAGGCATCGCAAGCGACGAAAGCCTTGTACAGGGCCGAGATAAAACCAACCGCCTTATTGACCTGTTTGCCATCGAGTCCCAGGCCAAAAGCCAAGTTACGTGCCTGATACCCTTGCAGACCCACGGCGGGATCGACCGCTTCCTTAAGAATTTTTTCGGGGGTACGGGCGGCGACCTCTTCGATCTCCATGCCACCTTCGGTAGAGGCCATGACCGTCACACGGCTGGTGGCGCGGTCGATAACCATGCCCAGATACAGTTCGCGGGCGATGTTGCACCCCTCCTCGACGTAAATCCTTTTGACTTCTTTTCCCTTGGGACCGGTTTGCTTGGTGACCAGGGTCATACCGAGCATCCGTTGGGCCTCAGCACGCACATCGGCGATGCTCTTGACTACTTTGACGCCGCCCCCTTTGCCCCGTCCACCAGCATGAATTTGTGACTTGACGACAAAAACACTGCCCCCCAATTCTTGAGCCGCCTTCTCGGCTTCATCCGGTGTGAAGGCGACCCGCCCACGGGGGACCGCCACGCCAAATTTGGCCAGGATTTCTTTTGCCTGATATTCATGAATATTCATGGGACTCCTGCTTGCTCCAAAAATAGTGTCAAAGCCATGCCGGACGAAAAGAAACCGGCACCCTTCCCGATTGGACATGTAGAATAAGCGATTTTTTTATAAATTTGAAGGATACTTCGCGCCAGGTCCTCCCAAAACCCCGCAACCATCCCTTGCAGAACGTTCTCGCTTGTCCATAAAATGGTTGAAAAACAAGATCGTTCGTAAGGAACCAGAAAATGGTCAGGATAGATTTTCTTAAGATCATCGTGGCGTCCGCCCTGTTGATCCTCCCTGGGAAGTCCATGGCGGAAGTTGACTTCGACCCCACAAAGGCATTCGTCAAAACCTGCTCCCTATGCCATGGGGTTCACGGCGACGGCAAAACCCCTCTGGCCTCCAGCATGAATCCCCCCCCCACCGATTTTTCCTCACCCGATGCCCGAAAACGCCTGACCCTTGAAACCATGATCACCGTGATTTCCAAAGGGGCCAAAGGGACCGCCATGCCCGGCTGGTCTGGTCGTTATACAAAAAATGAAATCAAGGCACTGGCACAACACATCCTGGCCCATTTCCTGAAATCCCCGTAAAATCGAAGAAATCACCCCCCGCCAGTCCCCCCCATTCAGGATAAAATCGCCTCGGTACGATGGATGATTTCCCAATAAAGCCAATAATGGTATCCCACACCGATGGGATCGGGAATTTGTATGTTGATCCCCTTGTCGTTGACCCAAATCTCACTGGTACTCGTCCGAAACCAGGTCGGTCGCAAGCCAAAGCGGTCTCTGAGAACGTCATGCAGCTCAATTTGCGAATAGTCGCGATTCATGGCCATGGCATTCAAGACTCCATCACTGTAAACGCCCACATGAGCCGATCCAGGGTCTGCGGCGTGTTCTTGACCATTTCATCCCCAGGGACAACCTTGCCGACCCGAACTTTCATTCCATGATTCAACTCAAACAAAAGTTCGATAGACCCTGGAATATCGTGCAACAGTTTTTCAACATTTTCACCTGCCAAGTAAAGGCCCGGCATGTCTTTGCTGGAGATACAATAACAATGATCCTGCTTTTCCTCGATAATAATCCGCACAATACCAATTTTTTCCATATGTTCCACCCATCCACCGCTAATGAGAACCCATCCCCACAAAACGTACCGCCACATCACACCATACCGATTGGATGGTCGCCATGATCTCCTCGAGTGCCCGTTCAGGGTCGCCATGGCTCTCATAGTCCAACAAGGCATACTCCGCGTGCATCCCAAACAGCGGCCATTCCCCCACGTCGTCCAAATAAGACTTAGCCAAGGCAAACGCCCAATAGGGCAAATCTTCCATGCTTTCCAGACATGCCATACACGGTTCACCCCCGCCCCCATGCTCCGTCACCACCACACACGAAGCTTGGCCAGAGGAGACATAGGAGGCCAACCATTCCGGTGGATGCTGATCCGCCAACGCCAACCAGCGGCACCGTTTCTCCTCTAAAATCCCTGCGTCCGCATTCATGATCAACCACCCCCATCAAACATTTCAAAAGTTTTCTTCAGGTTTTTATTGCATCCCATGGCATCCACCGGCTACGATAAACAATACTGACTCAAAGGGAGATAGCTGTTTTCATTCTCTCACCAAGGACCGTCCCATGGAACTACAACCTTCCCCGTTCAAAAAAGAATTTGAACGCGACGATGCCGCCATCTGTCTCAACCATGCCGGCGTCTCTCCCATCCCCCAAAGGACCGCCCGGGTCATCACCCATCTGGCCAACCTCATGACCCGGCAGCGACCCTTTCACTATTCCCATCTGGAAGAGACCCTACACCAGGCCCGAACCCCCTGTGCCCGTCTGCTCGGCTGTCGTCCCGATGAAGTGGCCTTCACACGCAACACCTCCGAAGCCCTCTCCCACGTCGCCCTAGGGTTGAATTTTCATCCCGGTGATGAAATCGTCACCACCGATCAGGAATATCCCTCCAACAGGATCATCTGGCTGGATATTGCCCGCAGAAAGGGGGTCAAAATCCACTGCGTCCCCTCGCTGCCCGATGGAAGGATCTCGGCCAACGCACTCCTGGCCCACTGCAACCATCGAACCCGCATCCTGACCGTCAGTTCCGTTCAATTTGCCACCGGGGCGACGGTCGATTTGCATACCATCGGTACCGCCCTGAAAAAAACCGATACCCTCTTCGTCGTCGATGCGGTACAAAGTTTGGGGGCAATCCCCATGAATGTCAACGCCATGGGGATTGACGCCGTGGCCGCCGGAGGTCATAAATGGATGCTCGCCCCCGAAGGGTGCGGACTTTTTTATCTTTCGGCCAAAGGACTCGCCACCATCGAACCCCGCATCTTGGGTTGGCACTCGGTCCAAAATGCCGGCGACACCAGTTCCCTTTCCATCGAACCCAGAGATGGCATCAAACGCTTTGAGGCGGGGACACACAACATCCTCGGAGCCGCTGCCCTGGCCGAAAGCGTATCCATGATCCTGGAAGCGGGTATTGACGACGTTTTCCATCGTATCCGCCAGTTAACCGCCCTGTTCATTCACAATCTGCAAGCACGCGGATGCCGCATTCTTTCTCCCCTGGATGCCACCCACCACGCCCCTTCCGGCATCCTGGTTTTTTCCCATCCAGGCGTTGACACCCTCACCCTGCATCGCCATCTGAAGTCGCACGATATTGAACAGATTCCCCGTGCCGGAGGTCTCCGTTTCGCCCCCCATTTTTATCAGGATCGCGCCGACATTCTCCAGGTCATGAATGTCATGGACCAACTCATAACATAAGCTCAGGGCGTATTGACATTAAAAAAATTATTAAA
>PEAO01000145.1 GCA_002753615.1 Magnetococcales bacterium DCbin2
AAAGGAGCGAAAAAAAATGCTTCGGGAGAAAGGGCGCGAAAAAAGCAAAAACAAAATCAAAAACAAAATCAAAATCAAAATCAAAATCAAAATCAAAATCAAAACCCTGGGGGCAATCCCCCAGACCCCTTTTTTCTTTTAATAACTTTTAGGGTGTGTCTCAAGTTGTCGGATACCAACACGCCCTAATGTCAAGGGATTCCAAATGCAATTGCCCTGAGCATGATGCGAAACCTCCTTGTTTTGTGGCGGTTGTTCCAGTAAGGTTCCCGTCTTCAGTATTGGCCAATGGTGAACTTTGTCAATCGACGGGAGCGGCGCATGGAAAAAGCCTCGGCAGCGGAAGTATCGGGTTCCTACTCCGCCAGGGAGAAACACGCCGAGTTGACTTGCCGTCTGGAGCCGGAAGAATCCTATCCCGATGTCCCGGAATACCTAAAACAAACCTATTGGTGGGCTTATCTGCACCCGGTCGGCGTCCGTTTCTTCGAACGACAGTGGATCGTTAATTTCATCCTGTGGGGAAATTTTGCCAAACTTCGGGATGAGGTGCTTTCCGAGTTGGGCGCATCCATCTCCGGTCGTATTTTGCAGGTCGCTTGTGTCTACGGCGATTTTACCCCCAGTGTCGCCGCTAGGCTGGCACCCGACAGCCGCTTCGATGTCGTGGATGTCGCTCAGGTCCAGTTGGAAAATGTCTCCAAGAAAATAAAAAATTTTGAGAACGTGATCCTCCATCGGCAAGATTCCACTCGGTTGGAGTTCGAGGATAACGTGTTTGATCAGGTGGTCGTGTTCTTTCTGCTCCATGAACAACCTTTGGAGGTCCGCCGGGAGACGGTGCGCGAAGCAATCCGTGTGGTGAAACCGGGGGGAAAGGTGATTTTTACCGATTATCACCGGCCCAATGTTTTGAACCCGTTTCGTTATATCATGGCACCCGTCCTGATGACCCTCGAACCGTTTGCCATGGACATGTGGAACAACGAGATCACCGATTGGATCCCCAAAGAGGTGACTGTGCGGTCGGTACAGAAAACGGAATTCTTTGGTGGTCTGTACCAAAAGGTGGTCGTTACCCGGTAGATCAAATGGAGACTTCGATGGCGAAAACCGCATGTGTGTACGTGGGCAAGGAGATCGGGGAGTACGGTTTCGGCGGCGGACACCCGTTTGGCCCCCATCGTATGGATGCCTTTTGGTCCGAAGCCAAAACCCAGGGACTTGACAAGCGTGCCCTGGTAAAAAGTCCGGTTTTGGCTGGTCGGGATCTTCTGGAAAAATTTCATACCCGTGACTATTGCAACCTAGTGGAGGAACGGTCCCAGACTGGGGAGGGGTACCTCGATTATGGTGATACCCCGGCATTTCCGGGTATCTTCGAGGCGGCATCTTACGTGGTGGGGTGTACCGTCGATGCCACGCGGAGGATCATGGCGGGGGAGTTTGCCAGTGCTTTTATTCCCATCGCGGGACTTCATCATGCCCGGCGTGAGCGGGCCGGGGGGTTTTGTGTCTTTAACGACGTAGGGGTGGCCATCCACTGCCTGAGGGATGAATTTGGGATTCAGAGAATCGCCTACGTGGATATCGATGCCCACCATGGTGATGGGGTTTTTTACGGGTTTGAATCGGATCCCGATGTGCTGGTTGTTGATCTGCACCAGGATGGCCGAACTCTCTATCCCGGTACCGGACACGCCTATGAGACGGGAAAAGGGGCGGCTCAAGGGACCAAGCTGAATATCCCCTTGCCTCCTGGAACGGGTGACACCCTTTTCTTTCAACATTGGCCCCAGGTGGCCAAGTTTATCACCGAAGCCAAGCCTGAGTTTATCTTTTTTCAATGTGGTGCCGATTCCATTGCCGGCGATCCCATCACCAACATGCGCCTGTCACCGACGGCACACTATCATGTGGCCCTACGTCTGATTCAAATCGCCAATACTTTGGGACATGGACGGATCATCGGTGTTGGGGGGGGTGGGTATAATTCCGCGAATATCGGCCATGGATGGTGTGGCGTTCTGCGTGCTTTCATCGAAAACGCTGAAACTGGGGAATAGGATCCATTGCTGTTGCGATTGTCGGTTTTGCCATGAGCCTAAATTCAGATAAAACAGTGGATCGTGTGGTGTGGGACGAAGGGTTGTCTGTTGGGATTTTGATGGCGGATCGGGATCACCAGCGGATCATGGACTTGATCAATCGGGTTCTCGATGGGATGCTTGGGGGCCAGTCTGAGGTTGCTCTTTCCGGTTTGTTGGATGACCTGATTGGCTTTGCCAGGGAGCATTTCCGAAGAGAGGAAGAACTCATGCGTACCCATGATTATCCTGAGTTGCAGTCTCATCGTGAAATGCATCGATTTTTGGAGAAGAAAGTGTCGGGGTATAAGACGGCATTTTTGGCGGGTGAGGCGGAAGTGGGTTTGGCGGCGGAGTTGATGAAAGACTGGATTGTGCTGCATATCCAGGGGGTGGACAAAAGGTATACCCGTTATCTGAATGCCAGGGGGGTTGTATGAGTTGTGCTATCGGTTTGAACTGGGATTGGGGTACAGAGTTGCGATGATCGATTCTGTGTCAGCGGTTGCACCGATGGACCTCCCTGCGGTGGAGGGGGGGATGCCGACCCCTGGGGCGGTTTCCCTGGTGGGGGCGGGTCCGGGCGATCCTGAACTGTTGACTTTGGCCGCCTATCGGGCGGTACGAAGTGCCGATGTCGTGGTCTACGATGCCTTGGTTTCTCCCGAAGTTTTGTCGTTTATTCCCGACGCTACCCAAAAAATCTATGTAGGAAAGCGGGGGGGGATCCCCTCCATGAGTCAGGGGGAGATCAGTGATCTTTTGGTCAGTCTGGCTCGACGGAAGCTGCGGGTTGTTCGGTTGAAAGGGGGGGATCCCTTTGTTTTTGGCCGTGGTGGTGAGGAGGCTTGCCGTTTGGCCGCCGAAGGGATTGTCTTCAATGTCGTCCCGGGTTTGACTTCTGGCATCGCGGGGCCGGCCTATGCGGGAATTCCGGTGACACACAGGGATGTCAATGCCCATGTTGCGTTTATTACCGGCCACGAATCCAGGGATCATCAGGGGCAGGACGACGATACCATCCATGCCAGCCGTATTGATTGGGAGGGTGTTGCCCGGACGTTTCCGGTGATGGTGTTGTATATGTCGATCAAAAACCTGCCCTACGTAACCCAGCGGCTGATGGCGGCGGGACGTTCTTCGGATACTCCGATTGCCTTGATTCGCTGGGCGACGACGGCGCGGCAGCAAACATTGGTCTCCTCGTTGGGACGGGTCGTGGCGGATATCAACACGCTCAACATCAAGCCCCCCGCAATCATCGTGATTGGCGATGTTGTGAACTATCGCTCGGAGTTGGCTTGGTTTCAGGATGAGACGCTCAAACCGATGGGGTGATGTCGGAAGGGAATCTTCTTGCGGACCCACCCCGTCTACCGATTGGGCGATTGGGCGGGGCAGGTCCCAGGCTCACTTAGGCCAAGTGCGATGATTGAATAAACTTGCGGGTTCCGCTAACCAATGCCCGGGCCAAAGATTCTTGGTGGCTGGATTGACGCAACAGTTTCTCTTCCTTGGGGTTGCTGAGGAAGGAGAGTTCAACCAGGACTGACGGGATGTCTGGGGCTTTGAGGACGGCAAACCCCGCTTGTTTGACTTCGTTGTAATGCAGGGTTGTCTGCGGAAGGCTGCCCATCTCTTGGAGCAGATTTTTTCCAAAGACCAACGCTTGGTTGAGTGATGCGCGTTGCGATAGATCCATGAGGATGCCGCGAACTTCGGGGTCGGCAACCGTGTTTAAATCGACGCCACCGATCAGGTCGGCGTTGTTTTCCCTTTGGACCAGATTGTTGATGGCGCGATCGGGTGTTGGTTTTCCCCGTTCGGATAGGGCATAGACCGATGCCCCCCGTGCCCCTGCGGTGCGAAAGGCATCGGCGTGTAAGCTGACAAACAGGTCTGCGCAATGGAGTCGGGCAATGGAAACCCGCTGACGCAAGGAGACAAAATAATCGCCAGTACGGGTCAATTGCGCTTGCAGTCCGGGGATTTGATTGATTTGCCGCGCCATTTTTTTGGCTACTTGAAAGACGACATCTTTCTCCATGGTCCCGTTGAAACCGACGGCCCCGGGATCTTCGCCACCGTGTCCGGGATCGATGACGATGACGGCATTGCGTGCGCTGCTGGTTCTTTTGATGGGTTCGGGGGGGGGGGCTTCTTCGGCAACGTAATCTTTGCGGAATAGATCCAGGACCAAGCGATGGCTTTTATCGGCTGTCGCCTTGAGGACGAAAGACCTGGGACGGATCTCGGAGGAGAGTTCAAAGACGGCGCGGACCACGTTGGGACTGGGGGCACCGGCGCGGATGCGTGTAATCACCGAGTCGGACTGGTTCATCCGTGAGGCGGGGACATCCAAGGAGATATCTTGGAGATCGACGACGAGGCGTTCGGGGTTGCTCAACTTGAACAGATTGTATTTGGCGACTTGGTTGGTGTCAAACACGATGCGCGTATAGTCGGGTGCGGACCAGACGCGCAGATCCGTGATGCGGTTGGGGCGCACGGAAGCGGACGCGAAGCCTGGGGGAAGCAACAACCCCGCAGCGGAAGAGACGGCGAGGAGCTTTAAAAAATCACGCCTGGGGTGCTGTGGAAAAGTTTCCCGGTTTTCCTTGTTTTGTACCCGATTGGATGAAATCATGATAAGCTTTTCCCTCAGTGCAAACCAAAACCAAGATAAAACGGAGTCAGCAATGTCAACCGTTGATCCAGATGAAATAGCCAAATTCGAGGCCATGGCCGATGAATGGTGGGATCCTGATGGCAAGTTTAAACCGTTGCATCAGATCAATCCTCTACGTTTGGACTACATCCAGCACAGTGCCGCTGGCCATTTCAAGTCTGGACTGAAAGATCTGTCCATCCTTGATATCGGTTGTGGTGGCGGTCTGTTGGCGGAAGGACTTTGGCAGCGCGGTGCCAAGGTCGTGGCCATCGACCGCTCCGATACGATTATTTCCGTGGCTCAGACACACCAGCGTCAAACCGGCTCGGACGTTGACTATCGAATGCAATCGACAGGCCAATTGCAGGAGTCGGGAACGGAGTTTTTTGACATGGTGATGGCCATGGAGGTTTTGGAGCATGTTCCAGATGTTCCGGGGTTTATCCGGGAGGCGGCATCGGTCTTGAAGCCGGGTGGTTTATTCTTTTTTGCCACATTGAATCGTACTTGGCAATCCTGGCTCAAAGCCATTGTGGGTGCGGAATATATTTTGGGATGGTTGCCACGGGGGACGCATCGGCATGATAAATTTATTCGTCCTTCGGAATTGGAAGCGGATTTGCGCCATGCGGGGTTGCGGATGCGTGATGTGACGGGGATGGTTTATTCTCCGTTGTTGCGGGAGTGGCGGCTTGATCGTGACACCAGCGTCAATTTTTTGGGGTTTGCGCTACGGCCTGACCAGGATGGGTGATGAACAGGCGTTTTTTCAGCTTGCCGTTGGCATCCAGAAGGAGAATTTCGGCGTTATTTTCGGGGGTTGTTGCCCAGATGGCTAGTCCCTGATTGGTGGAAAGGATGGTTTGAATATGGGTGCCTGCGGTCAGGGTGAGGGTGGTTTCGGGGATGATGGTGGATTGGGTGTCGGTGGTGGGATTTGGGATGGCGTTGGTTTTTTGGGTGACGCGCAGCATGAGCATGGTGAGACCGACGAATATCAACACCCCTCCCAGGATGACTATGGCTTTGAGTAGTCGCATACCGTTCATGGGGGGTCTCCTTGGTTTGTGATGACGGTTTGGGTTGATCATGCCATGAATCCGGTCCGTATGCACTTGCCCGCAGAGATGGATGGGGAACGTCTGGACAAGGCGATGGTGTCCCTGGATGCCTCGTTGAGTCGCACGGCGATTCAACGGTTGATCCGGGAGGAGCGGGTGTGGGTTGATGGCCATTTAATCCGGTCGCCGTCGCAACGTTTGCGTGGTGGGGAGGTTGTGGAGTGGACGGTTCCCGATTTGAAACCTTCTGCGTTGGTTGCTGAAACGATTGCGTTGGATATCCGTTTTGAGGATGGGCATTTGGTGGTGATCAACAAACCGGCGGGGATGGTGGTGCATCCGGGGGCGGGTGTCCATGAGGGGACGTTGGTTCATGCTTTGTTGGGCCATTGTGGGGGTGAGCTTTCGGGGATTGGGGGGTGGTTGCGACCGGGGATTGTCCATCGTTTGGACAAGGATACCAGTGGTTTATTGGTCGTGGCCAAGAGCGATGTGGTCCATCAGGGATTATCGCGTCAATTTGAGGCGCATACGGTTTCGCGGCGTTATATGGCGTTGATTCGTGGTGTTCCCAGGGATCGATCGGGGATGATTGATGCCCCTGTTGGTCGGCATCCTACGGCGCGGACCAAAATGGCGGTACGGGTTCAGGGTGGGCGGGAGGCGGTGACGCGGTTTGAGGTGGTGGAGATATTGACTGGGTGTGCGTTGGTTCATTGTGTTTTGCAAACGGGGCGGACCCATCAGATTCGGGTCCATATGGCGCATATTGGTCATCCTTTGCTGGGGGATTTGGTATATAGTCGCGGGTTTGA
>PEAO01000146.1 GCA_002753615.1 Magnetococcales bacterium DCbin2
TTCTTTTAATAATTTTCTAGGGTGTGTCTCAAGTTATCGGATACCAACACGGCCTAATGTCAAAGGATTCCAAATGCAATTGCCCTGAGCAAAATCCAGCCCCTCCCATCGCCAAATGTTTGGTAGGGACAAAATTAAGTAGCCTGAATCAATAATGATTGCGCATGGTGCGTATGTGGGTAAACACCGCAACGCCCGTTTTGCCGCCCAGGCCAATGCGTGCGGCAAAATCGGTCTCATCGGCCCGCAAAAACGGGTTACAACGAAGTTCCCGTTCCATCGTTGTGGGGAGAGTCGGCACTCCCAAATCGGTTTGTTGGTGTACCCACTCCCGGAAAGAAGAGAGAAATGGATTGCCCGGCTCCAGTTGCAAAACAAAACCCAGATTGGCCAGGGTATATTCGTGGGCCGGAAAAATACGTTGGATACCAGACAACCCCCGTAGTCTTTTTATAGAATCCCACATCATTTCCGGGGTTCCCTCAAAAAGTCGGCCACATCCCAACGAAAACAGGGTATCCCCCGTGAACAGGGCGTCGGCGATGCGATAGACGACATGGCCGATGGTGTGCCCCGGCGTAGCCAGGACTTCGCAGGTCCATGGCCCCAGCGTCAGGGAATCACCATCATGGCAAGCCAAATCCAAAGGGGGCAATCGCCCGGCGTCCAGGGCATGGCCCACAACCTTGGCCCCGGTCAGCCGGGCTAGGTCAGAAACGCCGCCAATATGATCTTGATGGTGGTGGGTGATCAAAATATGGGTTAGAGTCAGATGGTGCCGCTGTAATGCCGCGATACTCGCGGAACTATCTCCAGGGTCCAACAGGACGGCATACCCAGGAGAGGTTTCCAATAGCCAAGTATAATTATCCTTGAGTACAGGGATGGCATGAATGACAGGGATATTTTCGGACATCGGCTATCTCCTCTAAATCGTGTCAACGGTTCGGGACCGCAAAGACCATAGCATGAACTTTGAAGCGACCCAATTGCAAAGCTGGTATGAAGAACCCAAAGGACGTTTGGTGGTCCGTTTGGTGGGGGGAGCCATGGAACGGCTCCTCAAGGATAATCCGTCGGAACGGACGCTGGGTTTGGGGTTTGCCCAACCCTACCTGGATTGGTTGCGTCCCTGGACAGGAAACGCCATGGGGGCGGCTCCAGCGGAAATGGGGGTGGTGCTGGGGGTGACCGGGGCGGCAAACCGTACCGCTCAGGTCCGTCCCGATGCCCTCCCTTTCCCAGATGCCTGGTTTGAACGGGTGGTGATGGTACATCTGCTGGAAGGGACTTCCGATCCCAAATCGGCATTGCGCGAAGTGTGGCGCGTGCTGATTCCCGGTGGGCGGATTTTAATCCTGGTGGCCAACCGTGGTGGTTTGTGGGCACGGGGCGATACAACCCCGTTCGGTTGGGGACGCCCTTATTCGCCAGGTCAACTACGATCGCTCCTGGAAGATACCCTGTTGGTCCCCAGACAATGGTGTTATGCCTTGTTCTGCCCACCATTGAAACGAAAATTATCCTGGCGTTGGGCCAGTGCGTGGGAAAAAGCGGGTAACCGATGGTTTGCCCCCTTGGGTGGAGTGATCCTCTGCGAGGCGGAAAAAGTGGTGTATGCCTCAACACCGCTGTTTGAAAAACGGGCCATCATCCGCCGCACCGCCCGCATACCGATTCCCCTCGCTAAGAGTACGCAGATTGACGGTGGAACCGTTCGAGGTCGCCCATGAACGACGTGGAATTATTACGCCAGTTTCTGGACAACATGCTGGTCGAACACGGACTCGCAAACAATACCCTGGAAGCTTACCGGCATGATCTGGAAGGTTTGTCGCATTATCTGGACGGCATCGGAACCAGTTTCCTGGATGCGGGCCATGAAGATCTTTCCCAATGGGTGGCGGTGTTGGCAACCCAAAACCTAGCCCCCGCCTCCATAGCACGCAAACGTTCCGCCGCTGGACGGTTATTCCGTTGGATGGCAGCGTCCGAACTCCGCGATCATAATCCTACCGAATTGTTGGACAGTCCCAAACGGGGGCGGCGATTGCCCAAAACGCTCAGTGAAAGCGATGTGGAAGCCTTGTTGGCGGCTCCTGATCGTCAGGATGATCTGGGGTTGCGTGACGCCGCCATGTTGGAAACCCTTTATGCCACCGGATTGCGCGTCTCCGAACTGGTCGGACTGACCACGGATGCCTTGGATGAAGGATATGGTTTTTTACGGGTGGTGGGAAAAGGGGACAAAGAACGGGTCGTCCCCATCGGTGAAGTCGCTCTGGATTTGATTCATCGTTATCAGCGGTCGTCGCGGCCCGTGCTGTTGGGAAAACGGGCCGTGGCTGACCTTTTTGTCACCCATCGGGGCAAAGGGATGACGCGGCAAAATTTTTGGTACATCATCCGCCGTTATGCCCTGGAAGCGGGCATTCCAACGCAACTTTCACCGCACCTGTTGCGTCACTCCTTCGCCTCCCACCTGCTCAACCATGGGGCAGACCTGCGCGGGGTACAGATGATGTTGGGACATGCCGACATTTCCACCACCGAAATCTATACCCATGTTGCACGAGAACGACTCAAGGATGTCCATCAACGTTTCCATCCGCGCAGTGATGGATAACATGGAAAATGCTCCCAAGAAAATTGCCCTGGTAACCGGCGGCGGCGGTCGTCTTGGCGCGATGATCTGTCGTGATCTGGCCTCCTTGGGATTTGCCGTCGCGCTGACCTGTCATCGTTCGGTAGCCCAGGCGTCACGCCTGGCGGATCAAATCAAAACAGATGGGGGGATAGCTCAGGTCTTTGCGCTGGATCTTCAAAATCCCCAAAATATCGGAGCCGTGGTCGAAGATGTAGAACATCATTGGGGGCCAATCACACTCTTGGTCAACAATGCGGGTGCATTTCTCCCAGACAGGATCCAGGGTGGATGGGAAACCATGGAAGCCATCTTTAAAGTCAATCTTCAGGGTCCGCTGTGGCTCTCCATGAATGTGGCACAAGCGATGAAACAATCCGCCGTTGCCGGTCACATCATCACCCTCTGTGATATTTGGGGGGAACGCCCTTTGGGGGGACATGCCGCTTATGGTGCCGCCAAGTCCGGGATGATCATGGCAACCCGTGTATTGGCCAAAGATCTCGCCCCCAAAATTCGCGTCAATGCCATCGCCCCAGGGGCCATTCTCCCCCCTGAAGGTGGCAGCCCCGGTTTTGATGCCATGGTGCGCCGTACCCCGCTGGCCGATAGGATGGGACCGGAAGCGATACTCCATGCCCTGCGTTATCTCTTGGGGGCCGAATGCGTGACCGGAGAGGTGTTGCACGTCGATGGTGGCCGTCACCTAATATAGGACACAACCCTCACCAGATTTTAGGGACAAAGTTTTCATCGTTGACGATGTGGACCGATTCTCCCGACTGGGCAATCACAAACAATCCCTTGTTGATGGCAAACTGGTCCGCATCGGCGTCGATGACGATCCCCGCCACCGCACCGTAGGCCATACAATCGGCATAACGCGGAAAAAAAATCTTGAACTGATCCAGCCGTTCCAGATGGTTATGGACATCTTCCACCCTAAGATTGCTCTTCACCTCAACCAAAACCGCCGCAACGGTGTTGGCCACCAGCAAATCGATTTCCATGGTTTGGCCGCCACGTTTTCTCCGCGCCCGTGAAAAAACATCGTCCACCGGAATGCCACGCTTCGTAAACATGTCGATACAGGCAGGCTCGATCAACCCTTCCACAAACTCACCCCAACGACCACCCAACCGGCCAATTTGGCGGGAAACCTCTTTGACGATACGCTCGGTTTCCTGGAATTTCCGGTCGGTTTCTTGGAATTTCCGGTCGGTTTCCTGAAATCTCCGCTCAGTTTCTTGAAATTTCCGGTCGGTTTCCTGGAATTTCCGGTCGGTTTCCTGGAACATCTGCTCGATTTTCTGAAATTTCCGGTCAGTTTCCTGGAATTTCTGATCAGTTTCCTGGAACATCTGCTCGGTTTTCTGAAATTTCCGGTCAGTTTCCCGGAACAACTCCCAAATATCGTCGATAGTCACAGCTTGCGACATGATCTTCCATCTCCCAACTAGGCAGGACATTGAGATTATCCATAAATTTTACGCGATCTTAGCCCGTAATGCCATCTTTAGCATAAAAACTGGCGAGGAAAAGTCCCAGATTGAAACGGTACTGGTTGCTCCACAAAGTCGAGAGAATGGCTTGATAATCCTGTTTCCTCGACGGGCGACGAATGGTCAATGCTTGGCCATGCAATGGGTAACAGACCAATAAACAGGAAACAATGGCTCTGGACTGATAACTTGGAATGATATCGTTCTTGGAGCATTTTTTTGAGTGATACCCATGAAACGCCGACGGTTCAGGTCGTCGGAACACCCTATTCCGAGGAAAGAATTTTCCCGCGTAATGCCAAGGTCAGGGTTTCATTGATCCGTTTTTGCTGAACCATATCATTGGTCAGCTTTTCCAAACGTCCAATGAGAACCTCGGTTAGCTGGCGCAAAATTTTAACCTGCAAATGGGCATCCAGGCGATTCATGGTATGCTGATTGACCTTGAAAACCGTCACCCCTTCTTCGGCAATCACATGGGTCGAACGGGGATGACCACTCAAAAAGGTCATTTCCCCCAATACCGCTCCAGCCCCCAGTATCGCCAATACCGTATCCGGTAGGCTGTTTTTGGTAATGGTGACCTGCCCCTCCAGGATAATAAAAAAAGCGTTATCCGGGTCCGGCCCCTCCCTGATGAGAAATTCGCCGGGTTTCAGGGTGACAAACAGATCCTCGGATTGAACAAAGGAAGATTTTTCATCATTGGTAAAACTTTCAAAGAAAGGGATGTTTTCCAACAATCCGATCAATGACATAGCATGGCTTTCCCCCGAATGAATGATAAAAAAATAACCACAAAAATATGGCTTTTATCACAATTCGGCGAATGCTTCAAGCAAATGGGGACGAAAAAAGGAAAGGCAGCGTCAATAGACCCTAATAGGCATCATGCGCCTGTTGCATGAATTGCAAAAATCGGATGACATCCTCGGCGGACAGTGGGCATTTAAAAATAGCCCCCTGAAAGGCATTAAACCCGACCTCCCTTAAGTATTCCAAATCTTCGCTATCCTCAACGCCGACCGCCACAAGATTCAGAGAATGGGAACGTCGTAATTGTTTGACCAGTTTTTTGGTCTCGGTCACTTTGTCGGATCGGGTAAAATGAGTCAGATTTATTTTTAATGAACGCAAGGGGAGTCCCTTGATTTTTGGAATCAGATCGGAGGTCAGGGAACAATTATCCATACCCATGGCAATCCCTTTCCTGGCCAAAGCCACCATATTCCGGGACACCGCAGCACTATCCGCCGAAAAAATGGCTTCGGTACAATCCAGTTCCAAGGCAGAAAAGCCATCGGCATATCTCTTCCTGACCTGTTCCAACATGGCCAGAAACACCTCTTCCCGATTCCAGGTCATACAGTTGACAGCCAGGGGCAATTTTTTTCCCCATATCCGCCCGAACTCCTTGGCTTGCCCAGCTGCGGCATGCAACACCATGCTATCCATTGCCAAGGCCAGTTCCGCATCCTGTTGGGCCGCTGCAATAAATCGTACCGCCGGCAGAATGACGCCCAAACCTTGATGCCGCCACCGGATGAACGTTTCAATCCCCAGCAATTCATCCATCTCGTGACCAAAATAGGGTTGGTAGGTCAGAGAAAACGCCCCCTGATCCATCCCTTGCTGAATCTCTGCGACGGTCGGCTCATAGAGAACATGGACAGTAGGGTCCGACAGTTGGTTATTCTGCATGGTTTTTCCCTAACGGAAGACTATGGATTAAACATATTCATGATCTCGGTAGGACGTGACATCTGATTCACATTATAGCGCATATGCGTCACTGCACGAGTCACCGTCACGAGTCTTCCCGCCATTTCCCCGGTATCCAACGCGACGTTGCCAATATCGGCATTCATGCCTGTCACATCACGGCGCATCACAGCCACCGATTGTTTCATCCCACCAACATTTTGATTCATGGACTTCATCGCTTCCGCAATCACGGGAATCCCCTCAATATTGGCACCCATGTTTTGCACAGACCCGGTAATCTGGTGCATGTCGTCACTCATGCCGCCAAAGTGTTCAAACATGACGGTCATTTCGGACAGCATCCCAGACATATCCCGTGTCAGGTTATTGACCATGAAAAAAATAACGATGGCCACCCCAGTCAAAAGCCCAAAGACAATGCGTATCAGCCGCGTCGTTTTTGCCGCAATCGTCCCGGCAATTTTATCAATGGCCTCCATCTCGGAACGAAAACCTTCGAGGACTTCCAAAACCGCTCCCAGGGTAACATCATTTTCGCTGCGCATCGTTTGCACTCACCTTTCAGGCCATCATCATCATAAAAATCGCCCATGCGCCCAACCGACCCGATTGAAAAACTAGGGCGTGTTGACATTCAATAAAATTATTAAAAGAAAAAAGGGGTCTAATGGTATGGTCCGCCCCGTTCCTAAACGGCATCAAAATGTGCCAAGATGGAGTTCTTAATCAACCATCTGAACGAAGAACGGAGCGAA
>PEAO01000147.1 GCA_002753615.1 Magnetococcales bacterium DCbin2
TGGGGGCAATCCCCCAGACCCCTTTTTTCTTTTAATAATTTATTCTTTCCGAAGCATTTGGATGTGCCAATTTCAAATGCGATTGCCCTGGGAGTGGGGTGGTTTTAATCGGCTTTTTGACGATCCGCGTTGGCCCGTTGGCGCAGGTGGTCTTTGATGATGGCGATGGGCATTTCATGCTGCGTCCAAAGGTGAAAGGCCGCTGCCGCCTGATGGACCAGCATTCCCATGCCATCCATGGTTTGCAGGCCATGACGTTGGGCCAACCGTGTGAGTGGGGTTCCCTGGGGGCCGTAAACAATGTCGTAGACAAAAGCATCGGCGGGGAGACGGTGCAGTGCCACGGGGAGCGTTGTTTCCCCTTTCAACCCCAAAGAGGTGGTATTGACCAGCAGGGTGATTTCACGCCAGGGGAGTTGATCGACTACCAGGGCCATGGGTTGGATCCGACGCTGGGTATCATGGGGGGCGAAAAAACGGGCCAGAGCCTGCGCCCGTTCCTCGGTGCGGTTGGCCAGGAAGATAGCCTCGATCGAAGTCGTAAGCAACGCCGACAAAACACTGCGGGCGGCACCCCCGGCACCCAGAATCAACGCTTTGCCCCCTTGGGGAAAGTCAGGTCGCATATCGCGCAGAGCAGCCAGGAAACCATGACCATCGGTATTGTGGCCGATGAGCCGGTCCTGGCAACTGACGGTATTGACCGCCCCAGTTCGGATGGCAGCGTCCGACAAGTCATCCATCAATGCAACCAAGGCTTCCTTGTGAGGGACGGTCGCATTGAAGCCTTTCCCCCCCAGAATCCGAAATCCGTGTACCGCTTGGGGCAAATGTTCCGGCGTAACGTGAAAGGGGAGATAATGGTAGTCCAGATCCAGATGACTTAAGGCAAGATTATGGATCACTGGGGACAGGGAATGGGCTATCGGGTCGCCAAAGACTCCCAAAAGCTGGGTTTTCCCGCTACTTAAGCATGGCCTTGGCCATTGGAAGGGATCATTCCTTATGGTCGGGATGGCCAAGTGATCAACTCTTTTGTGGAAGTTGATAGATGGTGGGAGCCACCTGGGTCACGGGAACTTTGAGGTTATTTAGGGTTTCGGAATGTCCGACAAAAAAATAACCGCCGGGGGCGAGATGGCGGCAGAGCTTATTGACGATGGACTCTGTGGTGGGGCGATCAAAGTAGATCAGGCAGTTACGGCAAAAAATAATATCCATGGTCCTGCCGACGTTATAGCTGGGATCCATAAAATTAAGATGTTGGAAACTGACCATTTGCCGTATCTCTGGCCCCATTTTTACCTTGGGATTGTCTTGGTTGCGGCCACGCAGCATATATTTTTTCTTGATGGCGATGGGAAGGGTGTTCACTCTATCCATATCATAGACGGCATCCTGGCCATGTTTGAGTGCCCGGGTGGATAGGTCGGTCCCCAGTATTTGCCCTTTGTATTGCGGCAATCGTTGGTTTTCGGCAAACTCACGGAGTACGATGGCCATGGTGTAGGGTTCTTCGCCGGTGGAGCAGGGGGCACTCCAGATTTGCACGGGGCGACGTACCCCCGCTTGTTGTCGGTCGAGGAGATCGGGTAAGGCGACTTTGGTCATGAAGTCAAAATGTCCCGGTTCTCGGAAGAAATCGGTCTTGTTGGTGGTGATGATATCGATAAAGTTGATCAACTCCTGACCTGCCGCGCTGGGATGGAGTACCCAATCGACATACTCGGTGAAGGAATCCATCTTGAGGAGGCGAAGACGTTTTTGCAGGCGTGCGGTGACGAGGGATTTTTTCGAGGGGGGCATTTGAATCCCGCACTCGGTCTGGATAAACTTGGCCAGACGGCTAAAATCCTTATCCGATAATCCGTATTTCAGTTCGGTCATTGGCGTTTTCTGTTCCATAGTCCAGGGATCTTATGCGATCCCCGAAAAAAAGGATAGCTCAAATGTCTTTGTGGTTTCAATGGGTTCATTTTTGGCCAATTCTTGGGGTGATCATGGTCCCTCTTATTATGGGCGGGATGCCTCTCCGAGACAAGGATACCCTGATTGCCCATTTTGATGTGATCGCGTTTGGCAATGAGTACACCCACGAGCGGTTTGACAGGGTGCGTAAATGGAAAAATCCCATTCGGATCGGTGTGCAGGGGGCGGCTCCAGAATTTTTGGACGCCGACATCCGGCAGCATACAGATGATCTGCACCGATTGACAGGGCATGACATGGCACTCATCTATTCCGAAAACATGCGCAAGTCTGGCATGGTTGCGGATGATTTTGATACCCGTCAGCTTAATGTCATCGTCTATTTTATCCCGCAGGATAAAATCCACAAGACCGTTTTGCGCTATTTTGACAATAAAAAAGAACATGTGGATCAAATGATCCGAAGTTCCACTTGTTTTGCCAAATTTTTCAAAAAGGGGGATGAAATTCGCGCTGCAATCGTCGTGATTCCAAGTCAGCATTCCCGGGAGACGATCCGCGCGTGTGTCATTGAGGAGTTGGCGCAGATCATGGGCTTGCCCAACGATAGCGATGCGGTTACCGGGTCTATTTTTAAAGATAAAAGCGGGAATAATGAACTGACCCAACAGGATCGGACGTTGTTGGCTCTCCTTTATGATTCGCGCATCCCTGTTGGTATGGTTCGGGAGGACGCCCTGGCGATGGCCCGGAAGATTTTGGATGAAGGGTTTGTTGTGTCTCCTTGATCGGGTCGCTGCGATCACAGGCTGCGGTAGTGGGGACCGCTGCCCCCTTCGGGAGGTGTCCAGGTGATGGCGGCGTCGGGATCTTTGATGACGCAGGTTTGGCAGTGAAGGCAACGGTGTGGACGCAGGCGGCTTTCTTGTTTCTCCGGGTTTCCGGTTGGCGAGAACACCCCGGCTGGGCAATAGTGATGTTCTGGGGAAATCGTAGGGTTCCCACGGATTGTCCGTTCCAGGTGAACATGGGGGGGTTGGTTTTCGCGGTGTTCCACGCCGGCCAGGAATAACATCTGGTCGCGGTCGATCACCATGGGTCCATGGCAGGGTTGGGGTTGGGTGCATGGTCCCCCATTTTTGCGTGGGGAGCGGTCTGGATGATGGCATCGCCACGTCCAGGGGGCGGTTCCTCGGAGCAGTTTTTGATCCACCAAGCCATGAATCATCCCCCATCCCAGCCCCAGCTCCAGACCGGGCTGGACATTTCTGGCTCTTTTGAGGGTGGGCAGTATCGTTGCCTGTAATTGTTGCCAATAATGGTACCCCCATTGGGTGGAGGTTGCCGGGGTGTCGCGCAAGGCGATGACGGTTTGGGCGGCGGCCATCCCCGAAAGGAGGGCATGATCAATCCCCTTCATCCGCGCCCCATCCAGAAATCCCGCCGCATCACCCAACAGAAGTCCTCCAGGGAAAGCGGGGAAGGGGAGGGATTGGATCCCCCCTTTGACCAGAACTCTGGCCCCCGCTTCCGATGGCGAGCCTCCGGTCAGCCTTTCTTGCAGGAGAGGATGTGTCTTGAGGCATTGCAACAGGGCCATGGGATTGGTCATGGGGTTGGTATAATTAAGATTGACTATCAATCCCACATCCAGACGCCCTTTCTGGCTGTGATAGATAAAGCCACCGCCGCTGTTGCCATGTCCCAGAGGCCAGCCGACGACATGTTCCACGGTCCCAGATTGGGATTTTTCGGGGGGAATATTCCAGACTTCTTTGACCCCCAGGGCGAAATGTTGCGGGGTTTTTCCCCGATCCAGATGAAAGTGTCGGATCAGGGTACTGGCGAGATGTCCTCTGGCCCCTTCGGCAATCAGGGTGATGGGGGCGGTCAGTCGCACACCGGGTTGGAAATTGGCCAATGGTTTCCCTTGGGAATCTTTCCCCCTATCTCCGGTGATGACGCCACGCAGTGTTCCGTGAGGGTCCAAAATAGGTTGGCAGGCGGCAAATCCTGAAAAAATGTGGACCCCCGCCTGTTGGGCTTGCTGGGCCAGGTGACGGCAGAGTTGGCCAAGGCTGATCAGGATGGCACCCCGGTTACCGAATAGATTAAAATGGGGGAGGGGATAGGCTTGATTGGGGGTGAGGCGGAAAAATGTTTCCCGGGTGACGGTGGACCAGGGGAGCGTCAGGGTGCGTCGCCAGTCGGGAAGTAACGAATCCAACCCTTGGGGGTCCATGACCGCTCCTGAGATGACATGGGCACCGGGGTAGGCCCCTTTTTCCAGGAGACAGATGGCGAGGGGGCGCGGGGACAACTGACCCAGATGGATGGCGGCGGCCAATCCAGAGGGGCCGGCTCCGACGATGATGCAATCAAAGGCGAGTTCTGTCGTATTCAACGGTCCGTTTTTTCATGGTGATTCATGCGCGATGCTCTCCATGAATTCCTTCTCGTTCACAATCATGATTCCCAGGTTTTTGGCGGTTTGCCATTTGGAGCCGGGATTTTCGCCTGCAAGGAGGCGTGTCGTTTTTTTGGAAACCGTGGCGGTCACCTTGGCTCCCAGGCTTTCTAGGCGGGTTTTGACTTCATCACGGGTCATGGCGGTCAGCGTGCCGGTGATGACCCAGGTTTGCCCCGCCAATGGTCGATTGTGCGGTGTTGCCGTACTCTGATCGGCGGTTGCCCAATGGGTATCGGCAACTGCCAGAAGATGTTCGATCATTTCTCGGTTTTGGGGTGAGGCAAAAAATTCGCAAACCTTTTGTGCGACCACTGGGCCAACATCGGGAACTTCCTGCAACGCTTCCTGGCTGGATGCCATGATCGCGGCCATGGTGCCGAAATGCCGCGCCAGGGATACCGCTGTCCGTTCTCCCACATCACGAATCCCCAAGGCGAACAAAAAATATTCCAGGGATCGTTTTCGGCTGTTATCGATGGCTTCCAGAAGGTTATCCACCGACTTTTCCCCCAATCGTTCCAGAGCCATCAACGTTTCGCGCTGGTGTTTGAGGGTGTAAAGGTCGGCGACGGTGGTGATTTGGCCAGATTGCAGCAACAAGGTACAGATTTTATCGCCCATGCCATCGATATTCATGGCGCGGCGGCTGGCAAAATGTTTGATGGTCTCGCGGCGTTGGGCAAAACAGGAGAGACCACCGCTGCAACGGGCGACGGTTTCGCCGTCTGGTTTGACGACTGTGGACCCGCAGACTGGGCATTGGTTGGGGCATACCATGGGGGGGGGGCGATTCTCAATGATTGCCTCTGGTAGTCTCCGAACGACTTCTGGGATGACATCCCCTGCACGCCGTATCAACACCCGATCACCGGGGCGGATATCTTTACGGGCCATCTCTTCAAAATTATGCAGGGTGGCGTTGGTGACTTCGACGCCGCCGACATGGACCGGTTGCAGGCGTGCTACGGGAGTCAGGGCACCGGTGCGGCCCACTTGAATATCGATGGCATCCACCAGGGTGGCGACCTCGACGGCGGGAAATTTATGGGCTGTTGCCCAGCGGGGGTCGCGGTGTCGAAAGCCTAGTTTTTTTTGCCAGTCTATCCGGTTAACTTTGTAGACGACACCATCGATTTCATAGGGGAGTGTATGACGGCGTTCGCCCAAACGTGAAAAAAAGGCCAGGCAGCCGTCAACCCCTGGGACCACACCGCCTTCAGGGCAGGTTGGTAAACCCCACTGTTGCAACTGTTGGATGATCGCTTCTTGGGTTGTTGGCAAGGGCCACCCTTCCACCCATCCCAGGCCATAGCAGAACAGGGTTAGGGGACGACGTGCTGTGATGCGTGGATCGAGTTGTCGAATGGCTCCTGCCGCTGCATTACGTGGGTTGACTAGGGTTTTTTCCCCTTGCTTTTGTAGCTGGGCATTCATTTTGGCGAAGGCGGCCAGGGGGATGAATGTTTCGGCGCGTATTTCAACTGTATGTGGATGTTCTTCTCCAGAAAGCTTCAGGGGGAGTACGGGAATGGTGCGGATTTGCAGGGTGACATCTTCCCCGACTTGGCCATCGCCGCGTGTTGCTGCGCTGGTCAGGATGCCGTGGATGTAGGTCAGGTTGATGGCCAGACCATCCAGTTTGGGTTCGGCGTAATAGTCGATGATTGCTGTGACTTCCAGCCCTTCGCGGACTTGGCGATCAAATGTGGTGACATCTTCGGGTGAGAAACGGTTGGAAAGTGACAGCATGGGTTGTTTGTGGGTGAGATTGGCGAATTCGGCCAGGGGGCGGGCACCAACCCGACGGGTGGGGGAATGGGGGTCTACCAGATGGGGAAAACGGGTTTCCAGTTCCAGTAATTCTTGAAACAGACTGTCATATTCAGGATCGGAAATGGTGGGATCATCTTGGCGGTGATAGCGATCATTATGTTCGCGCACGATGGCGACCAGATGATTGAGGCGTTGGATGTCATCAGGACTTGGAGTGTTCATGGTGATCGATAAAAACGATTAAAAGAAAAAAGGGGTCTGGGGGATTGCCCCCAGGGTTTTGATTTTGCTTTTGACTTTGCTTTTCATGCGCCCTTTTCCCGAAGCATTTTTTTCGCGCTTTTGTTTTATGCGAAAAAAATGCGCAGGCGCACGCCTTAGCGTGATGTTTTTCGCGGTTTTTGCGAAAAACATCACGCATAATGCCATGTTTTAGCACCTTCAACAT
>PEAO01000002.1:0-11273 GCA_002753615.1 Magnetococcales bacterium DCbin2
TTCGCTCCGTTCTTCGTTCAGATGGTTGATTAAGAACTCCATCTTGGCACATTTTGATGCCGTTTAGGAACGGGGCGGACCATACCATTAGACCCCTTTTTTCTTTCAATAATTATAAGGTGGGGGGTCTGAACGGTTACGATCCAGCAACCGCCCCAATTCCCCGGCATCGTTGAAAACTGGAATGATTATTGAAAGTTTCGGTACGGTCATGGTACAGTGCGTGCAGAGAGGGTCAACTGTCGCATGAGATACCCGGTTCTAAGTTTGCCCGTCAGCCCTTGCCTAGTCACCACCATGAAAAAATTCTGGTTGTTCCTCTATCTTCTGCTCTGTTGCCGCACCGCATCCGCCGAGGAACTTGTATCGGGCCGTCTGATCATGGTCTCCACGCAAGCTTGTCCCTACTGCCGTGAATTTCGGGAAACTGTGGGGAAGTTTTATCATAAGACTGCGGTGGGTCAACGATTTCCACTCACCGAAATCGACAAGGATGCCCCCCCATCGGACTTTGAAGATAAAGTTTGGGAAATCCTCTTCGTCCCCACGTTTCTGGTGTATACCCAGGATGGAAAGGAAATTGCACGGTTTCAGGGATACCGGGGCGATGAACCCTTTTGGAACGAACTGGAACGGGCCATCCATACCGAAGGACCGGCCCGTTGACCCCCCAGACACCAATACAAACAGGCTCATCAAGAAACAGATGGAGGAGACGGGTGGGATGTCATTGCTTGAACGGTTAAAACAGGGTCTCACAAAAACTCGTGAACGTTTTTCCAAAGGGTTGGACGACCTGATCAAAGGGCGTCGCGTCGATGAGGAATTGTTCGAGGATTTGGAAGGGTTATTGATCACCTCCGACTTCGGACTTGAAACCAGTGTCGCGATTATCGAAGAGGTCCGACAACGCCATCATCGCGAGATGATCAAACAACCCGAAATGTTACGCCAACTCCTACGCCAGGTCGTACTGGAACGGCTCAAATCATCCCAGGTCGATCCCCAACCATGGCCGGAAAAACCGGGGGTCATCCTGATCGTCGGGGTCAATGGCGTCGGCAAAACAACCACCATTGGCAAACTGGCCCATTATTATCGCGGCTTGGGCCAATCGGTGATGCTCGCCGCTGGAGACACCTTTCGCGCCGCTGCCGTGGAACAATTGCGCTTGTGGGGGCAACGGTGCGACTGCCCAGTCATCGCGCAACAACAGGGATCCGATAGTGCCTCGGTCATTTACGATGCCCACAATGCCGCTATGGCAAGGGGGTTCGATCTTCTGATCGCCGATACGGCAGGGCGTTTGCATACCAAAATTAATTTAATGGAAGAGTTGAAAAAAATCAACAGAGTGCTTGGCCGTCAAGGTTCCCGGACAACCCATGAAGTCTGGCTGGTACTCGATGCCACCACCGGACAAAACGCCCATAGTCAGGTGAAACGGTTCCATGATGATCTGGGGGTAACCGGGCTGATCATCACCAAACTGGATGGAACGGCCAAGGGGGGTGTCGTCGTCGGTTTGACACAAGCCTTCAACCTGCCGATCCGTTTTATCGGTGTCGGCGAGGCGATGGAAGACCTCCGCCCGTTTGACCCTGAGCAATTTGTCGAAGGTTTTTTTTAATCCTTTTCACCGGGTGGTCCCTTCATGCCTATCGGTCATTACAGAACGACATTCTGGCGAATCTTGCCTGATCCCATCCTTGTGGCAAGCCTGTTCGTCGCGTTACTTGGCCCTTTTCTACTCAATGCCGGTTGGGCAAACACAGTATCCGACCAGGAACTGACGCGCTTCCGCCAATACTTTGCCATAGTGCAGAGTGGCGGCTCCATCGATGCGGTACTAGATCGTTCCACCTGGCCACACGATGATGGCTTGGCCTCTTATCTGGAGTTGGAACTGTTGCTTCATCCCAGTTATGACGCAACCCTCCCCCGCCTGATGAATTTCCTCCAACGCTGGCCCAACCATGCCCAAAGGGGGCGTATTGAAAGAATGGTGGAGGTTCGTATCGCCCATGCCGCCGGAGAAAATGAGGTTCTGGCTTGGTATGACCGCCATCCTCCCGTGACCAAAGCGGGACGGGTTTATTATCTGCAACAACTCCTGGCAAACAATCGGATGGCCGAGGCAGAACCCCTGTGGCGCAATTTATATTTGGAAGGGGTCTCTTTTCCCCAGGATTTGATCGAAAAAACGGCCATTTTTGAAAGAAAACTCAATCCCACAGACCGCGAAGAACGGGCACGCAATCTCATCGGTCAAGGCCATTCAGAACCCCTCAAAAATTTCCTCAAAACTTTTCCCATCCATCGTAGCGATTATTTTTTCGCCTTGGATGCCGCCACACGCGGCGATAAAAAGCTTTTCGCCAAATATCATGCGCGTTTAAATCAACAGGATGCCAATAGCCCGGAACTATGGAATGCCCGTTTTGAGTGGCTTAGAAAAACAAAATCCTGGTCCAGTCTGTCCAAAATGCTGATGGGTCGGGAAGCGCAATATTTAAGTACCGATGACCGTTGCCTTCTCCGCTACCGTCTGGCGCGTGTCCTTTATGACGACAACCGATTCAAAGATGTGATGAATCTGTTGTATCAAAACGTCCAGGAGAAGGGTGCCCAACTGGAAGACTCCGCATGGATGGCCGCATGGAGTGCCTATCGGTTAAAGAACAATGGACGGGCATTGGAACTTTTTGAACTGTTGGGTCGGGAAGCCAAATCCGACCACCGCCGTTCCCAAGGGGCATGGTGGGCGGCGGAACTGTCAAAATCACGCGAAACCAAACAGATGTGGATCAACCAAGCGGCCCAGTCTCCAGACAGTTTTTATGGTCTGATCGCCCTGGAAACCCGGGATGGTCAATTGCCAACACTCCGTGAACCCGACATCCTTTGCCATTCCATCACCGATCCCCGTATGCAGCAAGATCTGCACAGAATGCTGCAACTGCGCGCGGTCGAACGCACCCATTATAACGGCCCTGAAATCGATGACCTCGGCCAGCGTTACCATCTTAGCCCTGAGGAACGTCTGTGCTTGGCCACCCATACGGGTGCCTATGATTATGCCCTTAAGTTGTCTCAGATCATGAAAGGGGACGGGAGACCCCACTATTGGAGTGGCCTGTATCCCACCCCCCACTGGCAACCGGATCCAGGTTGGTCCTTGGATCCCGCCTTGGTGTGGGGCATTGCCCGTCAGGAAAGCACATTTCTCCCCCACGCCGAGTCCAATGCCCATGCCGTGGGGTTGTTGCAACTCATGCCAGCGACCGCCGCAGAAGTCGCCAGAAGGGAAAAACTCCCCCCTTCCAATCCCAATCGGTTACGGAACCCGACCTATAACTTGGCCTTGGGCCAATCCTATATGAAGCGTATGTTAAACATCTTTGACGGTGATCTGGTGCTGGCATTGGCCAGTTACAACGCCGGTCCGGGGCGTGGAAAAGATTGGCGTCAACGCCGGTCCATCGAACCAACCCTCGCCTTCATTGAGAACATCCCCTTCACCGAAACCCGCAATTATGTCAAGCGAGTTATCACGGGAGTGGTCTATTATCAGCTACGCCTCTATGGCAAGGGTTCCATCCTGTCGCTGATTGACCCCGGTGAGCCGGGACCGGGAAAATTGGCGATGTAGCACCTGTTGACATTCCATAAAATTATTAAAAGAAAAAAGGGGTCTGGGGGATTGCCCCCAGGGTTTTGATTGTGAATTTAAATAAAAAGCTTCATTCTTCGCTTTTGACTTTGCTTTTGACCCTGTTTAAATTCAAGAGCAAAGTCAAAAGCTTAAACATGGAAATCTTTTTGTTTAAAGTCAAAACCCTGGGGGCAATCCCCCAGACCCCTTTTTTCTTTTAATAATTTTCCACAGCCAAAGCACGCTCTGAACACTCGGCATAGACCTGCCAAGCGCGGTACGGCAGTTCGCGGAGTATTTCATCCCCAACCCCCTCCAGACGCTCTGGATTGACCAAATCGGCGGTCATGGCACCACTGCCGTCGAGAGCGGCAGCAAATCGGATGGTCAAACCCGTGGGAAGATGGGTGGCCGTTTTCCCCAAGAGATCGATATCCCAATCCGCACCTTCCATCAAACGACCATCCATAATCCAAGTCCTCCCGGTTTAAGATGCGTCAAGCCCGTATACGCTCGCCCAAACGAGACTCCCTGGCCAATTGCCGACGCTTCTCCGAATAGGCGGGTGCCACCATCGGAAAATCGGCGTCCAGATTAAAACGACGACGGTAGGCGTTCACATCCATGCCATGCGTCCGCGACAGATGCCCCTTCAACGCCTTCAACTCCTTACCGCAAATCAAACAAACCACCGCATTTTCCGTCACGGCATCGGAAGGATCAACAAAAGGCCGCCTCTCCTCATCCACCAGAACACCCCTTCCAACTTTGGCAACATCGTCTCCTGGATCCGAATCATGATGATCCAAACGAAAACCAGACTCCTCGGAGAGGATCGCCAATGTTCGATAAACAGACTGGATCAAATTGGGAATTTCTGATGATGCAATTTCATTGTTGGCAACGTAAGCCTGAACAATCTCTGTAGTAAATTTCAGATTCATGTTATTGTCCCTGCGGATCGATGATACTCTATAAAACCAAACTGCCCCCCAACATCGTCAGTTTAATACCACTTTTGCATCTCAAGTCAATCAATATTTGGCATAGACAGAAGAAAGTAGTCGGAAAAACACCCATCCCGTGGGAATTTATACGACACCTTTTTCCTTGAAAAATGCTACATAAGCATGATCAACCTCCATGATATGCTTGGTTAACCAAACCTTTGTCAAAGAAAGCAAATCCATGATCGCCGAAAAATCACCCCGATCCAGTTGCGTACCAATCTCCGTCAATTGCGCCATCAGGTCTCGGTGGGCATTGCGGTGGGCTACCAAATCAGGATAGCCGTATTGCTGAAACAACTGCTCCTCGCGGGAAAAATGAAATTGAACATAATCACCCAGTTTGGCAATAAGGTCTAAAACCTCCTGACGCCCTTCCCCCTTGGACATGGCAACGTGGAGCCTGTTTGCCATACCGACCAGCTTTTCATGGTCAGCATCCAACGTACTCAAACCCATCGCCAATCGTCCAGTCCAGGGGAAAAAAGGTTCCTCCGCCACCTGTTCTCCATCCTTATGAAGATAAAGGAAATCAATAATTTTAAAGATTTCATTCTGTTTTTCCAGAAGACTGGAAATACCCACCAACGCATCCTCTCGCTTCATCCCGACGATGAGTTCTCCCGTCTCATGCCACTCCCGATGCAGGACAATCAGGCTCTTGATCACCGACTTATGCGCTAACTCAGAACCGGTTATTTTTTGCAGCCACAGTCCAAGAATGGTCCCGCCAGCAGGTGGCAAAACCCTCTGATCCTCAGAAACACGACCGGCAATAATTCCCTCGATACGCGCCAAGATGCCCAGATATTCCCCTTTGACAGACTTGACATTGAACAACGTCTCACCCAAATCAATCTTGATCTGAGAAGCGTACAAGGCATTGGTCATATCCTGTAACACCCGCGCAAACCGATCAAACTGGTCCGATGACAGCTTCATCGAGTTGGCAGTCAATCGCGCTTGGTGGACACTTTCATTGACCTCATGGGACACTTTCTCGGTGTGATCCATCGACGCCTGCATAGCGAGAGCCTGCTCCATGGCCAAATTACTATCCGATGCCGTCTCCTGCGCCGCAGCGGCCACCCCCTGGGCAGCATTGGCCACCTCCGCGGTACCAATGGCCGCCTCCGATGCAGCCCGCGCCACATCCTGAGCAGCCACATTCAGTTCCTGTGCGTTACGTGTCACCTCGGCGGCAGCCTCGGCCACCTGTTGCATAGCCGCCGATATGGCATGAACCACGTTGGTCTGTTCATCCACGGAAAGATTGATTTCCATATTAGTCCGGTTAATCCGTTCCATAGACGCTACAATCCCCATATTGGCCTTGGAAACCAATCGGGTATGATTCTGAATGGTCCTGTTTTGGCTATGAATCATCTTGGTGGCATCGGCAGTCTGACGCGCCAACTCCTTGACCTCGTTGGCGACCACGGCAAAACCTTTTCCAGCATCACCCGCTCCCGCCGCTTCGATGGACGCATTGAGTGCCAACATATTGGTCTGTTCAGCAATATCGGTAATCACCTCCACGACATGGCTGATCTCCCGCGCCGATTGTGACAGTTGATCCATCACCTCCTGGGTACTTTTGGCATGATTGAAAGCCGCCTGGGATTCATCGCTGGCCCTCTGACACCGCATACGGATATCATTCAAACTTTCGGTGACCTCGGCCACAGACACACTCACATTCCGAACCGCACCATCCACACTTTCCAAATTATTGTTGACGCCACTGATATTGGCGGTAATTTCCTCCGCCGCCGCCGCCATGGTAGAAATATTCACACTGGTCTGCTCAACCCCAGTAGCGATGCTGGTGACATTTTCCGAAACCTGATGGGTGGCAACAGAAATATTTTGAATGCTTGCCGCCGCCACACCAATGGCTTCTTTGACCGTGGAAATTTCCCGGGACAAGGCATCATTTTGAGTCGAAACCGTCCCCACAACCTCCTGGGAGCGACGGGAATCATCGCTGATCACATGCCTGATCTGGACCAACTCCGAGGCACACGCCGTCAGACTACCCGAATGAAGCGAAATCTGAGACATCAATCGCAGCATCGTTTCGGCCAACGTATTGATCTTCTCGCCGATGGCACTAAACTCATCCTTGATCCCATCCAGCACCACACGCGCCGTCATATCGCCATCGGCAAGGGCTTCGACCACCGGTTCTATCCGCCCCAACGAACGGACCAAGGCACGCACCAACAACCACCCCAATAGAGCAACCAGGATACTCGCCAACACCAAAGCCAGGGTAATCCCATTGCGAAAGGCGACAAAACGATCATCGACATCATTCAACAGTTGGGTTACCAATGCCAAACGCCCTTCAACAAACGGCGACAATACTTCCTGTAATGCGGAAGACTCCCGATCAAAATCGGGCATAGCCAAATTACCTTTTTCAGGCCCCCCCTCGACGTAAGCCTTGGCCATGCTCTTGCCCTGGGCATAATAGGTGACAAAACGATGGCTCAAGGTATCCAAAGTTTCATGGAGGCCCGGATCAGCCGTCTTGGAAATACGTCGGCGAAACGCTTCGATCGCTTCTTGGAACGCAACGGCATGTTTCTGGGCTTCTTGCCAACCATCGTCCAAGCCATCTCGACCACGGGTTGCCGAAACATCGGTCAAAAACTGTTGGACGTTGACGATGTCCTTGGCCATCCCCGTGGCCAAAAACGCCAATTCAATCCCCTCTCCCCGAATCACCTCGGTCGATGATGACACCCTGTGGCTTGCCATGAATGCCCACAGATTAATCCCAACCAAAAATAAAACGGGAACCACCAAAGAGATGATAATTTTATTCTTGAATTTGATATTTATTCTCATTTTTTTCACATTCATCCTAACCGAGATCATTTCAGCCGTTGCGTACCCCAAACAACGAACTTCCAACACGGACCATGGTAGCCCCCTCCTCGATAGCGACTTCAAAATCATGACTCATCCCCATGGACAGCGTATCCATAGAGACTCCAGGAATGGACAAGGCCCTCATAGACCGTGACAACGCAGCCAATGCCCGAAAATAGGGTCTGGTTGCCTGAGGATCCTCAAACAATGGGGGAACCGTCATCAAACCCTGGATTGAAATCCCCGGCAGTCGTGCCATGGCGATCAGGATATTTTCAAGATCCCCCGGAGCCAGACCCGATTTTTGGACTTCACCGCCCACATTCACCTGAATCAATATCGGCATGGCCTTGCCAGGGGGCATTCGCCGATGGATTTCCTGGGCCAATTCCAGAGAATCCACGCTTTGGATCATCTGAAACAGACCGACCGCCACCTTCACTTTGTTACGTTGCAACGGTCCGATCAGGTGCCACACCAATCCTTTTTCCTTGACCAACGCGATTTTATCCCGCGCCTCCTGTACGCGATTTTCACCGAACACCGTGTGACCCGCCATGGCCGCCTGATCCACGACCGCAGCCGATTGCGTTTTGGAAACCGCCAACAGTTGCACGGAATCGGGGCACCGCCCAACGCGACGACAGGCTTCGGCCATGGCATCGTGGATTGCATGAAGAGGGGATGATAACGGATTCATAACCTTCCAATGGCCAAAACAATGATTAATCTGATAGCACCCGACCCGCAGCCCACTATGCCGCAGAGAACCATTCTTTTCCAGCCCTGTCATCAACCCATCCAATCCTAACCACGCCGACCGGAACTTAAACCTGCCCCACCCCTCCCAACCAAAACCGCTGGATTTTAGTGGAATTATTTGGTAGAATTCCGTGAAAGGGTAGGAGGTTTGAGCGTACATTTTTCTTCGGATGCCCCGGCGCATTGCCCAAGCAGCCCGATTCTCAGCCGATCCCCTTGGCAAAACAAGCCAGAAAGAAACGTCAACAAACCCATTCCAAGGAGTTTTCCTCGTGAACGAAAACCGCCGATTCCCGACGCCCCAAGGTTATCCGACCGCCGCAGACGCCAGGCAGAGCGGCTTGACCATCGAAGGGGGTGCCATCAATTATCTCAAGCAGGTTTATGCTCTGCTGGCCGGAAGCCTCGTCGTCTCCGTTGCCGCCGGTGCTGTGGGGATGACCCTCCCCTTCGCCCATGAGCATCCCATCATCCTCATGGTGATGATGTTCGGAGCCTTATTTTTGGCCATGAAGGTACAAAATACCGCCACGCTCTTCTTGTTTACCGGCATATCCGGCCTCAGCCTGGGACCGGTCATCGCCATCTATGTCGGTGCCGGCATGTCCCATATCGTCGGACAGGCCGCTTTTCTCACCGCAGCCATCTTCTTTGGCCTGACGTTCTATGCCATGACCGCTAAAAAAGATTTCTCCATGATGGGTGGTATGCTGTTTGCCGGTCTCATCATTGTCGTCGTCGGCGGCTTGGTCAATATGTTCATTCACTCCACCGCCATCAGCTTTGCCATCTCCGCCGTCGGGGCGTTGATTTTTTCCGGTTTCATCCTGTTTGAAACCCAACGCCTGAAAATGGAACCTTGGGCCGTTTCTCCCTCGGTAGCGGCACTGAGCATGTACCTCAATGTGGTCAACCTTTTCACATCTCTGTTACAACTTCTGGGTATCTTTGGCAGCGATGACTGATTGACATCAGCGTAACCCTCTTGGTAGGGGAATCGGCACTCCTCATATTTCCACCCCTTTGTCCGGTCAGCCAGGAAATCCTCACTCCAAAAAAGGTCGGCGTGACGTGCCCCCACAACTTGAACAAGCCACGGCCCGCCTCCGCACCTCTGGGTGGGATTTATCACTCGGCCCTGCCCTGGTTGTCTTGGGGACCGAACAAAGACTCTATGGATTGGGTGACGGTTTTCCTCCAGATGGCTGGCCTGTCTCTACCAGCATCAAGGGGTTTGGAAACCTAGCCGACAGTGGCCTGACGCCTACGGGTCTTCACCGTATCTGCGCCTGCATCGGCGCGGATGCCCCCCTGGGCCAAGTGTTTAAAAGCCGAGAACCCACCGGCGACATCATCACCGATGCCGCACCACCGGGTTTGGACTGCATTACCACACGCATCCTGTGGTTGGAGGGGTTGGAAGAAGGGATCAACCGGGGACCGGGTATCGACAGCCGTGAACGTTATATCTACATCCACGGCACACCCCATGCGCACCGGCTGGGACAACCCGCTTCCGCAGGCTGCATACGGATGGCAAACCATGATATCATCGACTTGTTTCACCGGGTTACCGTCCATACTCCGGTATTGATTCTCCCCTGACGACCGTTTCAACCGTCCACTTCTAAGGTTAAACAAAAACCATTCATTCATGTCCAGGCTTCTCTCTACAATCACCCGGCGTTTGGGAAATCCTCAGATTACCGGTCTTATTCTGGCCATGGTTCTGGCGGGGGGGGGTGTTGCCTTTTTCGGTAAGTCCCTTGCCCCTTATCTTACGGCACTGATCCTGGCCTATCTGCTGGAGGGGATGATTCAATCCTTGATCAGACTTCGGCTACCGCGCATGGTTGCGGTGGTCATCATTTTCAGTCTTTTTTTTCTTGTCCTCAATCTTCTGCTGTTCTCGCTCCTGCCCAATCTGGTGCGAGAGCTGATCCGAATTTCTCAAGATATTCCTCACATCACCCAAACCCTGAAAGA
Source organism: Magnetococcales bacterium DCbin2 (assembly GCA_002753615.1). GTDB lineage: Bacteria > Pseudomonadota > Magnetococcia > Magnetococcales > UBA8363 > UBA8363. The sequence goes on from PEAO01000002.1 coordinate 10,291, forward strand.
ATTGATGATACGGATGAGCGAATCGGTTTCGGGATGGGGTGATTCGGCCTTTGCCGAAAACGTCCTCCTGGGGCTGGTGGAGCGTTCCCAACAGATGGCTGGCGATTCGGTCACTTTCCTGCTGCAAAGTTTGCCCGGCGTCATCTCGGTAATGGTTTATCTCGTCCTGGTTCCGTTTTTAGTTTTTTTCTTCATGAAAGATAAAAAAATTCTTATCGATTCCTTTGTCCGTTATATGCCCAGGGATCGTGACCTGATCAACCGCGTCCTGGCGGATGTGGATACCGCTGTGGGTGGTTATATTCGTGGAAAATTTTGGGAATTATTGCTGCTGGGATCTACCAGTTATGCCGCTTTTTTGTTCATCGATTTCAAATATGCCTTCCTGGTGGGACTTCTCACGGGACTTTCGGTTTTGATTCCCATTTTAGGTTTGGCGGTGGTTGCCCTGCCGGTGGTGGTTCTGGGCATTTTTCAGTGGGGACTCACCTGGGACGCCATCAACCCGTTGATCATCTATGCTGTTCTCCAGGTTATAGACGGCAACATCCTGGCCCCGATGATTTTGGGAGAGACCGTCAAGGTTCATCCCACCACCATTATGCTGGCGGTTTTGTTTTTTGGCTCCATCTGGGGCCTTTCCGGTGTTTTTTTCGCGGTCCCTCTCTGGGTACTTCTTAGGAGCGTATTGGACGCTATTCTTTTTTCCGAGGAAAGTGGCGGTCTGACCGAGACCATAAAATGATTAAAAGAAAAAAGGGGTCTGGGGGATTGCCCCCAGGGTTTTGACTTTGCTTTTGACTTTGTTTTTGACTTTGCTTTTGACTTTGTTTTTCCACGCGCCCTTTTCCCGAAGCATTTTTCCCGTGCCTTTTCTTTTAAAGGGAAAAATGCGCAGGCGCGCGCCTTAGCTTGATGTTTTTCGCGCCTTTTGCGAAAAACATCAAGCATAATGCCAGGATTAGCGTTTAAACATTGCATTG
>PEAO01000002.1:11358-97717 GCA_002753615.1 Magnetococcales bacterium DCbin2
CGCCCTGCGCATTTTTTTCGCGAAAATCAAAAGCGCGAAAAAAAATGCTTCGGGATAAGGGGCGCGTGAAAAAGCAAAAACAAAGTCAAAAGCAAAATCAAAAACAAAGTCAAAACCCTGGGGGCAATCCCCCAGACCCCTTTTTTCTTTTAATCATTTTTTTTTGAGGCACGACCCGTGGATGAAATAACCCAGGCAGGGTTACTCCTGGAACAAATTTTTGCAACACACAACGCCGCCGATAAACTGCTGGATCACCATTTCCGTACCCATCGCAGTGGCCAGTTCCAACGTCGCCACATCGGAGCCTTGGTCTACCGGGTCTTGCGTTTCCGCGACCTGCTGGAAGCACGACACCACCACCATTTTCCCAACCTCCCCCCCACCCTGAAGTCTCTGACAGCCATGGCGGCCATGGAAATCGCTCAGGAATCGGGCGCAACGCCCCTCCACTGGCCACCACCCCTCCCCCCCATCGCCAAAATTGAAGAACCTTTTCAGATCGATCAACTCCCACCCTGGAAACAATTATCCGTACCCCCCTGGATCTGGGAATCATGGCTGCGACAATGGGGCCAGGAAGAGACCCAAGCCCTGGCGGAAGCATTAAACAACCCCGGAATGGTCGATATCCGCGTCAATATTCGCAAAACCACACGGCAAGCCCTACAAACCCAACTGGAGTCCCTAGGGATCCTCTCCCAAGCCACCCCCTGTTCACCCGATGGTTTACGACTCCACGGACGACCCGCTTTATCAACCCTGGCCCCTTTCCAGCAGGGATTTTTTGAAGTCCAGGACGAGGGGAGCCAGTTGATTGGCCACCTAGTCGCACCACAACCCGGCATGACCGTCATCGATTTTTGCGCAGGAGCCGGAGGTAAATCCTTGCACATGGCAGCACTCATGGCCGATCGGGGCCGCGTCTGGGCCATCGATACCGATGCAAAACGATTGCAACGCTTAAATCCAAGGAGCAAACGGGGGGGATTAAAATGCATCACCCCCCTGACGATACGCCATGAAGGGGACCGCGCTTTAAAAAAACTTCAAGGAGGTGCCCTCCGTGTTTTGGTCGATGCCCCCTGTAGTGCCACCGGAACCTTGCGCCGCAACCCAGATATTAAATGGCGATTGACCCCCGACGCTTTGGAAACCTTCCACATGCGTCAATGCGCCATTCTGCAAGCCGCCGCCCGGCTGGTCGCCCCCCGAGGACGATTGATTTATGCAACCTGTTCCCTCATGGCCCGGGAAAATGAAGAGGTCGTCAACGGATTTTTAGCGGAGTACCGTGATTTTCATCTGGTCCCCCACAGCCAAATCGCAAGCCTTACTCCATGCCAGGGGTTGCACCCCACGTCACCTTTTTTTACCCTTCACCCCCATCGATCACAAACCGACGGCTTTTTTGCCGCCATTCTTGAACGCAAATCTTGACTTGGGAATCACCATTCATGCCTACCATTCATACGGCACTTATCAGCGTCACCGACAAAAACGGCCTGGACCGTTTTGCCCACGGACTCGTTTCCCTCGGGGTCCGCATCCTCTCCACCGGCGGTACCGCCCGCTTTCTGAAAGATCATGGCATCCCGGTCACCGATGTATCCGACTATACCGGATTTCCTGAAATGCTCGATGGCCGGGTCAAAACACTCCATCCCAAGATTCACGGCGGTCTGCTGGGCATCCGTGGCAACGCCGACCATAAAGCCCAAATGGATGCCCACGGCTTGGAAAACATCGACATGGTGGTGGTCAATCTGTATCCGTTCGAGCAAACCGTCAACCAAGCGGGTTGCACCCTGGAACAGGCCATTGAAAATATTGATATCGGTGGACCCGCCATGTTGCGTTCGGCGGCAAAGAACCATGCCGGCGTCACCGTCATCACCGATCCTCAAGATTATGATCCCATCCTCACGGAGATGAACGCCCAGGGTGGCGCAGTCACCGCCGCCACCAATTTTCATCTGGCCAAAAAAGTCTTTGTCCGCACCGCCGCCTATGATGCCGCCATCGCCAACTGGCTGACGGCATTGGACGAAACCCACCAACCGCAACGGTTTCCTGCCGTCGTCACCCTTCAGTTTCACAAACGCCAAGAGATGCGGTATGGTGAAAATCCCCACCAATTGGCCGCATTCTATGAAGAACGTCCCATCCTGGATCATGCCTGTGTTTCTCAGGCCAAACCGCTCCAAGGCAAAGAGCTTTCCTTCAATAACATTCATGATGCCAACGGTGCCTTTGAACTGGTCAAAGAGTTTGATGAAGCGGCGACGGTGATCGTCAAGCATACCAACCCCTGCGGTGTTGCCCTGGATGATGATCTGCTCGCCGCCTATTGTCGGGCACGCGATACCGATCCGATTTCCGCATTTGGGGGGATCATCGCCTGCAATCGCCCGGTTACGGGTCCATTGGCGCGTGAAATCGCCAAAACCTTCGTCGAAGCGGTCATCGCTCCGGGATTTGACGCCGAAGCCCGGGCCATTCTCGCGGAGAAAAGCAACCTGCGCCTGTTGGAAACGCCCCCCCTCGGACCGTCCGCAACCAACCACCTCCCGAATCATCCAGGGACTTTGGATATGAAACGGGTCCGTGGCGGCATGTTGCTCCAAGAGGGGGATCACCATCTCCTCACCCGCAACGACATAAAAACTGTCACCCGTCGCCCCCCCAGTGAACGGGAACTTTTGGACATGCTGTTTGCCTGGAAGGTTGCCAAACACGTTAAATCCAACGCCATTGTCTATGCGCGAGACCTCACCACAGTGGGGGTAGGTGCCGGTCAGATGAGCCGGGTTGACGCCTCCCGCATTGCCGTTTGGAAAGCACGCGAAACACAGCAAACGCTCAAACGTCAGGAAGATTTTTTGGTGGGGTCTGTATTGGCTTCCGACGCATTTTTCCCCTTCCGGGATGGCATTGACGCCGCCGCCGCCGCCGGGGCCACCGCCGTCATCCAACCGGGGGGATCCATCCGCGACCAAGAGGTCATCGACGCCGCCAACGAAGCCAACATGGCCATGGTGTTCACCGGCATCCGGCATTTCAAACATTAAGGCGATTAGAGGGTAAATCTAATCAAATTCAATGGTTTCGGGGCTACAGGGGAAATGATCCCCCGGCCCACCGCGATCATTGAGCCAATGTCGTATACGTTTAAAACTTCACCGTCAACCCGCCGAACACAACCCTCCCCATCCCCGGGACCGGGGTTCCCCAGGGGACTGCGCCACCGGACATGGTTGCCCCCTGCCCCACGTAAGCCCCGCCCAACGGCTGGTAGTAAAATTGATCCAAGGTGTTCTCGATACCCAGATCCAGACGGACGGTATCCCACTCATAACTTGAACGCAGATTGAGCAATCCATAACCGCCCGTCTTAACCTCGTTGCGGGTCTGCGACACCTCCTCCTTGGGAGCCACCAACTGCTCTTCAACGGTATTGGTCCAACGATCCTTCCGATGCACCAGGGCCAGATTTCCATTCAGTGGCATGATGTTATAAAGATTATCGCCCGTTTCACGATTTTCCCCCACCAGATAACCCAGCGTCTGGGTCGCAGTCAGGCTGCCATAATCGTCATGGTCTGCCACCAAGAAATGGCTGGAAAGGTCCACTCCATAGAGTTGCGCCGACTGGTTGATATATTGCAGATAGACAAAGCCGGTCGTGGCGGTCAACGCCTTGACAACGGCACTGGTACTGGTGGCCGCCGTACCGTTGGCACTGGTGCAAACATCAGCCGGACAACGCCGGGCATCGATGTAATCCTCGATCCGGGTAAAATACGGTGTGATCTTAAGCCCCCACGTCTCTTGGGATGGCCCATGCCAATCGGCTGTAACACTGAACGTATGGGCCGTTTCCGGTTCCAACCCAAGATTGCCGATATAATAGTTACCGTCTCCGGCAAAATTGATCATCTCCATGACCATGGTACTTGGTGACCAGGCATAACGCTCATACAGATTGGGGGAGCGGGTCTTCCGGGAATAACCGACTTCAAAAAAACGCCTCTGGCCTGGGGTGTAACGCAACAACGCCGTCATATCCACATTGTTGTCGGTCCGTTCGCGGTCGGCGGCGTTGAATTTCCCAGGGACACTGGTGGCAATCGACGGATCCCCATAGACCCCCATTCCCGTTTGCTCATTGTTGTACCCCTGGACGGGGCCTGTATCCATCATCACGGTATCACTACGCAAGCCCATCAGCGTCAACCATTCCGAATTCCATTGCGCCTCCCATTCGACGAAACCGCCAAGACGATCCCGTTCACCATCGTTGATATTCCAAAAGGTATTGGGGGCCATCCCACCATACGTATAACCTGCGGGTAACACCGAAGGGGAAGGTGGCCACCAGTCATCCAACCGATAACGCTGCCCCTCGACCCCTACCCGCAACGTATCGCGTGCGGACAGGGTGATATCTCCCCGGATCTCCCCGCCCAGATTGTCGCCATCGGTGTTCATCGGCATTCCCGGAGCCAGGATCGTTTGCGCGGTGCCATAAAGAAACTGTTTGTCCTCGGAGAAATCCATCCGATGGCGCGTATGTTCATCGTAGATTCTCGCCTCAAACATTCCCCAACCGAAGGTTCCCGTATAATGCAGATTGCCCAGGACGTTTTCGTTCAGGGTCATATCCATGCGCTGATTGGGAAAATCCTGATAAGGGATATCTTGGAACCCCAGTCTTAGATCGAAAAGATGGCTGTCATGGCCGACGGCCAGTCCGACTTCATGGTTGGAAACGTTGTATCTGGAAGATCCGACCTCATCGCCATCGATCCAGCCACGGTCTGTCGCCGCTAAAGAGGACGGTTTGAACTGTTTGGCCGCTTTATAATTATCGGATTTGGCTGCCGAGCCGCTATAGCGGAGGGCCACTTTTTCCCCGGCTGCATTCATGGAGAGACTTCCGGCCATGGCATTGCCATTGCTCCGATAAAAGGTGCTTCCCTGCCCCTTGAAGAGTATTCCCGAACCCGCGTCGGCGAATTCAGGGGCCGATGATTCAATCCGAATGGTACCACCGATGCTGTCGCCACCCGCACTGACAGGTACCGTCCGGGTCAACACTTCGGCACTTTCAACATTGGCTGGGTCAACGTAGGAAAGGGGAGGATTCATGTGGTTAGGGCAGGATGAAATCAGGTTGACCCCGTTGACCTGCACGCGCAAACGGTCATCCCCCAGCCCATGCATGACCGGAAGACTCGAAACGCCTCCGGCACCCTGTAGGTTAACGCCGGCAACGCCACGCAACAATGAAGAGGTATCGCTGGTTGCCGCCTTCAAAAACTTAAGATCGGCTTCATCCAAAAATTCTCCGCGAGGCTCCCCGTCATTTTTCGCACGCGGGGCAGTGACCACGACTTCCGGCATTCTGACAGGTTCTCCATCGACCTTTTGTTGAGAATGTGGTTGCGCACCACCCTGAACCGCCGCATCCGCACGGCCATCCGACGAAAGAAAGGAGAACCCACACACTGCGGCCAGGGCACACGGAAACACTCTTTTGCGCATATTCGCGACCTCCAGATGGTTTTGGTGACCCACCCGGTACCGGGTGGGAACTGCCCGGCTGACCGCAAAATCAGGACCATAAAATTATTTGTTTTATTTTATAGCGTTGCAATATATTCTACGGTTTTCATAGATCATAATCGTGTCATTCGACACACTGTCTGCGCGATTTCACTCTAGGGCGACTGAGGGGGAGTGGAGCGTCTGTCATAGAAACCTGGAGGCCAAATCTGGGCCAAAGAATTCCCACCCGGAGTCAGTAAATATAGATATACTTTCCCTGGAATTCGTGGAATTCGTCAGAAGAAATGGATACACTATCTCCAGATTTTAGATCAACCATTGGGGACTCAATATGTAGGAAAGTGCTTGACGATCAATTGCGGACGGAAATTGTTGCGTTTGAGGAAGGCCAAAAAATGCCGTACATTTCGAGTGTGGAACGAATTGGGATGAAAAGAGGACGACAAGAAGGTAAGGCAGAGATGCTGACAAACCAACTGTAACGCCGATTTGGTTCTGTGCCTGACTGGGCTAATGAGAAGATTGCTAAAGCCGAACCTCCTTCGTTGGAGGAATGGGGCCTCCGGTTTGTAGATGCCCAATCCCTGGACGATGTTTTTTCGGACACGATGTGACACCGTTCTCTGAGAAAATTTGCGATAATAACTATGGGAATTTCCGACTCCCGTTCGCCTATCCAATCGGAGTCGAAAACGGAAAAGGTTCCAGATTGCAGTAGGGATTAGGAAAATGGATATACTGTCCCGGATTTGCCGAGTCAAGCAGTGCCGGAGTCGTATTGTGTCCTTAAGAAAATCCGCTGTGGGAAAACCAGTTGATCAGGAGGGACCATGACCAGTGCCATTGCCAAGGTGATTGATCGCGAAGAGATCCAGGAGATCCATCTTCCCCGGACATTCCATCTGAATGCATTGGAAGTGATCGTTCACACATCTGGCAACAGCTTGGTATTGACCCCTTGCAGGTCGTCTTGGGAGGGGTTTGTCGATGGCTTCTCGATGGTAGAGGATGATTTTCTCAAATACGATGAGGAAAAGGGAGAGGATCTTCCCAGGAAGGCTATTGGGTGATCCATTATCTACTGGATACGAATGCATGTATCGGAATCATCAAGGGTGCGCCGATTTTGTTGCGACAACGGTTGCTGGAGATAACCCCTGGTGAAGTGGCCATTTCGCAAATTGTTCACTATGAACTGATGGTTGGTGTCTGTCGATCCAGTCGATTGGAGCAAAACCGCGCCAATCTGAAGCATTTCCTGAGTTATATTCAACCGTTGGATTTTGGAGAAGATCAAGCCGCCATAGCCGCTAAAATCCGATGTAGTTTATTGGCAAAGGGACAACCCATTGGTCCTCTGGATACCTTGATTGCCGCCCATGCGCTCTCTCTGAACTCCATCTTGATAACTCATAACGTGAGCGAATTTCAACGGGTGGATGGGTTGCAGTTGGAGGATTGGGAAAGTGCATAAAGAGGGAAATCAGGTATGGAGGAAAAGTTTCATATTGTGTCCTCGAAATTCCCAATCTATCGTTATCCCAAAATTGGGAGAAGCCCGCAGGAGATGAGGCATGGACTTGTTTGCGTGGGAACGAATGCAGATAATCTGGATTATGGAAGTACAAAGAAAACAGATAAGGTGTCCCCAGATTCCCAAGTTATGGAGAGAGGTCGGCTGATGCCCGAATGGCTAACAAAACTGAGCAGTGTCAAAGAATTGGTCTTCCAACCGCGAATACTCGGAGGTATATGGTTTTTCGGGGTATTGCTAATTGTCCTTCCCACGTCGCTTTATGGTGATGAAACCATCTCAAATCTGATTCTTACATATCGAGGATGGATTATATTTATCACCATGGGGACATTCTCTGTTTGGATGTCATCCGTATTACCAACAATTATAGCGACTAAAATAAAAAAATACAAGAGCAGGAAAAAACTAAAGGAAAGAAAACAGATTGCTCTTGATTTTTTGGCGACTCTCGCTTACGAGGAACGGATGCTTATTTCATTCTGTATTGATAACAATCAACAAACCATTACGATGCCATACGTAAGTCCTGTCGCCTCGGGTCTAAAAAGTAAAGGCCTGTTGAATGCACCGATGGATGGTCACCTTCTATCTCACAGCTTTACAATCCCTCATTTTGTATGGAAACACATCGTGGAAAATAAAATTGATCTCGCATCAGATGACCGCCAGAAGGACCGAGATTTTGAAAAGGTCAGGAATCGTATCATCGATGGAATGAGGGTATGCTGACGGAAGTCCGTCGTGGGAAATCCGGGGACGGAAATCCGGTAGAGTAGAGAACTGGTGGGGGACAAATCTTAGGACAGTATATCCATTTCACAGAGGTTCCAGATTACAGTAGAGAAATTGGTATACTGTCCCTGGAATTCCCCAGATTACAGTAGGGAAATTGGTATGCTGTCCCTGGAATTCCCAAATTGCCTCTTCCAAGATGGAAAATGGGTGATAACCAGAATGGAGGAACAGTAATGCCCATTAAATGCGGGCCGGCCAACAAAGAGGAATGGCTTGAAGTGGCCGAGGCTAGATCTCGTGACGCAAAGACCCTCAAGGACTCTCCCTTGTGCGCCATAGCTGCTGTCTATATGGCCGGATATGCCGTTGAGTCATCGTTGAAAGCATACTGCGTACAACAAAATAAAAGTAATACATGGCGTGGCGCATCTGGACATAATTTAAAGTCAATATGGAAGGAATCCGGATTAAGACTAAGCGACATGAATGATCATGATGGAACAAGAACTTTTTTTTTGGAGGAGTGGTCCACTGATTTACGATATTGTTCCAAATTTGATTTCATTCACAGCACCGGTGATTTGATTGAAGCTTCGAACAAGCTCAAGGGATTTATCAATCAACGCATCAAAAGGAACCCCAGGAGAAATTAGTGATGACACTCGAAGAACTCCGGGAAAAGATCAAGGCCAATCTTGCAAACAAAGGGATTACGTCTCCAGATATTCGACTCCAGATTGATCCTTATAAAGGTTGGAAACTGGCCGTCATCGCTAATGAGTTTGAGCATATCAGTGCAAGAGAAAGAAAATTGACGGTTTTAGCTGGCATTGATGAACATTTTGAATGGCTTGACCTTGTGACCTCCGCAGAAAAAGAGTGGGCCGGTCCTCTTCCAGGAGATGAAGAGCCATCGCAACTTCCCTTGTGGCCGGAAGCCTTAGCAAGGGGAAACACGGGCAATGCCTCCCCAGTTTTTTCCACGGATCTTGATGAGGATCTCACTAAGCCCATCGTTGTGACATTCTACTCCCTTCGTGGTGGCGTTGGACGATCGACCGCGCTGGCGCACACGGGCCGGATTCTATCAGAGATGGGGCATAAAGTCGTCTGTGTCGATATGGACCTGGAAGCACCTGGTCTTTCTAGCCTGTTTGGCGTTGAAGATGAAACAATCGCTGACCTTGGTGTCGTCTCCTTGTTGACGGCTCTGGATAATAAACAGAAAATCGAATTTCGCGAACATCTTATTCCTGTTCCAAGAAGTGATAACCTTTTTTTGGTTCCGGCAGGTGTTCCGAGTGCCGAGTATGCTCGTAAACTACGCTTTGTAGCACCTGAAATGTGGTACATGGAGGATTATAACCCATTAAGAGGTCTGTTGGACGGTCTGAAAAAAAAATTGCCTTTCCAGCCAGACGTTATTCTCCTGGACGCTCGTACAGGTTTTTCTGAAATGAGCGGGCCACTCCTGTTCGAGTTGGCCGATATGGCTGTCGTGGTTTTCTTTCCCCACCCTCAGGCAAAAAGCGGCACAGAGGTGATAACGCGCGGTCTACTTTCATCTAAAGTTAAACGGGATGAGAATGGACTTCATTTGACGCCAATGCTCCGTTTTTTGATTTCGCCAATTCCGAATACCAACACGCCTGGTTCCATTAAACAATATCGCGACAGACCTCTGGAGTGGATCAACAACTGGATGAGTGCAGTGAACACTTTAAGAGAGAAGGCTGGAGATGAGCCATTTTATCCAGAAGAAATGGCTCATTTTGTTCCATACAGCGATGCAATAGCCACCTCGGATACGGTCGAATACAATAGTGTAAAACCGTCCCATTACAGTCAACTCGCAGAGTGGATTGTACAATTGATTCCTGAAGACAGTGTCTCTGGCAAACCATCACCCACAACACTCTCGAAGAACGAAATTCTTAAAGATCTTCGTTTTTCAACAGGCATAGCCGAGTCTCAAGAAAACCTCCTCGATCAATTTATCCAAACAGAATTGGTGAAACAAGCTCTTGCGTCAGAAACAGCTTTGGTTTTAGGTCGTAAAGGAACTGGGAAAACAGCGTTGTTCCGTAAAATTTCCGAAAGCGACAAAGACACCACCACAGCTTTACACGCTCCCATGGGGTTGACTGTTCGTAAACCATGGATGATGAACGTTGATGGGTTTATGGAGGTGGACAAATTGATTAAGTCCAATAAGGATATCCAATGGTATCATTTTTGGTGTTATTACACACTCGTGGCAATAGGATGGCAATTGGAGAATCAAGCCCGTAACACGGTTGGTGTATTATCCATCGATCAAATCAAGCCAAAAACAATCAGTGAATTTCTTGATATGTTTGAGTCGATAAGCAAACGACCAAGATTTGGACTGACTCTCAGCGATGCCTTGACAGACTTTGACTTGTCCCTATCTACCCCTCGTATTTTGGCTCTTGATGGCCTGGATACCGGGTTCGGCAGCTCCGATTTGGAAAGAACACGCCGACAATATGCGATCGAGGGACTTTTTACCTTTTGGGCGGAAACATCACCAAGATTAAAAAATATTTCTTTCAAGATATTCTTGCGCGAAGACATCTGGAAGCAGGTCCGCCTTCAAAATAAAAGTCATCTTCTTGGCAGAATGGTTACTCTAAAGTGGAAAGACCAAGCCTCCTATTTAAAGGTTGCACTCCGGCAGGCCATGGAAAGCACCACATTCAAATCTTTCCTCAAAGGAAATCTTACTAATCCGAGCCTGATCGATCAGGATATTAATCATTGGTCTACCCAAGAAGTTACTGCTGTATGGAACCAACTGGTTGGAGAACGCATGAAGGGCGGCAACACAACCTTTTCCAGAAACTGGGTCTGGAATCGCCTTTCCGACGCTAATCGGGACCATTCACCCCGTTTTCTACTGCAACTTCTTTATCATGCATTGAGCTGGGAACTGTCTGAGGATGCAAAAACCCCCTATACTCGCTCCATCATTCGCCCCAGGGCCATGATCGTATGTTTGGAAAAAGTTTCCCAGGAATCCCTTTCGTCAATTGAAGAGGAATTTCAGGAATTGGAACCGTTGATCACGAAACTCAAACAAATTCAAAGAAGTCCTTTTCATCCACTTGAAGTTGGAGAGGTCACTCAACATCTAGACCTTGCAAAGGAAGTCGGACTGCTGGAAGTGTTCGAAGAAGATGCGGATGGAATCAGTAAATTTAAGGTGCCAGATTTTTACCGTTTGGCCTTGGGTATTGCCCGTAAGGGTCAGTTGTAAACAGGTGCCTGGGGTTAGGTCTTGCATTACGACATTGGTGAAGCAATCCCCATCCAGCTTTATAGTATCCATATCCTTTCTCCCTCTTGTTAGAAATAAGTGACCAGGATCGCGGATACGAAAAATATTTGGAACCCTGGGGTTCGTTCGGTGCTTACGAAAAGGAAATGTCGCAATGCAAGACCTGACCCCATTCTTGCGTGTGCTCTTAGGAAGATTGGTGGAGCGTCGGTCATCGTATCTTCATCACAGAACATGCGGTGCGCCCACGTTCTCGTGATGATGTCGGACGGTCACACTCACTTCAATATTCTGGTCGAGACGGTCAAGAATTGTCATAAGCCGGTCAATGGTAAATCTGTTGAGTTTCGTTCTGCGGATACGTGAAAAATCGGCAGCGGCAATGCCGGTCAGAGATTCAGCCTTGCGAACCGTGAGCCTGCGATGATCGAGAACGCCGATGATCGCGCTCGCCAGAATCGCTTTTGATTGCTCAACTACCGCGTTTGGGTGGTCAAAATCGGCAAAAACGTTGCCGCTGCCTCTTACAATTTCTATGGATTGGGCATTCATCGCAACATCTCCTTTAGTCGTTTCAAACGCTCCCACACAAGATCAATTTCTCGCTGAGGGGTTTTTACTCCCTGCGCCTCACCGCTCACAGAAACTGACCCACCCCTGCTCACCAAAACTGACCCACCTGATGCGCGGTGGGTAGATGGTTTTGGTGAGATGGGATGTGAGATGGATGGGTAAGGTGGAAATTTGGGTAGAGAAGATTGATAATCTGGGGAATAAACAATGATCAGGCGGATAGACCACGGAGGGAGGGGCCGTTGATGCGAATGGTGACACATTGATGGCGAAGGCGATCCAGAAGGGCGTCAACCAAGGGCTTGCGTTGAAAAATATCGTACCATTCAGGGAAATCAAGATTGGTGGTGATGATCGTGGATCTTCGTCCGTAGCGGAGATCGAGAAGTTTGAAGAAGGCGTTGGCTTGCTCGGGTTTGAGTGTCAAGTAGCCCAGTTCGTCAATGACCAGCAGATCGTATCCGGCCAATTGTTTTAGGGTTTGCGAGGTGGAGCGGTCTGCCAGGGAGGCGTAGAGGATATCCATAAGTTCTTGAGCGTTGCAGAATCGTCCCCGGTACTGGCCGAGAAGTGCCTGACGCAGGAGGCTGATGGCCAAGCCGGTTTTTCCTGTTCCCGGCTGACCGATAAAAACGATATTTTCCGCTCGTTGCAGAAAAGCAAGACCAGCCAAGCTGCGAATTTGTCCCTGGTTGACACCTGGCTGTCGCGGAAAAGGAAAGGTTTCCAGGCTCCAACTCCACGGTATTTTGGCCTGTTTGAGGCGGTAGTTCAGGCTTTGTTCTCGGCGGTGACGTGACTCTTCCTGAAGTAGCCGTAAAATGACTTCGGCAGGGGTGGAAGCCTCTCTGTCAGCCCGAGCCAACTCTTCCTTTATGGCACTGGCAATCCCTTTGAGATGCAAAGAGTTCAGCAATTCGGTGATTTCTGACTCCATCAATCATTCTCCATCTCGAAAAAATCGCCAGCAATTCGCTTTAAAATCAACCGTTCCAAGCGTGACAAGTCGAATAGACCGAAATGCAGAGCGTGTTGAACAGCCAAAAGAAAAGGTTCTGGCGGATAGGAGCGTTTAAATTCTAGGAGCTGGCGCAAACGGTGGATCCCTCGCCCGGGGGACCGTTTTTTAAGTTCAACAACATAGCGGGCCAGATCAGGATGATCGCGGGTGAGCAGGCACTCCTCTTCCGGTGGTTTCTGAAAAAGACGATGTCGATCCAAAGAAAGATGGTGTCCTGGTATGGTTATTCGTCCCCCTTTTTGATCTGCCAAGCGTGGATGTTCCGCTACCATTTTTCCCTGCCAAAGGATGCGGATTCGCACAAAATATTTATGGATTTCCACCTGTTTTCCCACCAATCGCTCTGGCACTGAGTAGCGATTACTTTCAAAGTTGACGAATCCTTCCACATCAACGATCCGGTTCTCGACCCGAAAGATCGGGGCGATAAAGGTCGGCAGGGGTACAAGAAATGGCCTCTCCATTAAGAAAGCTGCTTCCGGACTCATTCCAAGGGTTTTTTTGATCTTTTGGTTGGCATATTCTCGGCACCATTGCAGGGCTTGGCGATTCAGATCATCCCAATCGGTAAAGGTGCGACCGACAAGAAAGTTGTTTTCCACATAATGAAAAGGTCGTTCCACCCGCGCTTTGCGATCTGGATTGTTCACTCGATGGGGTTGGAAAATGACTCCAAAGGCGCGGCCCATGGCCTCCACCTCTGGGGCGATCCTGGCCCCCGAACCACTACCGCCGGCAACGATGACACTGCTATTGTCGATGACGCACCGTGGACAAACCCCCTCCATAAAATGGAAGGCATCGTTCAGAAAAACCATGACCTCGAAACGAGTAAAACGTGGGAAGTAGCGAAGGTATATGCGTCGGCTGTAGGCCATGACCAAAGTGGCGCACTGACCAATCACATCCTTGCCGCCCAAAAGTAACCGGTGAGGCGAGGTATCGTGTTGCATCTCTTCCCCGGGTTCCAGGAGGTAGGTGCCAACTCGTCGCTGTTGCTCCCGCAACTCTTCTAGGCGCACTATGCGGGTGAGGGAGCTATAGGCAATTTCATGGCCATGCTCATCGCGGAGAATCTCCTGGATTCGGATGGCGTTTCCCTTGCACCTGCGGTACAAATCCGGCAGGAGGGGAAGGATCTGCTGATGCGTTTGGGAAAGTGTCGGGGTGGCGTTTTCTTCTTCTGCTTGGCGCAGATGATTCCGGGCCGTGTTACGGGAAATTTTCAGGGTGCGACAAATTTCCCGCAGAGGAATCCCCTGTTGGTGCAGTGTTCGAATGGTCTGACGTAGATCCTGACTGAGCATGGCGGGAACACTCCTGGATTTGTAGATTTAATTGGTTCAAAAGACCATCCAGACGCCGAATGGGACGGCGCAGATTGGACAAAAGCCCATCGGGCAATCCTGGAACAAAAATGCGGGGGGCCAGACGCTGTAATCGTTGCAGAATATGGCCGATGATCCTGGCTTCCCGCATCCAAAGCTCTTCTGGGCTTTCCTCCAGGGGGGGATTCTGCTTTTCCATTTCCAAAGCGTGCAGACTTTTAAAGAAAAGATCTGGGGCCTTCATCAATTGCTGGCGAACAGCATCTCCAGATTGTTGGTAGTGATGCCAAAAATCTTGTAGTTGCCTGGTTGATAAAACATTTTTTTCCATGTGCTGTAAAAGTACCTGGGCGTGGGTACTGTTTGCGCGCGCAAACGGCAGCAGAATCCTGGTTGCCGCCCAAACTGATAGACGACCTTGGAGTACCCGTTCCAAAATTTCTTCCGGCAATTCGCGGATCAAAGAGACACGGTGACTGACCCAACTGGCACTGCGACCAATACGGGCAGCAAGCAAACGCAAAGAGCAGCCAAAGCGGTCATGCAACTCCCGGATAAGTGCGGCTTCCTCGACCACTTCCCAATTCCGGGCCTGGCCACGGGCCAAATGGACCATGAGTGCTTCCTCCTCTGAACCATGAAAAACCTCCGCTCGGACCACCTCCTGATCAAGACGCTTCAAGGCTTCCACCCTCAAATAACCGTCGATCAAAATCCATAATCCCGCCCGTTCGCCGGGAATCACCAGAACAGGCACCAATTGTCCAGCCTCTTCAATGGAATGGGTCAACAAATCGAGCGACGGAAGATTGCGCATTCGCAACCCCTGAAATCGCCGCTCCACCTGATGCAATTCAAGATCAATGATGTTTTGGGTGTCGTCTGTATTGTTCATGGCCAAACCGTAACTGATTTTCGCCAGGAAGTCTCACGAGTCCTATCTTTGCAATCACATGGCCTATACAACATACTATTATTAAATGAGTTCTTTCCGTTTACTCGTCCATCTTTGCAATCAATTTGCCCCGTTTTCCCCTGGTTCAGGCCTCTTTTTTGGGTAGTATCAATCATCGCGCTCATTCAGAAAGTCGTCTCAAATATAGGCAACAATATGTAATTTCTTATTATTTTGCAGTAATCGCCTTTATCTGCTGGATCAGAGACTCTGATCAAAGGGGATCGGCAAGATTTACTCGTCCATTTTTGCAATCAGATTTTTGCGAGGCTTTCAATCGTTGCCGATTCCTCCTCTTCTGCCGCCGACGATTGCAGGCGACATACTCTGGATGTGCGGCTCGATATTTTTTCCAGTAGCCTGGATTCTTCCTTGTCCATTTTTCTTGGGCACTTCCCTGATTGGCCCGATACTCCTCATCGCAACGCATCTTCTCTTTCTGCCATAATCGTCTCCTCACTCGCTGACACTCGGCCCGCGAACAATACCGCTGGTTGGGAACATTGCCTCGCCGTTTAAACCTGCCACCACACCCCAGGCACAGACAGTTCTCCATGGTTTCCCCCCATTTTCAGAATCCTCCAGAAAAAAGGTTTTATAGGGATAGATGGAAATTAATAGGTGGGACAAAAAAACAGATACCGAGGGCGATACAGCATAGAGAAGAGCTACCCGTGACAGGCACCGAACGGGAAACAAAAAATGAGGGTAGTTTGTGAGCAGATGTGAAATGGGGGGGTGGGTCAGTTTACGAGCAGAAAGGAAGGTGGGTCAGTTTTGGTGAGCAGGGGTGGGTCAGTTTCTGTGAGCGGTGAGGCCTGCGTCGATTTCTTCTGAAAAGCGTGAATCACCCAGTAATCCTTTCCAATCTGAATGGCATAAACAACACGGAAAGCATCCCCACGGTGCCGCAAAACGATTTCCATAACGCCACCATCAAAGCCCTTTAACGGCTTCACATGATCGGCCATGCGCTATCCGCCGCGACGGTCAGCGCATAGAGAGCGTTGATTTGCACTGGAGCGGGGAAATTTTCAAAATCTTTGCGCGCCGCCTTAATCCACGAAATCGGTCTTGTCGTAGCTACCATGCAAAATTCCTCAATTTCTCCAAATGTTGTCATTATTGACAACAAAGTGCAAGCAAAAAAATCTCTGTGAAATTTCACGCAATTCAACAAAAATTGAATCTTCGTTCATTTTGTTCAATGCAAGCCGCTTTTCCCCATCGAAAACCATTGACGTATCCAGTCCTTTCATTTTAGATTTGAACGAAATGAGGAATTTTGCCTAACATGGAAAGGCTCTATTTGGATTCCAAGGTCTTGATTCATTGGCTTGAGTTGCGATAACTCCTCCGATTGCTACCGGTTGGAACGACAGTTGCCGGATGAGAGTTTCACCCACTGAAAGAATGCGCCTTATCACAGGCACTGGACAGTATATCAATTCCCCTACTTAATCTGGAACCTCTGTGAAATGGATACACTGTCCCCAGATTTCGGATTTGGAACCTCTGTGAAATGGATACACTGTCCCCAGATTTCGGAGGCTGAAGAAATGTCACTTACCTTTAATTTAATGGAAAACGATGTGTTCCGGCCAATAATCATGCAGGCTCTCATGCAGGCTCAGGTGGATAGTGAGCTGATTGGCGAGCAAAAAGGCGAGACTAAGATCTTGATGCGTCTGTTGCAGCGTCGCTTTGGTGCTGTACCTGGATGGGCCAGTGAAAAAATTTCCGAAGCCGACCTGCCTTCTTTGGAGGAGTGGAGTCTCCGGGTTTTGGATGCCCAGTCCCTGGACGATGTTTTCTCGGACAAGATGTGACACCGTTTTCTGAGAAAAGTTTGCGATAATGTATATGGACATTTCCGACTCCCGTTCGCCTATCCAATCGGAGTCGAAAACGGAAAAGGTTCCAGATTGCAGTAGGGATTAGGGAAATGGATATACTGTCCCTGGAATTCCATGTAAATCCGGTAGAGTGGAGAAAATAGATGAAACAACTTTTCATCGTGGTTGCGGGAGCCGTGCTGGGGATCTCAGGTGTTGCCATTGCTGGTGATTGTGATGGGCTGTATCCAGGTAAAGCTATAACACTAAAGAATCATGGCGCAGGTATTCTTTTTGGCATGTCTACAATACCGGCAATTATTGTAGGGTTAGATAAATCAAGTAGACTCGTGTCAATCAAACTAACCGAAACAAATAGGGATCAAGAAACAAGTTGCTACCAACTCAAGCAGGAAATCGTGAATCGTTGAAATCTGGGGACAGAAATCTCAGAAATCTGGTAGAGTGGAAAATTGGCGTGCCAACTGTATGGGGACGGTAGCATGTTTTCCGTATGGCTTTCGCCATGGGCCTAAGACCGCGCCTCCCATGATCACATTTCCAGTTCCCCATCATCGAACCGGGCGTGCGGATCTCCCGCATCCGGCTCTCGGACAAGACATCACGCTTTCGCACGCAGAAAGTTGCGTCGGGTTCTTGCGGAGAAACAAGCCCTAACTTTTGGCGTAGGTATCTGTCTGGGTAATACGCTCCCCGTCTCCTTTCTGCTTGTGTTTCCGACATAATCACTGGCGTAGCCGGGCTTTGGTGTCCCAATTGCTTCCAGCCTAATACAAAACGGCTCGTCGAGAGATTTGATCATAACGGGGCAATGGCGCACGGAACACAATATGCGTCTCCCCAGAATCTAATCCTCCAAGAACAACACCAGAAGTTGTCATCATGAAGAAAACCCATACATTACCCAAAAGCCCTCATGAATTGATCGGCTTTGCGTGTACGGTCGTGGACCAACTGATTAAACTGTTCCGATAACTCCAGGCGCATGGGACGCACTGCCGGTTTGGGTGGGGGTTGGGGAACGGGATGCAGGGTTTCCCAACCTCCGCCCTCCATGGGTACGAGAAATTCACCCTCCTCCCCCCGGATCATCCCCTCGGAATCTCCCGGAATGGTCCCCTCAGGATCCTCCGGGGTGCCCGGTTCCGATTTTTTCTCGGGAAACCAGGGCATGAAGGAAAACCCTGACCTAAATAACCCAAAATCCGACCCTTGATCGGAAACGGTACGGTCCAGTTGCTGGGGACTCCCTTCGGGGCGACCGGCGACGACCGCCGTCAAAACCGGGGTGATGGAAGCACCCGGAGCCATACTGCGGCCCGCACGCTTGATCGCATTCAATACCGGCGTCACAACCCCACCCTCCTCCACCCCAGGATTGGCATTCATCACCGCCGTCAACAGCGGCGTGCCGGAAGCCTCAATGGCAATACTGCGTTGATGGGCACGAATGACCGTCAGAATAGGGCTGGCACTATACTCCACATCCATCCCCATCAAACCAATACTCCCGCTGGGGGCCGGTGAAGCATACCCCTCCTCCAGACGTTGCCCCAGCCGCTCCCACCAAAACCGCTCAAAACCTGCCGATTGCGTCAAAGAAGACCCATACCGGGAGGTAACAGAAAAGTTGCGCTCCGTGCCGGATGATGACATGACAGCCACCGGAAAAGAGTGCGCACCCTGAAAAGACGGTGCATTCAACGTCACAGGTTTGGGAGTGATCTGGATGATAAAATCGGTGGTCAATGCAAATCCCCCAGCACTGTCATCGACGCTGAAACGAAATCGATCATTGTTCGCAGTGTCGTCGTTATGACGATACACCAAGTTGCCTTTGTTGATATCGGCTTGGGTAAAATGACCCCCAACCTTCAATGCTACCCCCGATAACAACAATTGCCCATGCTCTGGAAGTCTCTCCAAAAGATAAACCAACTCACTGTCCACGTTATCCACGTCCCACACACTCAGATTTCTCATGCCAATAATGGCGTCCCCACCCTGGATTAAAGTCAGTGCGGAATTGACGGCAATATTGGGTTGATCGTTGACCGGCCTGACGGTCACCTGGACGGTCGCAACATCGATGCGGCGATCACCGGCATTCAGGGTATAGGTGAACTGATCACGACCGTTATAGTTGGGATTGGGGATGTAGAGAAATGATTGATTGCCCACATAAACAACCCGACCATGCGCCCCCTGGGTAAAGGCAATAATGGTCAACTTGGGATTGGTGCCCCCTTTAAAATCGGGATCGCGGTCATTGCGGAGAAGATTGATAGTCTGACCCGGTTCGTCTTCATGGGCCACCAGGGTATCATCACCGGCGTCCAAACCATCCATGACAGGATTGATGATGACGACGGTCGTAAAAGCATATTTCCCCGTCCTATCCGTCACCGTATAGGTGAACTGATCATATCCCTTGAAGTTGGCATTGGGGGTATAGACAAAACGGCCATTGCCCTGATCGACCAAGGAACCAAACTGCGGTTGGGTAAAACCAGAGATGGTCAACCCCGTCGCATCACCATCATAATCATTGGCCAAAAGCGATGGCCCGACATCGATGACAACCGGCTCATCGGCCACAAAAGGATGGTCCGGCGGTGACATGATGGCATCCATCCCCGGTAAGGGGGGATCCTCAACAGGCGTCACCTCCAAAACCACCGTTTTTCCGGTCGTCGCTGCGGATACCGTACCATCATTCCCTTGATCACTGATCAATAGGGCAAGCCTGTCGTACCCGTTATAATCCCAGACCCCCTGATAGTGCAGCCCCATCAAGGCGCGATTGACGATATCAACCGGACCCACCAAAGTCATGGATGCGGTATGGTTGCGGCCATTTTGAAATTGCAACCCGTCTAATTCCGGGACACTCAAACGCCCATGCTCCACCGACAGACGGACCAAAATCATCCCGGAACCGATATCGGAATCGGAGACCCAGATGCCGCGCAAAGGGGTACTTTCATCCTCCAAAACCGTAAACCATCCAGGGGAGGTCAAAACAGGTGGCTCGTTGACCGGCGTGATGGTGATGGTAAAAGGGGTCTGCGCCAAACGGCCCCCCTGGCCATCGGAAACGGTAAAGGTAAAACCATCCGTCACGGTGTCGCTGCCATCGTGGAAATATTCCACCCTTCCGGCCATGAGATCCGCCTGGGAAAATCGTTGCCCAGAATCCAGTGCCACACCATTGAGACGCAATTGACCATGAACCGGAATCGTTGACACATCATAAAAAATTTCCCCCGAATGGGACTCCGCATCGGTCACCGACAACCCAGCGGTTGATAACGCCGCCCTCCCCCCTTCGGCAACCGTCAATCCGGCATTGGTCAACAACCGTGGCGCATCATTCACCGGCGTTACCCGGATAAATATTGGTTGGCTCAACAGATAACCACCCGCATCGTCGGTGATGGAGACCAAAAATGAATCGTTTGTCGATTCATCACCACCATGGCTATAGACGACACGATGGTTGTCGATGTCGTCCTGACTAAATAGACTTCCACGAGAGAGCGAAACACCATGCAACGTCAGGACGCCATGGGTTGGAACCGACGCCACAATAAATTGAATCTGGGACGGCCCTTGTTCTAAATCCAAAGCTTTGAGCATCGCAGAGGTGAGGGTCACCTGGCCCCCTTCTTCAAGATCCAACCCGGTGTTGGTCACCAGGGAGGGATTGTCATTCGCGGCGGTCACGGTCACCACCACCCAGACCGTATCCATCCGTTGATCACCGGCACTCAAGGTGTAGGAAAAATGGTCGTATCCATCAAAATCGGCCTCAGGAACATAGGTAAAACGGCCATCCCCGTTCCAGGTTAGCGAACCGTGGGCGGCGGCACTGAATCCGATGATGCTCAAGGCAGGGTTGCGGCCATCGGGGAGATAATCGGGATCACGATCATTCGCCAACAAGTTGTCCGTCACCACCATACCATCTTCAACAACGGTCACCTGGTCATCCCCAGGACGCAATTGATCCGCCAGGGGATTGACCACCACACTCACCGTGGACGATGCCCGGCCACCGTTGCTATTGATGATGGTGTAGGTAAACGAGTCCAAGCCATTATAGTGCGCCGCAGGGGTATAAATCAGGTTGGAACCCGATACGGTCACCGTACCGTGAGCCGATTGGGTAACACTCTCCAGTGAAAAAGAGAGGCCGTCGGGATCAAAATCGTTGGCCAGAATATCGGAGGCGATATCCAACGTCAGGGCAATATCCTCCGCCGTACTGAAGGCGTCTAACCCCGCGTTGGGATTATCGGCGGTAGCCTGCACGGTAATGCCCACGCTACCGATGGCCACCTTCGCCCCACCAACCCCCGATAAACCACCATCATCGGCGACCAAAACCAGTTGATCCGATCCATTAAAATTGGCATTCCCCCGATAAACGATATGGTTCAAGGCGGCATTGACGCTGGCTATCGAACCAGAAAATGTCCAGGATCCCGATCCATTGGCCCCGGCACTGCTGGTCAAAGCGGTCGTCACAGGGAGGGTCACCGTTCCATGGGAAACCGACAGGCTCACATGGATCACCCCAACACCCAGATCGGAATCGGAAATCTGAACGCCGGTGATATCTAGATTTTGATCCTCATTGCCGCTCCATCCGCCGGGCAAACTCCAGACCGGGGCATCATTGCCGGGAATCACGGTGATCCCCTGGACGGTAACAGGTGTCGCTCCGCCCTGGGGGTCGGTGACATGAAAGCTAAAACTGTCCCCGGTCGTTTCACTGCCATCATGGACATACACCAAACCACCGGCGTTGACATCGGCCTGGGTAAAAACGCCCCCACCCAACCCCAGGGTCATACCATGGAATGAAAGGTAGCCATGCACCGGCAACGCATCCAGCACATAGCCCAACGATGCCGCCCCCCCTTCGGTATCGGTCGCCAAAAGGATGGTACCATCGATCACCCCCTGACCCCCTTCGATCACACTCACCGCCCCCTGGGTCAAAACCGGATTGTCATTGACCGCCGTGACCGTCACACCAAAATTGGTCTCCAACATCGTACCGCCAACGCCATCGGTGGCGGTAAAGCTGAAACTATCGGCGGACGTTTCCGAGCCATCATGGCGATAGAGCAATCGCCCCTGCTGCATCATCTCCTGAGTCCAGGTTTGCCCCGGAGACAAGATCGTGCCATCCCGCTCCAAACGCCCATGGACCGGGGCATTCACCAATGTCACAGTCACCTGCGAGGCCGATTGTTCGGGATCGCTCACCGGGAGCATGGCCGCAGTGATCACGAGGGTTCCCCCCTCCAAAACCGGACCACTCGCCGGGGCTGCCATCATGGGGGCATCATTCTGCGGTGTCACGGTGATGGTCACGGTGCCAACGTCAATACGGGCATCCCCCGCATTGAGGGTATAGGTCAGGGTATCGGTTCCAAAATAATTGGGGTCCGGGGTATAAACCAACTGGCCATTGCCCAAATGGACCACTTGACCATGGGCGGGATTGGAAAAGCCGATGACGTTCAGTGCCGGGTTCAGGCCATTGGGGAGAAAATCGGGATCCAGATCATTATCCAAAACCGAAAGGGTGACCGCCGTGTCTTCTCCTGTGCTGGCACTATCGTTGCCGGCGACAAGGCTGTCGGGGATTGGATTGACAACCACAGTCACCGTCCCCACATCGGTGTTGCCGTGGCCATCTCCTATCGTATAGGTGAAGGCATCGACCCCGTGATAATCGTTATTGGAAAGATAGCTTAGGGTTCCGTTGCCGTTGTTGACCAGCACACCCTGGGAAGGGTTGGTGAATGAGACAAAAGTTAATAGATCCCCGTCCACATCCCCGTCGTTGGCCAGCAAATCCCCGGTGATGGTGATGATTTTGGTGACATCTTCCTGGGCCAAAATGGCGTCGGCGTTGGCCACAGGGGTATCCTGGACCGGATTGACAGTGATGGCCACCGCTGCGGCGGCAGATTTGGCCCCACCGCTGCCGGACCCTCCTAAATCATTGGCGACGATGGTGAAACTATCGGCACCAACATAATCGGCATCGGGTTCATAGAACATCCCATTGAGGGCATCGTTGATGGCAGCGAGGGATCCCGAAAAAATCATGGTGGCACTGCCATCCGCCCCCAGCGAAAAATGTAAACCAACCGTGGTCCCCAAATCCACGATCCCATGGTTCACCCCCAGCGAAAGTTGGATATCCCCCGCCCCAAGATCGGCATCGGTCACGTTGATTCCGGCCAAAATCAACATCAAGTCCTCCCCCACAACCCTGGGACCGGAGACGGTCACCACGGGGGGATCGTTGACGGCGACGACGCTCATGTTGGAGGAGACCACGGTGCTGGACAATGAACCATCGTGGACGCTGAAACCCACCTGACGCAAAGAGGACTGAGGCGTATCACCGTTATCATTGACATACCGGACCGAGCGGAGTGCCGTTTGATAATCGGCCACCGAAGCGGAACCCGACAAAGCCATGACCCCGGTAGCCCCATCCCAACTGCCTGAAATCCCCAACTGGTTGGTAAAAACCAAACGGTCCTCTGCCGCCACATAATTGCTGGAAATCACAACGGTTGCCCCTTGCAACGTCGTGGAATCGGCATCGCTGAGGGTCAGGTTGGGATCGATAAGGGTTGCGGCATCGTTTTCACTGTAGGTGAACGCGGTACCACCCGCCAACCCCGGACGGTCGTTGACCGCGACCACAGTGATCAACGATTGACTGGCAGGGCCGGTTCCCGAAGTATCGATCCCTTGCCAGGCCAGGGTACGCATCCCCGCCGTCGGGTTATCACCCGCTGCATTGTTGTAGGTAACACTCGCCAAGGCGGTCTGATAATCGGCCATGGAAGCGACACCGCTCAACGTGAGAATTCCCGTTCCGGCATCCCAGGCACCCAGGATGCTGGCCGTATTGACAATACCCAGAACATCCTCCCCCGTACTGTAACCACCCACAATGGCCACCTGGGCACCGATGAGATGGGTTCCATCGGGGTCGCTCACCGTCATGGAAGAAGAAGCCACCAGGGTGGCGTCACCCTCGGTAAACACCAACGCCCCCCCGGCAGTCACCACCAAAGGATCATTCACTGGAGTGACCGTGATCACAAAGGGGGTTTCGCCAGAGCTTCCCCCCTGACTGTCGGAAACGGTAAACCGGAATTCATCCGTCAAGGTCTCCCCGCCATCATGGAGATAATCAACCTTGGAAGCCGCCAAATCAGCCTGGGTAAACGTCTGCCCCACACTCAATGCCGTACCATTGAGACGTACCTGGCCGTGACTTCCCACTGCTGTCAGGCTGTAAACAATGGCGTTATTGCCCGACTCGGCATCGGTCACCGCCAGAGCTGCGGACGTAATCACCCCACTCCCCCCCTCGGCCACCGTCAACCCGGTATTGACACTCAGTTGCGGGGCATCATTGACCGCCGCCACCGTAACCGCCACCGTTTGGTTCAACAAAAAGCCACCCACCCCATCCATGACCGTCAGGACAAAAGGGTCGCTGACCGATTCACCGCCATCGTGGGTATAAACAACCCGATGATTATCGATATCGTCCTGACTAAAGATTGCCCCAGCGGCCAGGGCGGTACCACTCAGGGAGAGAGTGCCGTGGGATGGGGGGGTAGCCAGGATGAATTGCACCTGGGTCGCGGATTGTTCCAAATCCTGGCCTAGAAGCATCACGTTGGTGAGGACAACCGAGTCCCCCTCGTTAAGACTCAATCCGGTGTTGATAGGGAGTGTGGGGTCATCATTGAGTGCCGTCACGGTGAAAGTAATATCCCCGGTGCCGGTGCGCAGATCCCCCGCACTCAGGGTGTAGGAGATGACCTCGATGCCCGTGAAATCGGCATCGGGGACATAATGAAACTGGCCACCCCCCAGATACGTGACCGTTCCAAAAGCTGCCGGCGTAAAACCAATGATCGAAAGAGCGGGATTGATCCCATCGGGGAGAAAATCGGGATCACGATCATTGGCCAACAGATTACCCGTAGTCACCGAACCATCCTCCAGCAGGCTCACAGCGTCGTCCACCGGGGACAAGGCATTTTCCACCGGGGCGACAGTCATACTGACGGTGGCGGTGGCACTATCGCCACGGGCGTTGACGATGGTATAGGTGAATGCATCCAAACCGTTGTAAAGGGCAACCGGTGCATACACCAATGTCGCCCCAACCGGGGTTACCGTTCCGTGGGTCGGTTGGGTAAAACTTACAAAGGTCAGGACACCCCCATCGGGATCGGTATCGTTGATCATTAAATCATCGGCGATATCCAGCGTCACACTGGTACTCTCCGCCGTGACAAACCCATCCGCACCGACAATCGGATTATCATTCACCGGCTGCACGGTGATAGACACGTTGGCCACCGCCACTTTGGCCCCACCCGCGCCAGAACCACCGCCGTCGCTAACCACCAGGACCAATGAATCAGCACCATTGAAATTGGCCTGTCCCCGATAGAGGATGTGGGCCAAGGCGGCATTCACATTGGCTGCTGTCCCAGAAACAGTCCATGTTGCCGTCCCATTGCCTCCGGCATCAAAGGTCAAACCCACCGTGGAGGATAACGTCAAGATTCCATGGGCAACCGTCGCCGTTACCGAGGCATTGCCGCCACCCAAATCGGCATCGGAAAAGCTAATGCCGGTGATGTCCGTATCCACATCCTCGTTGATGGACTGCGCACCGGGGAGACTCCAAACCGGGGCGTCATTGGCCGCCGTGATGGTAATCGGCAATGCGGTGGTCGCCAACGTCCCCCCCTGGGAATCGTTGATATGAAAGCTGAAGCTGTCGGCCAGGGTTTCACTGCCATTGTGGCGATACACCAGATTGCCAGAATCCACATCGACCTGAGTAAACTGCCCCCCCAACCCCAAAGCGACACCGTTGAGCAGCACACTCCCCTGGGGGGGCAATACATCCAGAACATAGGTCAAATCAGCCGCCGTATCCTCAACATCGGTGGCTGCAAGGTTGCCATTGCCGATGGTCACATCCCCCCCTTCAGCAACAGTCACCCCATTTTTGACCAAAACCGGGTTGTCATTGGCCGGAATCACCGTCAGATTAAAGTTGGTTTCCGTAAGCGAACCGCCCACCCCATCCGCCGCCGTAAAACTGAAATTATCGGCCAGAGTTTCCGACCCACCGTGGGTATACACCAAACGGTTTTGATTCATGTCATCCTGGGTCCAGGTCTGGCCAGCCACCAGGGCAACACCATTCAACGTCAAGCTGCCATAGTCCGGGGTATTCACCAACGTCAAAGTCACCTGGGCCGCCGCTTGTTCCACATCTGCTATCTGTAGAAAGACCGGGGTGATCGTCACCGACGCCCCTTCCACCACCGCCGCACCGGTATTGGTGGCAACCATGGGCATATCGTTGATGTTGTTAACAGTGAGATTTACCGTCCCCACATCGGTTCGGGCATCACCAACACTCAAGGTGTAGGTAAAAGAGTCGGCTCCCGCATAATCATCATCGGGGGTATAGATAAACTGACCATTCCCCTGGTAGGTCACCTGACCGTGGGCGGGATCGGTAAATCCGATGACCGCACGCGCCGGGTTCAAACCAAAAGGGAGGAAATCGGGATCACGATCATTGTCCAAAACCCAAAAACTGGTGGCAACCTCCTCATCGGTCGTCGCAGTGTCAGAGTTGGCTTGCAGGCTGTCGGGAATATCATTGACGACCATCGTGACGACAGACTGGCTGGTGTTACCATGACCATCGCTCACCGTGTAATTAAAAGAATCGTTGCCATGATAATTGCTGCTGGAAAGATAGGTCAGGGTACCGTTGCCGTTATCCACCAAGGTGCCATAAGAAGGATTAGTAAAAGAAACCAGCGTGAACAAATCCCCATCCACGTCGGTATCGTTCGCCAACAGATCGGTGGCGATGGTGATGATCTTTGGAATATCTTCAAACGCGCTGATGGCATCGATGCTAGCGACCGGAGCATCCTGAACCGCCGTGACGGTGATCCCCAGAGAGGCCGCCGTTGATTGGGCACCACCGCTGCCGGAACCACCCAGATCATTGGCGACGATGGCCAGGGATTCGGCACCAAAATAATCACCGTCGGGCTGATAGGTCATCCCGTTCAAGGCGTTGTTCACCTGGGCCACCGTCCCGGAAATCGTCATGGTGGAACTGCCGTTAGCCCCCGCAATAAAGCTCAAACCCGCCGTCGTTGCTAAATTGATGATGCCGTGGTTCACCGCCAGGGCCAGTTGAATGTTCCCCCCAGCGATATCGACATCGGCCACAGAGATACCCGTCAAACTTAAACTTTGATCCTCATTGACTGTCCCTGGAGCCGGAAGGGTGATCACCGGGGGATCATTGACCGCCGACACCGTGACATTAACCGACACCGCTACGCTGGCAAGACCACCATCATAGACGCTGAATTGAACCTGGCGGGTGGATGCCTGCGGAGCGGTAGTATTGTCGTTGATATACCGCACCGAACGCAGTGCGTTGCGATAGTTGGTCAACGTCGCCGGACCCGAAAGGGTCAACACCCCGGTCGCCCCATCCCAACTGCCGGAAATCCCCGATTGATTGACAAAGACCAGCCGATCCTCGCCGACGACAAAATTATTGGCGATGGTCACGGTCGCACTTTGCATGGTGGTGTTGTCGGCATCGGCCACCGTCACGGTCGCATCCATGACCGTCCCGGCATCGTTCTCCTGATAGTTGAGTGCAGCAGAGGCGGTCATCACCGGGCGATCATTGACCGCCTGCACGGTGACGGTGGAGGGACTTGCCGGGCTGGTCCCAAGGGCCGAAGTTACCCTCCAGGCCAGAGTTCGCACCCCGGCGGTGGGATTATCGCCGCCAGCATTGTTGTAGGTGATGCTCCGCAATGCCGTGAGATAATTGGCCGTCGTCGTGGTGCCCGTCAAAGAGAGTACCCCGGTCCCAGCGTTCCATGTCCCGGTGATGGCCCCGGTATTGACAAAATTTAATACATCCTGACCTGCAACATACCCCGCCGTAATGGACACCTGGGCACCCGTCAGATTGGCACCATCTTCATTGGAGACCGTCAAACCCGCATCGGCGACGGTCGCCGCATTCCCTTCAACAAACGTCAACGCCCCCCCCGCCGTCACCGCCAGGGGGTCATAGACATTATAAACTGTAATGGCCACCGTCCCCGCAGCCGTCCCCCCGGTACTGTCGGTCACCCCGATAGCCAAACTGTCGGTGCCATTGAAATTCAAGCTCCCGCGATAGACCAACGCATTCGTCCCCGCCAGGGTGGCATTCAATTGTGCCAGAGTTCCCACCAGGGTGACCGCCCCAGTCCCATTGCCCGTCACACCCGCAGCCCCCACACCCCCGGCAACAGCGGTATCCACTGTCACGGTGCCTTGGGTCACCGCAAGAGTCACTGTGGTATTGCCCGTGGCATCGATGTCGGTGAGTGACAGGCCCGGAATAGCAATATTTTGCTCCTCAAGTCCCCAAACACCGTCGGCGGATGTATTCCAGGTTGCCCCGGTGATCGTGCCGTTCTTCGCACCAGCTTGGTCGTTGGCTACGGCCCCCACCCCCTCGTTCAAAGGCCAATACCCAACCAGACCCGCCTCGGAACCTGTCAGAGTCCGGCTCATGTTGGTCACAATGCTGGCGGACGATTGCGCGGTGTTCCAAATGCGCACATCGGCAAGACCACCCTTCATATCATTCAAAAGGTTGGACCTGGCTCCCAGGTAAAATCCGGTCTGTGCCTCGTGAACTCCGGGCTGGCTGACCTGTTTTTCCAACTGCCCGTTGACCATGACGCGGGTGTTGGTGCCATCGAAGGTAAACGCTAGGTGATACCATACCCCTGCGGTCCATGAAGTGGTGGTGGAGACTGCGGTATCGTAACTGGGACCGCCAATCTTGGTATAAATCCCGATTTCACCACCACCATTCTTGTTAAAACTGATGTGGGGGCGTCCGGTCGCACCATTACAAAAGAGCAGATCCTGGCGTGCGCTGGCACTGGTCAGGGTGACCGTCGGCTTCCACCACATCTCAATGGTGAATGCGGTCGTCGGAAAAACAAAGGTAGGGCTAGTAATCGTATCATTATTGCCATCAAAAACCAGTTGATCTCCCGTATCGATCACCACCTGCGGCGCGTCAATCACCTCGGTAACCGTCAAAGTCGCCGTATCGGTATTGGTGCTGAAAGCGGTGGCACCACCATAACTGGAAACATCGACTTTGTTTCCCGTCGTACCGCTCGTCTGATCCCAAGCCCGATAGGTCAAACCCACCGATTCTCCGTGCAATCCATCCGGGATATAGCGAATTTGATCGGTATCGCGCAACAACAGGGCGGAAGTTCCCGATACCGCCCCCACCGCCGTCCAACCACTACCCGTATCATACTGCCAAGTTCCATAACCGCTGTTCAACGCAGTGATGGCAATCCCCTCCGAAGGGGTAGGCGAGGTATCGACATCGGTGACCCCAGCCCCGGCGAAAGAGGCGATGGTTTGCCCCGCGTTGGCGGTAGCATCTTCATCGATGGCCGTCAACACTGGAGCCGCTGCGGTGAGTGTCGGGGCGTCCTGGACCGGTTCCATGGTGATGGAAACCGTTGCCGCACTGGAGTCCAGAGCGGTGCTGTCGGTCACGGTAAAATTCCAGGTGGCGGTACCATCAAAATCGGCGGCTGGAACAAAAACGACCCGCCTTAACGCATCGCTTGCTGTCGTAATCTGGGCACCCACGGTCAACGGAGTGGTCAAATCGCTGGGTACATATAATGTTCCCTCCGTAACGGCATCCGGTATAGAGGTCAGGGTCGCCTGGGTAATCGTATCACCATCCGCATCCGATCCCCCCAATGAAACCGTAACACCCGCACTCCCTTCCGTAGGGTAGGTAATCCATTGTGGTTCCCCGGAAGGCGACAAGCTGCCGTTGATGCCATTTTTCGTATCGGTCGCCACGGTGTCGGCAGAATCGGTAACGCCATCGTCCAACGCATAATAACCGGTCAATCCCGCTTCAGCCCCAGTCAAGGATGTCGTCGTCATATCGGAACGCGCCCAAGAGAGTGCCGTCGCAGCCGTCGTACTCAAACCGGTGTTCCACAACCGTACCTCGGCAATGGAACCAGGAAAGGTAAAATTTCCCGTATCGGCAAAGGAACCGATGGAGACTAGGTTGTTGATCGTCGTCGTACTGGTAAAACTGATCCCCCCGGAAAAACTTTCAATATTTTGACCATCCAGGAAAATATCCCCGACTGGATTATTCCCAACCGTCCTCCAGGTCAAGACGGCGTGATGCCATTGCCCCGATCGGACCACAGCGATGGAGGTCGCATTGAACCCATCCATGCCACCAAACAAGTTCCATGTCGGACCTGCGGCATCATTATTTCCGGTGGACTCAACATGCAGGTGAATCAGCTCACTGCCTGCAACCAAACTGCTGGTATTGGAAAGGATGAATCCATATTTTCCCACAGTCGTGGCATAGCTTTCGTTGATTTTGAACCATAGAGAAATGGTCCCTTCCGTTGGGTTCAGGGGATATTTGGCCTGGGTTTTATCATCCAGATTGACCCAATCGTTGACACCATCCAGCGTCAGACCATGGTCATTGACCCCTGGAACGGCGATGGGTGCTTCAAGGAGGTCGTAAAATGAGGAGAAGATCGTCGCATCAAAAGGGCTAGACACGTTCACATCCCCCTGGCGAACTTCCAAATTCCAGTCCCCACCCAAGGTGGCCGCACCCGTGGCATCGGAAGAGACCGCCACATCGGCACCCGTCAGATGGGACAACGCCTGGACAAAGGCTTCCCCCCGTGATCCGGCCCCCACGTCGCAACCGTAAATCAGGATATCCCCATCCTGGGCCAAGGCCGAACCCCAGGTGGCCAAAACCTCCGATTGCCCCTCCAGAGTATCCAGAGTCAACCGTGAGCTACCCAGCAAAATTTCACCGGCACGCCCGTGGGAGACGATATGGAGGCTCTCAAGTTGCGTTCGCCCGGCCAACAGTTCGGTGATCTGGGCCACCCCATCGCGCTCTGGGTCCAGCAGCACCACCTCAGTCCCCTTGGCGACGGCAGCGAGCAACTGTTCCCAACCCGCCACACCGGTATCGATGACCATCAAAGAACCGCCAGAGACGGCAAGTTGATCCAAGACCGGCGACCAATCTCTATCGGCCCCGTCACCCTGGGCATCCGTATTGGCCACCGTATGGGGAGTGAGATCATCCAGCAGATCCTTGGTCGTCGCCACCAAGGCACCGTCAAACAGCACCCGTGGTTCCAAAGCCAGCATCATGGCATCCGAAACCACCACGCTGCCCAGAAGAGAGGATAACCGTTGCCCAGATTGGAGTGTTCGTTTCATGGTCGTCCTAATCGGTGAAAAGGTTTTCGTCCATGAAGCCAACCGGCTCCTAAGCCACGAAAAACAGACGCGCCATAAAAACCTGTACGCAACAAGCGTACCTTATATTTTATTATTTAATATCAGTATATTATCATGAATCAGTCAGAAATTTTTCCAACTGAATGTGCGGAGATGTAAAAAATTATTGACATGTTCGCGGTCACATGGCGGGGATGGTGGTGACAAACGCCGGTTGGCTCTCACGGGAGCGATAGAAAACTTCGTCTTGACATAGGACTTATCAGTCCTATAATGATTTTCCATGGAGATTGTATTCTATCGCGAAAAAGATGGCTCATTTCCAGTTCAAGATTTCCTTGATGGGCTTGAAAATCAGGGGGCAGCGCGTATCATGCAGTATCTTACCCATCTTGCCGATTCTGGTGGAAGGGCAACAGGTTCAGCCTATTAAGAAACTCCACGGATACCCCCTGGAAGAGATCAGAGTCAAACAGCCTCGCACTCTCCATCGTGTGATTATCCACGTTCAATTGAGAGATAAAATCTTGGTTCTGCATGGATTCACAAAAGTTGAGGGACAAGAAACGCCAAAAAAAGAGCTTGAGCAAGCCCTTGCACGCTATCAAGCGATGACTGCCACCCATGGTGAATCGAAACGTCATGAATGATCCATTTGATGGTCTCAATCCCGATCATTGTCAGGATGGAAACACTTACCTTCAAGAACGCTTGAAAGATCCACAATTCAAGATTGCCTATGAAGTTGAGGGGATAAGGATTCAGATTGCCGAAAAAATCCTTGAAAGACGGAGGATGTTACACCTTACCCAGAAACAGCTTGCCGACCGTGCCATGACCGGGCAAAAAGTGATTTCAAGGATTGAAAGAGCGGAGATTTCTGTAGGCGTTGATTTGCTCCAAAGGGTGGTGAAAGCTTTGGGTGGGGAAATTTCTGTCGATATGAATTTCGCTCATCCCGCTTAGTTTTCCATGCTTGGGGTTACACCGCAACGGTCACATGGCGGGGATGGTGGTGATAAACGCCGGTTGGCTCTCACGGGAGCGATAGTTGTCCCGCAAACGGCGGGCTTTGGAAAAGCCCTGGAAACGGCCAATCCAGACCATGCGCCACACACGCCCTTTACCGTCCGCCTGTGAAACAATCTGGGGTCCATATCCCTTGACACGCAACTGATCCACCAAAGCCTGTGCCCGATTTTCATCGGAGAAACTGCCGACCTGAACCGCATACCGCCACGATTGCGGCACCGTTGCTGGAGCCACGGCTTCCCTCTGAGGGGCCGCCACCTCCAATACGACGCCATCCGCTTTGGGCAAGGGGGCGTTGTCCAACATCCGAATGGAAGAATAAGCATCCACTGGAGTGACAAAAACCGCCATTCCCTCCTTATCCCGAAAGGCTTTCGCCTCCCCACGGGCTTGACTCAAGTTCCAATAGCGGCCAATCCAAACAGAATGCCACACACGATCCGCCGCATCCTTGGATTCCTGGACCGTGGCATCATACCCTTGTCTACGCAGTGTCGCCGCCAAATCCCACCCCTTGGCCGGAATCAAAAAGCTCCCGACCTGCACCGCATACCGAAACAACACCTTCCGCCCGGTCTGCAACGAGACATGGACCGGCAAAGACTCCTTGATCAAAAACCCCTTGGCCTGTTCGCGGGCTTCCAAATAACGATCATACAACCCGATCCAAACCCGCCAAGCCAGCACGTCGGTATGCCCCTCAGGAATTCCAGGAATCTCGGAAATTTCCGGTTCGTATCCACGCTTGCGCAGTTCCTGAACCATTTCCAAGGCATTTTCAATTTTGGCAAAAACCCCCACCTGCAACACATAGCGTTCATTTTTGCCATCGACCCCTGGCATCTCAGCCCCCTGAGGTGCCGTTCCAGAGATGGCAAGATCCTCCCTGGCCACCCCATCCCGTTTTTTGGGAAGGGCCTCAGGAGCGGCATTTGGTTCCACTTCCCATGTTGCTTCCAGGGGGATTTCCTCGTGGACAACCACCGTCACCGGGGCAGGATACTGCAACGCCGGAAGATAAAATCCATCCCTGCCCAGTACCGGAAAAACAACGGCCCGCCCCGGCAACCCCATTTTTTCGCCAAAGCGGCGCAAAGCCAGATCAACCACCTCCGCCCCCTGCTCCCCTTCGGTCCAGGGAATACCAAACATCCAAAAAGGAAATCGATCTCCCACCCCGATGACCTCCAAGGTGAAGAATCCCTTGGGCGGGGGCTGATAACGGCCCGTCAACAACCATTGCACCCCCAAAGCACGCAACTGCTGCGCCGTCGTTTCGTGAAACAACTGCGTCTCATCCAATATCGTCTGCCCTTTCCAGGACGCAGCATGATTCATCGGCACAAAGCGGCGAAAATAATTCAGGGTATCGTCGTGTACCGTCATGGCGGGATCTTGGGGACCCCTCAGTGGCAATACCGCCAAGGTGCCACGGCTAATCCCAACCTTGGGTGGCGGTTCCGAATCAAACCATGCCAACCGTTCCAGAACCGGCTTCAGCGAACAAGCCGCCAGGGAGAAAGCCACGACGAAGATCAAAAAAATACGGATACCGTTCATGTGGATAAAAACCGTTTGGTTTCCCCTTCCAAGACGAGACACGTCAGCTTGGTCGAATAATAGGCACCCGTATCGATTCCAATACGATTAGGCAGTGTCACAGGTCGTTCGGTCACCGTATGACCGTGAACAATCACACGGCCATGATACTGGTACGAATTTAAAAATGGTTCCCGAATCCACAGGAAATCCACAGGATTCTGTCGCTTTAAAGGGACACCCGGTCGCACCCCGGCATGGACAAAAAAATAATCACCCACTTCATGGCAATGACGCAATCCAGAAAAAAAATTTTCATGTCCCGCAGGGATAGCCTGCAACAGTCCATCCCGCAAATCGATCATTTTTTCCTCGGCTGAAACACGATTGGCCACCCGAACACGATAACTGGCAATGGTTGCCAATCCCCCATGCGCCAACCAACCGTGATCTGGCTGGGGGCGAGCCAGGAAGGAGGCCATTTCCGCTTCATGGTTGCCCTGGATAAAGATCGATTCAAAACCGGCCAGGGGATGAAGCAACAAAAAATCGATCACCTCCCGGCTCTGATCACCGCGATCAATATAGTCGCCCAACAGTATCAAGATTTTACGTTCCCCAGGCAACAGGGTGCGACTATCAGCATCGATGAGTTCAAATATTTTTTTCAATAGGTCAAGGCGTCCATGAATATCGCCCACGGCGTATACACGGCACCCTTCGGGGATTTTAGCTGGAGACTCTGGACCTTGAACCGTGGTCAGGTCTAAAGCGACGGGGTTTCTCCCAGAGAACTTGGAAAAGAGACGTTTGAATAATTCCGACAACACCGTTTCCCCTGGGAGGTGGGTCGTTTGCAAAAGAGGCAGATTTTACCCCTCGGTAGGATTTTTTTTCCCGCTTTGGTCGCCGACACACTCATTTTTTCGTGTACCACCAATCGATTAAATGATGGCACATAATCTGCTTTCCCTATAGCCAACGGCTATCCCAATCACCTCAAGAAAAGCGATTTTATTTCCCAGGAGACTATCATGTTGCACAGCCAACCTGCAAACATCGACACCGCCCTGCACATACTCGGGAAAGGTCCAGCACACCCCGCTTTTGACGATGCCTGGGAATATCTTGCCATGTCCAAAGATCCCCACATCCAGTATGCCATGCGTTTAGCGGTGGAAGAGACCTTTGGCCCCTATCCGCAACCCCTAGGCTATGCCGAAAACCAGGAGCCATTCTGGGATATTGATGAGATGTCGCGTTACCTAGGGGTCAGCAAGGATGAATTACTCGAAAATGCGCAAGAAATCGAGGAGAAATGGGGTTCCAAGACCGCCATGCGGGATAGTTCGGAGCTGCATTTATTGCACTGACTTAAAGCCACGCGAACGATACCGGGGACCGCCACCCGGTATCGGAAATTCCATCCCCTCCCCCGCCTCTCCCGCCATCCCCTGAGGGTCCATCGGACCAAACCTGTCTTTTCCACCACTGGCATACCGTGTGCTTAGGGATTCATCCGTTGATCACCCAGCGTCAAACATCAATCGCTCTCAACTCTATTCCGGGTACTCATGCGAAATTATGCCGATCTTTTCATCCTCCAGCAGGAACTCAAACAACCTCCCCCTGGGCGTACCAATAATCCCATGGATTTAAAATGGTTGGCCTTGGATCGTTTTGTTGCCTTGTATCAGGCCCCGTCTATGGTCAACGACGCCTGGACCATTCCCCTGTGGAGCGGCGTGGCGGTCGATCGTGGACTGGTGGAAAATATCGAGGGTGAGGGCAATGGCTGAGACTTTGAATGATTTTTCTTACCAAACCCAAGGGACGAAAGTCGCGTCGTTGTCTTCATCAACGACAGAGTACTCGGTCTACCCAACAATATAGAATCAATTTTTCAACTTGGGTGCAGTATAAATAAAAAACGGCCACCAAAACGGTGGCCGTTTTTTATTTTATTTGGTAGGCCGTCACAGGATCGAACTGTGGACAAGCTGATTAAGAGTCAGTTGTTCTTTAAAAATCCCTCCTTGATCTTCTTCAAATTTTTCTGCGTCAGACGTTATTTGTTCCATGTAAATAATTAAGATATAACTGAAAATCAGTATCATGTTGCACCATGTTGTCTCGTCTGGTATCATCCAAAAATCACACCCAAAACCACACCCAGGAGATATTTTTCACACCCTAAATCACACCCCACTGGGATATGATAGAGTGGGTGAGAGCAACTGGTTTCAAAACGTGAACAAATGATTCGGAGAAAAAATGCTCTTTACCGACAGGTATCTGAAAAGCCTAAAACCAAAAGAAAAACGCTACGAAGTATTAGAGAGCCTTGGTTTCGGCGTCCGAGTCACACCCCATGGGGGTGTGACCTTCATCTACGTATATCAATTTGAGGGCCGTAATCGACGAATGACACTCGGAACATATCCAAGCCTAACCCTGTCTGAGGCCAGAAAGAAACATGCAGAGGCCAGAGAACTTTTTTTGAAAGGTATTGACCCCGGCGCGATTACGCAAACCGCAAAAGAAGAACGCAAGGCATCTCCAACCGTCGCCGAATTGGCAGAGGAATACATGGAGAAATGGGCCAAAGCGCGGAAAAAATCATGGAAAGAAGATGAACGGATGTTAAATCACGACGTTATTTCTGCCTGGGGCAGACGCAAAGCCAAGGACATTACAAGAAGGGACGTTATAATTCTTCTTGACCAGATTGTTGAGAGAGGTTCCCCAATAGCCGCAAATCGCACTCTATGTGTCGTCCGCAAGATGTTTAACTTCGCCCTGTCGAGGGACATCATACAGACCACCCCTTGTGCAGCCATAGCGAGGCCAGCAGAAGAAAACCGGAGAGATCGGATATTTACCACAGACGAGACGAGGATTTTTTGGGATCGGCTTGAAATTGTACGTATGGATATTGGAAGCAAACTCGCGTTAAAACTCCAACTCTTTACGGCTCAACGATGCGGGGAAGTGAGTGGTGCCCCCTGGACCGAGTTCGACTTGGTGGAAGGATGGTGGACGATTCCCTCAGAACGGGCAAAAAATAAAATGCCACACCGGGTGCCATTGTCCAAAATGACCAAGGACTTGCTGGCCGAAATCAAAAAAACTTCTGGTGGTGATTCTCCTTGGTTGTTTCCATCCCCACGAGGAGGAAAGCCTGTCGGCGAAACTGCCCTGGCGCATGCAGTCAAAAAAAATCTGTCGGTGTTCGGTATTCCACCATTCACGCCCCACGACCTACGGCGCACCGCTGCCAGCCACATGACATCAATGGGAATACCACGCCTAGTGGTTGCCAAAATTCTTAATCATGCCGAAAGCGGAGTAACAGCAGTCTATGATCGACACAGTTACGACCAAGAAAAACGGCGAGCCATGGACGCTTGGTCAAAACGGTTACATGAAATCGTGAATGGTAGTACCGAAGAGAATGTGGTGGC
Organism: Magnetococcales bacterium DCbin2; assembly: GCA_002753615.1. Classification (GTDB taxonomy): domain Bacteria; phylum Pseudomonadota; class Magnetococcia; order Magnetococcales; family UBA8363; genus UBA8363. The sequence continues at coordinate 48,743 of PEAO01000002.1, forward strand.
GTTCGCGGTTAAATCCTAATTCAGCCAGCCGAACCCCTTCACCATCGCGCCGAAAACACAGACAAACCCAAAGATCAGGGAAAAGAGCAGAATGCGAAAATCGGTTCGAGTATTATCGCGAACATCACGGAATTCGGTTCGGGCATTATCGCGAACATCGCTACGAATCTCCTTCATCTCGCCATGAATGTTGTCCATGTGCTTCTCAATATACCCCATACCAGCTTCCAGATTTTGCAATACGTGGTTCCATACCGTCTCCACCGCCGCCATCCTGGCCGGAAAAATCTCCGGCCGCATGAGGTAGCACGACTGTATTATCATTCCTGACCGATGGGTTCAATGCCCCTCCTCCTTACCATTACCCAAAGCTTTGATAGTGCCACTGACAGAGAGGAGGGATTGAAGTTGGTGGATGGCAATTCCGTTGAGTCGGATGAGACGCTCGGCTTGTCCCAGTCCCATGCGGATAAATTCAGCGTTCATACTCTCAATATTGGCTAATACCAACAATTGCTCGATATTGGCATGGTCACGCATATTGCCTTCAAGGGTAGGATTGGCATGGTGCCATTGTTTGGAAGTCTGGCCGAACAAGGCCACGTTGAGTATGTCAGCCTCGTTGGCGTAGACAATACCAGCTTGTGTGGAGTTATGGCCACAGGAATGATGTGCGCCTTGATGGCATCCGTGTGAATGCGGTAGTTAATTTTGGCCAACGTGCGGTTAAGGTTCCACTCCAACGACAGTCGGCGGTTCTCGTCCTCCTTAAGCCTCTGAAACTCCTTGATAAGATAGAGTTTGAATTCTGGACTAAGCCAGGAGCCAAACTCAAAAGCCAAGTCCCTGTGCGCATAAGTGCCACCACCGTACCGACACGCACGGGATTGAATACCCATGGCCTGGGTCGCTTCAATCCATTTTCTTGGGGTCAAATGAAAACTGTTTAGCCCAGCATCTTTTTTAAAGGTCTCGAATTCGCCACCTTTAAAATCAGGATTGTGAATCTTCTCCCATATTCCTAGGAATTCCAATTTATTGCGATTGCGCATCCAACCGTAAATCAGCGTATCATCGCCAAATTTTTTAGCCATGTCCGTCAGCGAAATGTAGTCCTCTTCCTTGTGCAGCAAAACGGTTATAGCCGCACCCTGAACATTAATGGTGGTTTTTTTGTCTTTTGTCATCTGTAACGCTTTTCATTATCGTATAATTTGTTGGCACAGTAAAACGTTCACATGGAACGTTATTGATTTAAAAAATAGTCTACCCCTCACAACCCCACCTCACCCCGCCTTCTTCCCATCCTCGTTCACCTTCCGCGATTGCGCCCCCGTACTGGCCAGCCGCTCTAATGCGGCCTAGTCTCCCTCGGCGCAATGGCGGTAGTTGTCCACCAAGGCCGCCTCCCGATGGGAAAGGCTCTCTTTTGAGGGGATAGAGCGAACTCCGGTAATGATGTAACTCACGTCAGCACCGACGGCGGCAATGGCTGAAAGATAGCCAGAACTTGGCTCGCGTTCACATTTTTCATAATTACCTTGGGACAGCATCAGATATCAGGCGTGATAAATGTGTTGCCGCATCTGTGACAATACATCTTGCTTTTCCACTCAGCAATTGCATCTTCGTGCAATTGCTTATTCCTCTTGAACATTTCAGATCCACGAAATAATAGGAAAACGGCAATTGAAGAAAGAAAAAACACTATGGCTGTAAAGTTTCCACTGGCTTCTTTTGGTATAAAAAAGAGCAAGCCAACAGGGAAGAGGGAAACTGCACACCCAAGGTTGACATTTTTATTTTCTGGGGGTGCAAACATTTTTTGATTTAGTTTTTGCGTGACTCCCACGCCACCAACGACATGTCCTCCTCCGACTCCAACGCCTAAATGAACTTCCTGGGAATTGTGTATTCCATCGTATCTTTGAGTATTATCGCTATTACACTTTGGGCAATCATATTTATTATTTGTCATATACATTTGCCTACATATAAACATTAAGTGAACTATTGGATAAATATACACATCCATGATATTGCATTATATTAGGCATTGTCCAGGATGACCGTTTCGTCCCCAGTCAATCTTTCCCCTTGATAAACTCACGTCTTGACGCATTTTTACTAAGCGATGTTGTGACCCGGCGTTGATTCCATCACATCCTTCTCCCCGCCCACACTACGCGACCGATGATCCGTAGAGTCTCCAGGTCGGTATCGTCCGGGGTCAACGGTGGGTGGACCGGATTATCGGATAGGATTTTAAATTGTCCTTTCCCAACACGATGAATGCGCTTGACGAACAACTCCCCGCTCATATGGAAAACATAAACTGCGTCTTGGGTGAACCTTTCCTCGTCTTTCCGGTCAACGAGGATCCAATCCCCGCTTGACAGCGTCGGTGTCATTGAGTCTCCGATTACCCGAATCATGGCGGCTTTGTCGGCACGAACCCGCAAATCCCTGATGAAATCCTCCTGAAATGCAAACGCGGCATCCTGGAATTCATACTCCACGACAGCCCCTGTCCCTGCTGACGCAACTACCTCACTGTAAGCTGCGACGTACACAAGCCCGTCCTTGTGTGGGACTATCGGCGTTTCAGTTTCCACTCGCATCGGACCACGGCCAGTCAGAAGCCAATCAAGCGACAATGATTCGCGTTCTGCGAATTCAATTGCCGACGCTGACGGCATATCTCCCCGCTTTTTCCACGAACTTACCGTTTGTGGTGCGACCCCAATTTTATCTGCAACAAATTTATTTTCATTATTTTTTAAATAGTCTTCAACCCTGCTCAGGATGGGCGGGGATTTTTTTGCCTGCATTTTGCGGATTCCTTGTTGACATTATATGCGTATCGCGAATATTTTGACATCCAAGATGTACCCACAACGAACACAAGCAAAGAAGATGCCAATGAGCAATTTGCAGATAAGAGCAAGACTGATCGAAAAAGGCGAGACCCTGCGAAGCTGGGCACTCCGGAGAGGGTGGAATCCCCGCACCGTGCTGGCTGCGATTGAACGTCACTCAACTAAGGCCAATACGACTCATCGGAGACGGGGACCTTTTGGCAAGATGACTATTCAAATCCTGGAGGATCTGAACCAGGATACGGGGATCAAAGTCGATGAGGAATGACAGGTTGGAGATATGATGTGGAAAATATTGACGATTTCAACCGTGGCGTAGGGCTGTTCCTGGGCAGACTGTACCAGAGTTTTCCCGTGCCTATCCTGTTGAAAATGGAAGACATGGAAGGGTTTGAAGACGTGAGTGGCGATCTCACCCGCAAGGCCCGACGTATGGTGGTGTATTCGGCCACCATGCATTTCCTCCAGAACGATGGGTTCTTGAGTTTTGGGTCATCCGTCGGCTTCAAAGAGAACGACGCATTTGCCAAGGTCGTCCTCACCAGCAAGGGTCTGGCGGCACTCAGCAAAACGCCAAGTGCATTATCGACATCAACCAGGGGAAAAACCACTGGCGATGTCTTGGTGGATCTGGGATCGGACATGCTGAAGAAAGGGGCATGGGAGGGTGTTACGGAAATTGTTCGGATGATGTTGGGCGGATAAAACAAGCCCAAAAACCGTACCACGCTAAACTTAAAAAGAGGAAAACATGTCACCCTATAACAAGGCCATCATTTGATCGTGATTACGTGGCGGAGAAAATTGCGTTCCTTGATGGCCTTCTTATAGGGTGACTATTAATTAAAGAGCTTTCGGTAGACGGTCCATTTCCCCAGACAGCAGGAACTACTGATGACATATAACTTCGATGTAACAAGCAACCCCGAAGATCAAGACAACGTCATTGTCAATTTCAAATTATCTTTTGGAGCGGCATGCCAAGTTATAGCAACAATTACCAAGCAAATTTGGTCAGCGGCGGTTTCCGATCTTGTTCCCCATGAACATCCTGGGAATTTAACTCCACCAGTTCCAGTAACATTCAATCTTATCGGGAAACTCAATAATTCTGACTTAATAAAACCTGATTGTACGGACATGTTGGTGAATTTCCGTACTTCTAATAGTATTCACTTCTCACCTCTGAAGAGTAGAAAATGACTTATCCAGCATCAGGTTCTATTGATTTCCAGGTTGATTGTACGAAAGGCGAACTCGTTGGCAAAGCGATTACGAGCATTGGCGTCGATGTCAATACCGCGATCCCGACACCATCCGGGGAAATCGTTCGGGTTAATCTCCGCTTTGATGGCCCGTTTACCGCTGGCAGTGATCTGGTTGACAAGATCCTCGGCCTTTTTCAACCAGGAATCGTAGTCCCTGTAAAGGCTGCTGGCATCGGTGAAAATTGAGAGTAATGCAGGGTAGTCCTCTCTGCGATACCAAGCGATGCCAATAGCCTTAATCTCTTGATTGATCATGTGAAGTCCTTTCATATTGGAAGAAAAGTTACGGCCAAAGATTAAGCAACTAACATGCCATATATCTGCATCAGGAAAACATGATGAATATTTCAAAGACGATTATAAAGACCAAAGAATTGTGTCAGAAACTTGGCATCAGTCGGATGACACTTTGGCGGCTCCGACACGAAAACGCATTCCCAGTTCCAGTTAAAATAGGAAGGGGGAAGAATATTGGGTGGTGGGAAGACGAAATCAGGGCGTGGCAGGAAGGGCGGGTGCGCGTTTTAATCTGTCGGCAGAAGCAATAAGGCAAGAAGATATGAATAACTTGATAACTGAACCATCAAAAACAAAGTGCGGTTTTTGTGACATCTTCTCTGGCGTGCTGAAATGGAGTGAAAACGGACTTCCGGTCTGGATATGCGAAGTATGTGAAAGCGTGTTCGATGATGTGTACGGAGCCGGACAGCGGATCATGTAAGACCATCATCCTTGATCCGTCGCACTAAACCAGCAAAGGAGATCACCATGGCAAGACCAAAGAAGACACCACCACAGCCTGAGCCTGATTCAGAATTGGAAGAAGGGGATGGCCGATGGAATCCACTACAAGGAAATTTTCCAACGAGCCAAGGAAAAAGTCGTCGCATTGTCGTTGGTCGTTGGTCCGTCCTCCCTGGCTCAGATTCCAATGCGAGAAGGAACGGTCCAATGAATCAAAGCAACTTCACCAGTGCCGCCACAATCGCTATCGATGCTGCCATCATTCCACCAAGACGCATGGTCAGGTTGTGCGTGAGTCGCAATTCCATTTCTTTCATCTTGGCTTGTAAGCTGGCATCAAGTTCCTTCATGTCGCGCTTGAGTCCGGTTTCCATTTCCTTCATATCGCGCTTAAGTCCAGTTTCCATTTCCTTCATATCGCGCTTGAGTCCGGTTTCCATCTCCTTCATGTCACGTCGGACGTTCTCAATGTCGCGCTTGAGACCAGCTTCGATCTCCTTCATGTCACGCCTTACAACATCGATGTCCAACTTAGTCGCCAGCCGTTCTTCCATCAAATCAACGATGGTTTCGGCCTGGACTTCTGCCTGGGCTTCGGGAACACCAGCGGCTTTAAGTCTCTTGGCATACGCCAATGTGTCAAACGCAATCGCGGTACTCATGGGAAATTCTCCTTCCAGGGTTACAACTGGGATAAGCGTACCACGAGCCACTATCAGACAACAGATAAAATTCCCCCTTGACACCTTCGCCAGCAGGGCAGTAGCATTTCACCCGTCACGTCAAAAAAACGTGACCGGGTTTAGCAGCCCGAATGTGTTCAAGGCACGCAAGTGCCGCAATCCCCATGTTGGCACTTTTTTTGCGCCTACATGTCTGGCGGATTGTGTGAGGGATCCTTCGGGATCGCCGGTTTCCTTGAACGCCGGTACTGCTAACCACACACGATCCGCCATTTCGTTTAGCAGCGAATGGCGGGTTCCAGATTTCAGTTCAAGGAGCCAGTCATGAGCAGCACGCCCCCCATTGCCCGCGATCCGGGCAAAGCCGTTCCAATTTCGATTCCAACATCTCAAGTCCTCGTCAGCGACGCCCTGAAAACCCTGCGCGATGCCGCCAGGGAGGGACGGATCGACCCGGCTTTTTGCCAAAGTATCGGGACCGAGTTCCTGGCATTTGCAAACCCCTGCTTCAGCCCCAACCTGATCACTGCTGCGCCTGATTTATTGACTGCCTTGAATAACTTGATGGACCGGCTGTCTACCATGCGCCAAGCCAGCTATACCGCCAGAGGGTCCGTCAAGGATTTCTTCCGGGAATGGTTGCCCGGTGGCGCGGATACGATCCTGTCCGATACCTGTGATGCCATCAGTAAAGCGGAAGGGGGTGAATCATGAGCGGGCATACACCAGGGCCATGGAAGTGGCAGGTATCCCTTGGACGCATGAGGTTAACCCAGGACAATCCTCGCGGTGAGGAGTTGTGGGTAATGTGGACCGAACGCGGGAAATTCGCCTTCAACTCCCCCAGTGGCCAAGTACGGTTTGACACGACGCACCCTGACGCAATACTTATCGCGACGGCTCCCGAGTTACTCGCGACGTTGGAAGCTCTGGTCGAGGGGCGGTGCGATCTCGATTCCGCCAAGGCGGCCATCTCCAAAGCGAGAGGAGGCCGCCCATGAAATGTCTCCAACGTTTCACCTCACTACGCAGCAAGATTCAGTTCGACATGCATTCCGGCTCGCAAGGCAAGGGTCACCAAGGTATCCAGACTGAATCTCTCCCACTTGCCGCGCACCAGATCCGATACACGGGATTGCCTAACGCCAAACATCTTGGCAGCCTCCTCCTGGGTCAAGCCTTTGAAGTCAATTTTCCGAAAAGCATGCAGAACGTACACAGCATCATCAAACTTGGCGACATAGATCACGCGCCATGCTCCTTCCACATGAATGTTTTCGATGGAAGGAGGTGAGGTATGAGTGCTTCCGGTGTTACACACACCCCCGGTCCATGGACTATCACCCGCCATAGTGATGGGTCAGGCGGGTTCCTATGTGTTGATCGGGAATGCGTAATTATCGCCGAGACCCATGGATGTGACACTTGGGCGGAAGAGGAAGCAAATATCACCCTCATCGCGGCTGCACCTGATTTGCTGCGGGCCTTGGAAAATCTGACAGAATGGCTTGGATTCATGTTGCGGGCGGAGACCGCACCCCCAAAAGCCCAGGATTTTATCCGCAAGTGGTTACCTAGGGAAGGAGGGAGAAATACGATCCTGCCCAATGCTTGGGATGCCATAAGAAAAGCAAAAGGAGTCGGCTAATGAAATGGTTACAGCATTTTTCCGATTTCCACCGTGAAGAAAACGTTGTCGCTTACCGGGAAGCCGCTGGGCATGACGGTTACGGCTTCATGTGGCTCTTATTTGAAACCGTTGCCGACAGGATGACCATTAACAGCGGTCCATCTGTCACCTACCCGACTACCTACTGGGCCAAGATCCTCGACTGTCATCCAAACCGCCTCACCAAGTTCATGAGTAGTCTGGAGGTACATGGGTTGGTAGTCACCAAGTTCCTTGGGGGTTCCATCAGGGTTGAAATTCCTATCTTATTGAAAATGCGTGATAATTATTCGTCACGCTACAAACAAACTACGTCGCAAGAAGTAGATTTAGAAGCAGAAACAGATAAGAACAAACAACCCCCTACCCCCGTTGTGGTTGTATCTGAAAAATTGGGAAAAGAGCCAAGTCAAAAGCAACCCGAAACCCCTGTCGAATCTGCCAACCTGATTTTCCCTGACGGCATCGGTGCTGACATCTGCCATGCCCTTTCGATGCAACTCTGCGGCCATAAGGAGTCGAAGGCCCAACAGTTTCTCGACGAACTCGCCGCCGCCAAGTTGAAAAAAGGCGTTGAGAATCCTGTGGGCTGGATGCGGTCCGTCATTGCCAGGAACCGACAGGGCACCTTCACTTTCGATGGTGGTGCAGCGGTTGCCAAGGCCAGGGCAGACAAGACTTTCAGGGAGGATAGGGAGGCCAAAGAAAGGGCTGATGAAGCTGCCGAAGAGGCGGCAAGGAAAGCCAAGTCGCCGGAGGAAACCGCGCTGGAAATAGCCGAAAGAAAGGCTGAAATAGCTAAAATGATAGCCCGATTATCGATGCAGGATGACGCGCCAACGCCACGTCGGGCAAGGGCGGTGGAATTATGACGGTGGATGGCCGTGCGCGACAGTCTGAACTTCGGTTTTCCCATGAAAACCATCCTGACCATGACTGGCTACAAGCACCGTTCAAAACCATCGAACAAGATTGAGAAGGAAACAGCCATGTCAGCAGTTATTCGGGAAATTGAATCGGTCATCGGCACGACAGAAGAGCAAGAAGGCACCAGTTCAGAGCAATTGGTGCGAATTATCGACAGGATTGAGCGGCTGGAAGAAGAGAAAGCCGGTATTTCTTCTGGCATCCGCGATGTTTATGCCGAGGCCAAGAGTCAGGGATTCGACCCGATTATCATACGGAAGGTTATCGGTCTGCGTAAAAAAGATCCCAACGAACGGGATGAGGAAGAAGCAGCCCTGCATTTGTACATGCAAGCTTTGGGTATGCAGTAAATTGGCGAAGAGGGTCGCTCATTGCTCTTTGTCCGCTATGCTGGCCAAAAACGGAAAATAAACCATCGGATTGGGGATATATCGTGAGTGTTCATATTAAGCCTTCAGAACCGGGTATCGAGAGCCGTGTATTTCAAGGAATAGTCACAGTCACTAGGGACGGAAAAGAGGTGGCATACTGTGCATTTATCGATGAATCTTTTAAACGCATCGTTCTGGCGGCTCCCGATCTGCTGGCCGCTTGTGATGCAGTTCTTAAGGCCATTTATGAATTCGATCTTTACGCGGATGCGCGTAAATATAATTTGGAAAATTGTCCAGATCTTTCCATAAAAGATCTCGCCCGCCTTATGGCAGAAACCCCACCTACAGTGCTTTGTCTGCCGCGCTGGAAAAAATGTTGGAAGTTTGTATGAAGGCCAAGGGCCAATCGTATCAGGAAGACAACGAATAACCATTTGTTGACCCATCGAAGGGCAAAACCATGAACGTTATGCGGATAGTCAAAGCACTGAAAAACTGGTGGAACCAATACCAAGAGCGTCGAAAAATCATCTGGGCGGTGGGTGCGGTGCCAGGAATTGGATTTGACGGCGTAATGCGGTTGGTGGGAGACAAGCCAGACCGGAATGGACTGCGGGACAATATCGGCTTGCTGATCAAAAGGGATGTCATCGTGAAGGATGACAATGGCCATTATTGGCCTCTTTAAACAGAGGATAACCATGAATACGACCGTTGAAGCCATTCCAACAAACCAACCCCCAGCACAACCGTCCGGGTACATGACGGATCCACTAGGACGGCTGGTCCCGGACACCATGATATCCGACATGGACCGCCTGCGCGACCAAATCGTGCGGGAGATCGTGAATCGGACCAAAGCCCAATCGAAAGCACTGGCACAGACCAAGGCCACCATCATGGCCGATATCTACGCCTTTGTCGATTTGTCGGCAGAACGCTGGGACGCCAAACTGGGTGGCAATAAAGGCAATATCACCCTGACCAGTTATGATGGAAAATTCAAAGTGCAACTGGCCGTCTCCGACCGGATGACCTTCTCCGAGGGGATCAACGCCGCCAAAGCCCTGGTGGATGAATGCATCACCCGCTGGGCCGAAGGGAGCCGCAGTGAAATCAAGGTGTTGGTTCAGGATGCCTTCCAGGTGGACAAGGAAGGGACGCTGAACACCCACCGTATCCTGAGCCTGTTGCGCTTTTCCATCGAAGATTCCACCTGGATCCGGGCTATGGACGCCATCAAGGACAGCCTGGTTGCCACGGGGTCCAAGAGTTATATCCGGGTTTATGAGCGGGACAGCATGGGCAAGTATGTACCCATCCCCATGGACATTGCAGCGGTTTAATGGAGTAGGCGCATGGTCAAGACGATTGGAGAAGGATTGGCGTACCTGTTGTTTCATCCCTTCCTGTGGCTGATCCGCCTGGCCGGACATTGTTGGTCGTGCGTCGCCCACTCTTGGCAAGAAGGAAATTATCGAGGAACCGCCTACATGGTCAGACTGTGGGGGGGAAAACCATGAAAACTTGCGAAATTACCGACAGGGATGTGGTTGAGGCCATGATTCAGCTACGCTGATGGGTGCGGTATTGCCTTTGCACATTATTGCAGCGAATACCTGCACATTACTTGGCCGAGGCCATGATTCAGGAATTAGAGGACCGCGGCAGGGGGGTTGATTACAGCTTTTTAACCGGATTGGATTCGGTGTTGTGGCGCGTGATGCGCTTTCAGAATGCCGCACGCGCCATTTCGTTTAGCAGCGAATAGCAGGTTCCAAGTTCTCAAAAGATGAGTTGCGATGAATGACTACGGAGAGCGCACCATGTTAACCGTCATTGATCTGTTTTCCGGCATCTGCGGGTTCACGCTGGGTCTTGAGAAGACAGAGGGATTCAAGACGGTGCAGTTTTGCGAGATCAACCAAGCACTCCACTCGCACATCGAGGGACACTATCCAAATGTTCCATTGCACGCAGACATCCGGTCGTTGCACCTGCCGCGCGGGTTTGCTGATGTGGTTGTCGGCGGATTTCCGTGCCAGGACATTTCAAACGCAGGATTGGGGAGAGGATTGGATGGACCAAAATCCAGCTTGTGGTGGGAGATGTTCCGAGTCATCCGGGATGTCCGCCCATCTTGGATCATCATCGAAAACAGTCCAGTTCTTCGTAGTCGAGGACTATGCCAGATTCTCCGGGCACTTGATGAGATCGGGTACGATGCGGAATGGCATTGTATCCCGGCTTGCGCCGTTGGTGCGCATCACGAGAGAGACCGGCTTTTCATTATTGCCCACCCTGACCGCGACGGACGCGAACGGGAGAACGTATCACGGTGGGCCGCGTGGCGGCATCTCTCTCCTGGGGATGATACGCCTCTTACCCACGCTCTGCGCAACCGACTGGCGCACTGGATATCGCCTGGACTCGGTGCGGGGGGAAATTCAACGGGCAAAACGCTCCAAACCGTTGCGGGACATCATCGCCCCTGGTGGCCAACTCAACCCGACGTGGTGTCAATGGTTCATGGGGTTCCCCGACGGCTGGCTGGATGGCGAAAACAGGCTGTGATGGCCCTGGGTAACTCCGTGGTGCCGCAAGTGGTGCGGCTTATTGGGGAGGCGATTTTAGAGATCAGTGTACTCGAAGGGAGGCTTTCGTGATGGTGGCAACGCCGGTGTGGGTCAGGCGGATGGCGGCAGCGGTATCACTTGCTGCTGGGGAGCTACAATGAACGTCCGCATCACCCCGCTCGACGGAAAGTTGCCGAATCTGGCCCTAATGCGCTTGGCCAGTTTCCACAGGGAAAACGGAGACCAAGTAACCGTAACCCGGTCGCTGACACGAGAACTTGGTGAGCCGAAGCCGGATGTCGTCTATGGGTCTGCAATTTTCAATTCCTCATTCAGGCAAGTAGAGGATTTCAGGAAGCAGTTCCCGGACGCGATTATTGGAGGCACAGGGTCGGGGAACTGGCAGACAGTGGAGGAAATCATCGGCCAAGAGTGGTTGCGCGTCGATTACTCCGACTACCCGAATTGCGACGCCTCCATTGGCTACACCATGCAGGGGTGTCGGTTCAAGTGTGAATTCTGCATTGTCCCCAAGAAAGAGGGGAAACCCCGCGCTACCAGCACCATCCTGGATATCTGGCGTGGCGGTCTGCACTCCCGCAAGCTCCTTCTGTTAGACAGCGACTTCTTTGGCCAGCCGGAAGGGGCGTGGCGCAAGCGAATCGACGAAATCCGGACAGGCGGATTCCGTGTCTGTTTGGAGCAGGGGATCAACATCAGGACCATCACAGATACCCAGGCGGCATCACTGGCATCTATTGAGTACCGATGCACAAAGTTCCAGCGACGCCGCCTTTATTGCGCATGGGACCGCCTGCGGGACGAGCGACGGTTTTTCGATGGAGTGGACCGTCTGGATCGGGCCGGGATTCCTCCGCACCACCTGCGGGCCTATATGCTCATCGGCCATGACCAAGAAGAGACCATCGAGAGCCGGTTGTATCGGTTCAATAGGATGGTCGAGCGCGGGATTGAGCCATATCCGATGCCGATTGACCGGAAGCAAAAAGACTTGATGGCGTTCTCCCGGTGGGCCGCGACGGGGCTTTATCGGGCGGTGCCGTGGAAGGAGTACAGGGGATGAGCTTCTGGCTCTCATACGGCGGCGGGGTCAATTCCACCGCACTGGCGGTCATGTGCATTAACGGCAGTCTCCCGGAATATGGTGAAGTAAAGTTTATATTTAGCGACACCGGCAATGAAAAGCCAGAAACGATTAGGTATATCAACAAGACGTTTCTTCCGTATTTGCATGAAAATGGTAGGGATTTAATTACAGTAAGGCCAAAAGAGACGGTCTTGGAAAGGTGGCAAAGATACGAAGTTACAGGGTCTCGCGTGCGCAGGGACTGTACGGATCATGGAAAAATTCGGCCAATCATGGAGTACATAAAAACAATCGACGATAACCCAGAACAATTAATTGGGATCGATGCCGGAGAGTCCCACAGAGCAAAACCAGCCAACAAGAAAAAAAAAGACTTTCCAAAGCACTACCCATTAGTTTCTCATGGGATTGATCGACGAAAATGCATTGATATTATCAAGTCGGCTGGTATTTGCGTTCCAGTAAAAAGTGGTTGTTGGCATTGCCCTTTTATGAGGGTTAAGGAGATTTTAGAATTAGCCAAAAACAACCGGAAAATGTTTGACAAAATCGTCCAGTTGGAAAGCGTTAGTAGATCCAGACTGATCAACAGTGGTGGCAACATCCAAAACTATTATTACCAATGGCGAGATAGGTCGGCCACCTACTGGCGTGACAGAGCCGAACAAGAGGCAAAACAAATGATATTTAATTTAGAATTTGATGATATCGACCCAAATATCCCATGCGACTGTTATGATTGAGGGGGCGCAAGTGAACGACATTAAATTCTACCGCGCCAGCGACAAGCCCTATGGGGCGTTCAGCAATCTCTATCGGAGGAAGATCGTTTTCGAGGGGGAAAATTTTCCGACATCGGAACACGCATATCAAGCTGGGAAGCCAAGGACGAAAGAGGTTCGTGACTGGCTGATGGCAGCCCCGTCCCCCTCCCTGCTGGCCATGGCCGCACACGGACTCTACTCATGGGACATCGCTCCAAACTGGAGTAAAATCAAAGTTGACCGGATGCGTAAGGTGCTGTTGGCAAAGTTTACACAGCACCGTGACCTGAAAGCTTTACTCTTGTCTACCGGGGGAGAGCGATTGGTTGAGTCGGCCACGGTCGATAACGCGGTAAACAGGTTGTGGGGCGAGGTCAATGGAAAGGGGAAAAATATGCTGGGTAATATCCTGATGGAAGTCAGAGAACGGATAAAGTTGTCTGAGGGGGAGTTACAACCATTGGATGATGCCACCAGCCAGGGATACTTCCAATAAAAACTACCTATGACCGGGGCTTGATAACGGTGAACAATCACATCTTCCGCATAGGAACCAAACGGAGGGGATCCCCGGAGAGGAACGTCCGTATAACCAAACAGGGAGATTTGTTGAAATGAAAAAAATCGGATGGGTAAATACCTTAGGGAGTAAAAGCCATGTCGTGATGACAGATTGGGGATGGCGGCCATTCCTTGGGTGCGAACGGGACATGGGCATCGCCGGTAGAACGACCGCTTTTTCAGAAAAGCGTGAAATGAACATCGCCCGTATTACGACCGCTTTTTCAGAAAAGCGTGAAGGTGAAATTTGCCCTGAATGCCTTTCCTTCCTCAGATACTTGGCGATTGACCACCATAAGGACGTGACTGGGGAGCCAAGCGCGGATGATGTTGATGCTGGGAACGGATGAGAAAATGGACAATAAACGTAAATACAAAAAATGCCAAGATTGCGGGGAAGAATACAGAGTATCAGTCCGAGTCACCGGCAAGAGCAATGCCAACAATGACGCGATGATTACCGCGATGCGGGCCAAAGGCTACCACCCCGGCGACGATAACGATGCCGATGCCTTGGCCATACTCCATTGGGCCTTGGTCTAGGAGGTGACGCATGGAGGTTGAATGGACCCTAAAGATGGTGGCCGACCGCATGGAAGAAGCCGCCAGCACCTTGCGCCGCCTGCCGATGGCCGGGGTGAAACCTAGAGAATACGGTAACTCATGGCCATCCGTGATCCACGATGCAAAGGAAGCCTACGGATGGAACGATGCGGTGGTGCGTATTGGTCAGCCGTCTGCCGAGGCCATCACCCGCATGGACGAGGTGATGGAGTGGCTCCGTTGGTTGAACCAAGAACAGGTCAAACTGGTGTGGCTGCGGGCCACAAGAATTCCGTGGAAACTGATCGAAGTCCGCTTCGCCTACGACCGCTCCACGGCGTGGCGCAAATGGAATATCGCCCTCAACTGCATTGCCTCCCGCCTTAAAAGCAGACACAATCCAATGTTGCAACAAAAAAGAACGCGACAACTGCAACAGAATTTGCTATTTTGAGAACTATACTGACGGGATCGCACGCACGGCGACCTATCAAGCCATCACCAAACCACACCATCCCAACCCGCCCGGGGCAACCCGAGGTGGGTTTTTTATTTTTAAAAGGACATCTCCAATGGAAGGATTCAAAACAACTGATTGGATTCCTGGGATCTTTGTTCCTGGATTCTCGGGTCGGGTATTGGCTGTTCAAGATGCATTCAACTTCGGGGTGGCCAGTTATTGTGATGGGCAATGGCTTTTCCCAACACTGAATGGCTATTCAACAATGCGGAAAGTGGAATGGTGGCGGTTATTGCCTGAAGCTTTCCCAGATGAGATGTTACGGAATATCAACCCGGACGGAAGTTATCCAATGTTCCACGACATGCATGTCGATAAAAATGGCAACGTTCGTACTATCCATCGGCCTGTTCCCGAAAGTAAAAAATAAGCCCTGACAACCCATGTCCGGCAAATCCGATCAGATCATGATCATTCAATTCAAATTCAATACCAACAATTTGACCGCAGGACGCACGAATTCTTTCGCAGTTCTCCCAAATGTTTGCTTCAGGAAGGCCCATTTCCTTACCAATCTCCTGCAACTCTGTCAGCAATAGGCAAATTGTGCCGTATGAATTAAGCCCTGCATCTTCAGGTAGTTTTTTAATATCATAAACCAGCTTTTCCAATGCGTTAATCCGTAGGGAAGCTCGTTTCAGATTAACTTTATTGACTGCATTGTTCATAACGATCCTTTCTTGAAAGAAATGATTGAAAAGCAGCAAGCCAAAATACGGGTGACCGACTTTTTCATTGAATATGTGCCGGACGCCTATGTCAACATACCACATGATCAACCCAACGCCCGCCTCGGATCTTCCTGATGCGGGCTTTTCTTTCTGGAGACCGCCATTGGGACTCGACCCGGTTCAACTCCGCAAACACATTATTCGTCCAACCCTCCAACGCATTGAACTCTGGAGCGAGGCTGCCGAGGAACTGGTATTGGGTACTGCTATCCAGGAATCCGGTCTGCGTTACGTCCACCAGATCGGTTCCGGCCCGGCTTGCGGCCTATGGCAGATGGAACCAGCCACCCATAACGATATTTGGGGAAATTACCTGCAATCCCGGCCCAAGGTCGGCTTGAGCATTCTTGGACCATATTCCAAACCTGACCATTCCAGGCTGATGTGGGATCTGGGCTATGCCTGCTCCATGTGCCGCGTCCACTACCTGCGCTCCCCGCAAGGACTCCCGAACGCTGGTGATATTGCTGGCCAAGCTGGGTACTGGAAGAAATGGTACAACACTCCGCTTGGGAAAGGCACCGTTGAACAATACATGTCGAACTGGAAGCGGATGATCGGTTAAACACCCCGTCATTACAAAACGATACAGGTGAAGTATGTCTCTTCTTGCCAATGTTATTCGCAGGACTAAGGAACCCAGCACATGGGGAGGAATTGCCCTTCTTTTGGCATTGTTCGGTCTTTCCCAAGAACAAGCCAAGGCGGTCACTGATCTCTTGGCTGCTGCCGCTGCCCTTGCGTCCATCTTTATGCCGGAAAACGGCAAGCCAACGTAAGTCACGTATACCGACATGGATATCGTATCGACACTGGCTGCAATCACCAACGGTGGACCACAGGCGGTCTTTTTGGTTCTCGCAGGGGCCATATGGTGGATTCATCATTCAATAACTGTGATAAGTCGGAATGTCGATAGGATTGAAAAAGAGTTCAAGGATTTCCAAATATTACATGCGAACGAAAGGGTACGCAGGGAAGACCTGGATGAATTGAAAGAGTTGTTGCGCGAGCATAATGCAACGACTAACTCAATTATGGAACGATTAATGGAACGTGTTGATGCGCAAGCTTCGCGGTGTGGACATGATTGTATCGCTGGGTTTGGATTGTCACGGGAATTACAACGGACGGGGAAAGGTCGGTAACTCTATCTGCGGCCATTGCCACTATGCCAACAGGAGAAAATGTATGCACATCGATCCAGAAGCGGTCTTTGTAAGCATTATCGTTCTGGTAGCAACCGTCGTTTTTATTGGCCTTCTGGCAGGCTGGGTCAAATCTGGAAGGGGTTGCTGTTGACAGCCGGGTTCTCCGAATCGGAGGTCAACCGTCTGTTCGCCAATCTGGAAAAGCAGGTTCGGTTTGCCGCCGCTCAGGCCCTGACCAAGACAGCCCAGGACGCCCAAGCAGAAGTACGGCGACAATTGCCAGAACGCTTCACGACCCGCACCGGCTGGTTGGCCAAAGGCATCCGGGTTCGTGCTGCCAACAAAACCGACTTGACGGCAACGGTGTCGGTGCTGGACCAGTTCATGGTTTTACAGGAAACCGGCGGGATCAAAGAGAAACAAAACCACGCCATGAGTGTCCCCGTTGGTGCGAGGTCATACCCGAAAGAAACCCTTCCCCGTTCCAAGTGGCCCTCTTCCCTGTTGCAAAAGAAGGGATATTTCATTGCACCGATCACGGGCAAATCGCTCACAGCGAGGTCGCAGGTCAAGGGCAATTATCGAAGGCGGATTCATAACAAACCAAACGTTGTTTATCATAAAGATTCTGCCCGCATAAAGAGTTCTGATGTTGGAAACATGGCACTCTGGCATCGGCGTGGTCGGAGGCGGTTGCCTATCGATTTAGTCTATGTGTTCAAGGACAAAGTGTCCGTCGATCCTCGGTTTGATTTTCGGAAGACGGTAATGCAAGTGGCAAGGGAACGGTTTTCCAATCGATTTGTCGAGGCTTTGAAAAAGGCACTGGCAACGGCGAGGTAAACCAACATGGATTCAAATGAAGCAGAGACCGCCCCGTTGCAGAGGCGGTCGTTGGTGGTTGGTTATTGAGCGAAGTAGGTGGTGAACGAGCCGGGTGAACCCTGTTGGTTTGGGCCAACCATTCTCAACCTTTGGGTGGTTATCACCAATCCCATTTTGCTTTTGGCGATGGAGAGAAACCCGCGAATCGTGTGTCCCTGCCACCCCGTCATTTCAGCGATTTGGGCGGCGGTTGCTCCTTCGGGTCGCTTCATCATCTCGATGACCTTCGCCTTCTTGGTGTCGTCCCTGACCTTCTTTGGCTTGGTAAAGGACTGTTCTGCGGCTTTGACTTCATCTTCAAAGTCGATGGTAGCGTTGGGAACCTCGTCAGTTTCCATTGCCGTGGTCGTTTGCGGCTCGTTGGCCTGACCCGGCCAGTCCCAGACCATCCCCTGTTGGGATGCAAATGCCTCTGCATCTTCTTTGGCAATTTGTGATGATTCGACGCGAGTCATGTGTTGGCCTCGTGCAGACTTGAAGTCAGGGTCAATCACCATCAAGACGTGCATCGCTATCTTGTCCTCGTTGTCAATCAGTCCCTTGGCTCGGAGGGATGCAAGAACCTTGTTGATTGCTCCGCCCTTGATGTGGGGTGGCATCGGGTAGATAGACCCATCTTCGCGGGTGGTTGCTGCTACGATGATGGTCTCTTGGGTCTTGGTCAGGTCGTTCATGGTTTGCGCTCCCGTTGGTGTTTGTTTCTGATGGCCCCATGAAGCCATCATTAGAGCCTCACCATCAAGTGTAAAATGAGAATAACTTCATTGTTTTTAAAGATTTATAATTGGGTTCGCACTCGTTTATGGACGGGTTCTTGCGATGCATTGCGACGGCTTTGCGTCTGTCATGACGTGATTGCGTTTCTTCAACAGACGAGATACGGGCGCGGGTAACATCTCTGGCGAGTAAGGCGCATATCCCTCGGCAGGACGCAACTCGGTGCGACAGGTTGCCAAGGGTTGGCTTTCTGGTTCCTTCCTGGGCATGGGAGGGGTGGGTACCGCGAGGCCCCGGCATTTGGCTAGGGAGTGGCACGTTAACTTACTTGACAAATCGATTGGTTAGGAAAGTTGGAACCAACATAATGGACCGAAATACAATAAGAATTTTTCACAGCTTACTTGACAGTTCACTTTACAATTTTTCCGTCCTTCCCTGGAGTACCAAATGAGTTTGCAGATTGAGGACTGGCCATTGGACCGGTTGATTCCATATGCCAAAAATCCAAGACGCAACGATGAAGTGGTGGACCGCATGGTGGGTGCCATCCGGGAGTTCGGCTTCCGCATCCCCATCGTCGCCAAGAGCGATGGACTGGTTGTGGACGGTCACCTGCGTCTCAAGGCCGCCCGGCGGTTGAATCTGGAAACGGTGCCGGTGGTCCTGGCCGACGACCTCACCGAAGCCCAAGTCAATGCGTTTCGACTGCTGGCCAATCAGTCCGCCAATTGGGCCGAGTGGGACGAAGAATTGTTGAAAAACTTACTGGGTGAATTGCGTGACCTCGATTTCGACATGGAGATGACCGGTTTCGATATGGAGGAGATTGACCGTTTGTTGTTGGACATGGGAAACGGGACCGAGGGCAATGCTGGTGAAGGTGGCCCCACGGAGGAAGAATCCATCCCTGAACCGCCAGCCAAGCCAGTCACCCGCACCGGTGATCTCTGGTGCCTGGGCGATCACCGGTTGCTTTGCGGTAGCAGCATCGTCGCAGATGACGTGATCCGGCTGATGAAAGGCGAACGGGCGGTACTTTTTGCGACCGATCCGCCATATCTTGTGGATTACGACGGCACCAACCACCCGCCCACCAAGACGATCAATGAGAGGCAGGAAAAAGCAAAGCTGGCCGCTGAGGGAAAGGTGAAGAAAGGATGGTTGGATGGCAACAAGGACTGGTCTGGCACCTACGGAGTAACATGGGATGACGCCAACCAGGGACCGGAACTCTACGAGGGGTTCATCAAGAACGCCATTGACCACGCCATTGGCACCCATGCGGCATGGTACTGTTGGCACGCATCCAAACGGCAAGCAATGTTGGAGGCGGTGTGGGAAAAGTTTGGGGCATTTGTCCACCAGCAGATTATCTGGAACAAGAACTCCCCCGTTCTGACACGGACGCACTATCTCTGGAAGCACGAACCCTGTTTCTACGGTTGGATTCGTGGCAACAGGCCTGAAAAGATCGAAGGTGCAGAACCAGTTTATTCGGTGTGGGACATCAAGGGACTCACCGGGGATGCACGCCCTGACCATCCGACGCCGAAGCCTCTGGATTGTTTCGCCATTCCTATGCGCCAGCATGTGGAACTTGGTGGGCTGTGCTACGAACCGTTTTCTGGGTCAGGATCGCAGATTATGGCAGGGGAAACGACGGGCCGGAAAGTTTACGCCATGGAGATCAGCCCGGTCTATGTGGATGTGGCGGTAAAGCGGTTCATCCATGCCACCGGCAAGATCGTCTACCTGGACGGCTCCGGTGGGAAAACGTTTGAGGATGTGGCGGCGGAACGTGGAGTGGGTCTGGCAGACTCGGGGAACACAGATTGACAGGATTTCGTTTATTAATGGGGGCCACACTTCTCTCCAGGAATACCACCATGACTTTGAATGAACTGAAAGAAAATGTCGCTGAATCCACCGGTATGAGTAAAACCGATACCGAAAAGGTATTGAGGGCTGGATTCGCAGCGATCACCAATGCATTAAAAAGTGGTGATGATGTGAATGTTCCGGGTTTCGGATCATTCTCCACCAGGGAACGTGCCTCCCGGATGGGCCACAATCCACGCACCGGGGAGAAGATCCAAATCCCGGCGTCCCGGTTGGTAAAATTTAAGGCTGGCAAAAGGTTGAAGGATGCTATTAACGGGTAATCCCGTCCAACCGAGAGACCTGGTTCAATGCCGGGTCGCCTCTGGTGAATCCAACCATGTGGTTGAATAGGCCCAACCGGGAGAGAATCAGCGGCTACAAGGGTCCGTTGGGTCTGTGTGAGTTTGCTCATTTGATTTCTCCGAAATTTTCTCATCTTATCGGCATGCATCCGGGCGTCAGGATGATGTGGGCCGACACACTTTACCGGAATCGATATCATGCTTGTCAGGCAGTCAGAATGGGCGCGACGGCAAGGATTCTCTCGTCAGTACGTTAGTGAACTGATCAAAAAAGGCGTCATCAAACTGGTTGACGGAAGAATTGATGAAGCACAGGCAAAAAGAGGGTTGGACTCGATTCGAGACCCGGCCAGGGGGCCGAAGAGAAAATTAACACCCACACAGCCAGTTCCACCAGTTTCACCAAGTCCACCAGTTCCACCAGCATCAACGATGTCTTTGGACATTCCAAGCGCACCACCTGGAGATTTGCCAACCAAGCTTCTTATTGCCCGAATCCGCACTGAGGTCAAAAAGGGCGGATTGCTGGACATAAAAGAAAAAAAAGAACTTGAGACGCTCCTGGATGCACAGGAGGTCCGCAAAGAGGCTTTGGCACGAGGGCGAGAATTCCGCGCATTGTTGGAAAACTGGGCATCTGGCGTGTATCGCGCAATGGCGGCTGAATTGGAAGTTGACGAACGAAAAATGCGCATTGTTTTGGAACGGTTTGTCCGCGAGTTGCTGACCGAGATTGCCGGAAGCCAATCATCAGAGGATGGTGATGGATAAAAATACCTCATTAGATTGGGGACAGTTGGAAAAGGAAATATGCACGTTTGAATTGGACGCTGGTCCCGTACACGACATGGTAGAGGAGAAGAATGACGTGGCCGCAGGGATGTCTGCTGAAAAAATATATGCCAAGGCATTTTTCGATGGATTGCGACCAGACCCGACGACCACGGTCAGTGATTGGGCTGATCGGCATCGGATTCTGACGACCACATCTTCGAGCGCACCCGGCCCTTGGCGTACCAGTCGGACTCCTTATCTGAAAGAGGTCATGGATTGCCTTTCCCCATCGTCTCCGGTGGAGACAGTGGTATTGATGAAAGGTGCGCAAACAGGTGGATCTGAGGCGGGGAACAACTGGATTGGATTTACCATCCATTTGACCCCTGGACCAATCCTCATGGTTCAGCCGACCACAAATGCAGGGGAGGCATATTCCAAGCAGCGAATCGATAAAATGATAGAGGCATCCGAAGTCTTGCGAGATCGGGTGCATCCTCCTCGATCCAGAGACAGCGGAAACACCCTGCTTTTGAAGGATTTTCCTGGAGGATTTTTAAAGATCACAGGTGCGGAGTCAGCCACAGGGTTGCGGTCCACGCCAATTCGGTTCCTGTTTTTGGATGAGGTTGATAACTATACCCATGATGCGGATGGCGAGGGCGATCCTGTTGATCTGGCGATTGAGCGTACCGCCAATTTTCCGAACCGGAAAATTTTCATGGTTTCGACTCCGCTTATCAAAGGTTTTTCGAGGATTGAAAAAGCCTACGAAGAAAGCGACCAGCGTCGATATGATGTCCCATGCCCACATTGCTTGGTGAAACAACCTCTCCTCTGGAAACAAATAAAATTCCTGAAAGGTAAAAGGGATCAGGCTTGGTATGAGTGTTTGCAATGTGGCGAAGTCATCCCAGAACACAAGAAAATGTGGATGCTGGCCAATGGGGAGTGGTTTGCCCAAAACCCAGGCAATGGATTGATCGCCGGTTTTCATCTTTCCAGCCTCTACTCCCCATGGACATCGTGGGCGAAAATCGCGGTTGAACATGGCAAAGTTTATAAGGATCCGGCCCGCCTTAAAGTGTGGGTCAACACCAAACTAGGCGAGACTTGGGAGGAATCCTTCGAGAAACTGGACAGCGAAGGGTTTATGGCGCGACGGGAGGATTTTGGAATACTTCTGCCACCAGGCGTCGTTTTCTTGACCATGGGTGTGGACGTTCAACGAGACCGACTGGAATTGGAAATTGTGGGATGGGGCAGAGACGAAGAATCCTGGTCAATCAAATATATCGTCATCCCTGGCGACCCGACCGGGCGAGCAGTGTGGGAGGATCTGGATCGCGTTATCCACATGACATTTCCGCATTCCCGGCAGGTCGATGATCTCCCCATTTTTGCTACGGCAATCGACACCGGCGGTTCTAATACCCAACAGGCATATCAGTTCTGCCAAGGCAAAATTGAAGAACGGGTTTGGGGCATTAAGGGCATGGGCGGAATGGGCAGACCAATTTGGCCTCTCCGCGCCAGCCGCAACACCACCCGTGGGGTTCCGATTTTCATCATCGGTGTGGATGCAGCTAAAGAATCGATCTACGCAAGGCTTCGCATCAGTGAACCTGGCCAAGGGTACTGCCATTTTCCTTTAGATAGTGATGCAGAATATTTTCGCCAGTTGACCGTGGAAAGGGTGGCCACGACTTACAGGAAAGGTCGCCCGGTCAGGACGTGGGTTAAACCAGATCGCGCACGCAACGAAGCACTGGACTGTCGAGTTTATGCCATGGCAGCGGCCCATGGTGTTTATGCCAGAGGATTCAACTTGGGGGATGAATCGGATTGGATTGAATCATTTCCGTTGAAAGAAGGTGTCGAACAAGAGGATCAAACGCAGGGCAACACAATAACGAATCCAAAAATACCAATGCGCCAAATTGTTCAGGGAAAAGCTGTAGAAACAAAAAGGTCTAAATGGCTTGGTGGATCTAAGCCAAAATGGTTGGAGCCAAGGCGATGAGTTTTACACAAACAGAACTTGATGTACTCAGAAAAGCCTATGCATCAGGCGCACTTCGGATCGTTCACGAAGGCAAAACGGTTGAATACGGGTCGGAGGCTGACTTGTTGCGAAGAATACGGATGATCGAACAGGAAATAAGACAGACATCGACGGGTTCTTCATCTTCGATCCAGAATTTCTCATTTGGCAGTTTTCGTCGAGGGTGATTTATGAACTTTTTAGAAAAAGTCATCTCTGCGATTTCGCCTGAAAGGGGATTAAGGAGGGCGCAAGCGAGGAATGCAACGTCTTTGCTCCTGCGGAGTTATGAAGGCGCGAAAACTGGACGCCGCACCGACGGGTGGATTGCCACAGGGTTAGACGCCAATTCCGAGATCGGAAACCAAACAATAATTCTCAGGAATCGCGCCAGGGATCTTGTCAGGAACAATCCATTTGCAGCAAAGGCAGTCGCCACATATGCGTCGAGTTTGGTTGGGACTGGCATCACGCCGAGGCTCGCCGCCAGTTCGGCAAGGAGCGACGACATCACATCTCTTTGGGATGAGTTCTCTGGCAATTGTGACGCCGATGGCAGGTCCGATTTTAACGGTCTCCAAACATTGATGGCAACATCTATGGTGGAAAGTGGTGAGTGCCTCCTCCAGATGATTAACATGCCTTCCGACTCCAACATGAAGGTTCCTTTACTTTTGAGGGTGCTGGAGGCTGATCATTTGGATAACAGCCTCGAAAAATCCTTCGATGATGGAGGCTACATTCAACAAGGGATCGAATTCGACATTTTTGGTAACCGGGTGGCATATCATCTCTATCCGACACATCCTGGGTCGTCGTCCTTGGCCAGAAGAGCGAGTTTTAAAAGCATTCGGGTTCCTGCGACGGATATCCTCCATATCTATAACCGAACACGGCCTGGGCAACATCGTGGTGTGACATGGTTCGCACCTGCTCTCCTTCGGATGCAGGACTTGGATGATTACGATGATGCGGAATTACTCCGCAAGAAAATGGAATCCTGTTTCGTCGCGTTTGTGGTAAATGCTTCACCGACCGATGCACTTGGGATCAAAAAAGGGGATCCATCAGGACCGATGAGGGAACAATTTGAACCAGGCATGATTGAATATCTACCTCCTGGGAAAGACATCAGGTTCGGTTCTCCTGCACAAACCTCTGGATATGTCGAATACATGCGTTGGCATTACCACGCTGTTTCGGCGGCATTGGGACTGACTTACGAACTTTTGACGGGGGATCTTTCCCAGGTCAACTATTCGTCTTTGCGTGCCGGGCTTATCGAATTTCGGCGTCGGATTGAAGCCACTCAGCATCAATTGTTGATCCCACAGCTTTGCAATCCGATTGGAAGGCGGTTTTTCAATGTTGTCCAGGCCAAAGGACTTCTTAAAACAGGCAATTATTCATTCCAGTGGACGCCTCCCAGGTTTGAGGCGGTTGATCCGCAGCGAGACACAATGGGTGAGATCCTGTTGGTTCGTGCGGGATTGATGACGTTGTCCGAGGCAATCGCACGCCAAGGTTATGACCCTGAGACGGTTTTGGCCGAAATCGCAAGAACGAACCAACAATTGGACAACCTCAATCTGAAACTCACGACAGATCCTCGATATACCGTCTCTGGACGATAACCACGCCCCACAGGAGTATCAAATGGCCAAAGTGATTGACCTGCCCATGCAGGTCCGAATGGCGAGTTTTGCCCCCGATACGATGAACGCCGAGGCAAGGACCGTGAACGTGGTCTGGTCAACAGGTGCAGCAGTTCGACGAACCGACTGGATGAGAGACAAGGTTTACGACGAAACGCTCTCGTTAGCACCGGAACACGTCCACCTGGAAGCCCTTAACGCTGGCGCACCGCTTTTAGCGAACCATGATCGGAGTAACTTGGAAAGCATTATTGGTGTTGTCGAAAGGGCATGGATTGCTAACGGGCCATTGGGTTTTGAGGGCCATGCCACGGTGCGGTTTTCAACTCGTGAAGATGTGAATGCGATCCTCAATGATGTGAAGGATGGGATCATCCGCAACATCTCGGTCGGTTATACGATTGCCAGGGTTGAAGTAACTGAGGAGCGCGGCAAAATCCCACAGTGGAAGGCGGTGGATTGGACGCCGAAAGAAATATCGATTGTCCCGGTCGGTGCCGACATGGGTGCGGGGTTTCGCGCAGTTGATGGACAAACAATTTACCAATGCAGTCTTGAAAATAGAGGAACAGTCATGAGCAAAACGATAGACGAAGGACAGTTGCCGGGGGATCAGGTTCCAGCAGAATCCAACCGAAGCGAACCCGTAGTGGCCCCACCAGTCGCCGACGCGCAAACACGTTCAACGGCCACTGAAATGACAGAGCCAACTTTGACTGTCAGAACTGAACCAGGGAAAATTGATGTCGAAAAGATGATCCAGAAGGCTCAATCCGATGAAAGATCACGCACTGCGGCGATCTATGACACTCAGGTCAAGTTGGGGTTAGACCGTGGTTTGGCCGACAAATTGGTGAGTTCCGGCGCGGCAGTCGATGTTGCCAGGGCTGCATTGATTGACGTTGCGGCACAAAGGTCTGCGGCAACGATGGTCACGCACGGCGTTGTGGCCACTGCTGGTGGTCAAGATGAAAAAATGACCCGCAATGCCGCCGTGGAAAACGCCCTGCTGCATCGGTTTTCCCCTACCACCCACAAGATTACGGATGCTGGGAGAGAATGGTCGGGGATGACCCTTTTGGAAATGTCCAGATCATTTTTGGCTGCTGAAAACGTCAGCTTAAAGGGAATGAGCCGCGATCAGGTCGCCACCAGGGCATTGCACACTGGATCTGATTTTCCGATCTTGCTGGCCAACGTCGCACAGAAAACCTTGCGAAGTGCGTATGAAGTCGCGCAGAGGACGTTTCAATCTTTCTGCCGCCAAGTCACCGCCAGCGATTTTAAGTCCGTATCGCGGGTACAATTGGGTGAAGCCCCTAGCCTTGAGAAGGTCGCGGAAGGTGGGGAATACAAGCGTGGATCGTTGGGTGAAACTGCGGAATCCTACCGCATTGAAACCTTCGGCAAGATCATTTCCATTTCGCGTCAGGTGATCATCAATGATGACCTCCAAGCTTTCACCCGAATCCCCCAATTGTTCGGTGCCGCTGCGGCGAATTTGGAAAATGAGATTGTTTGGGGCATCTTCACCGCCAATCCGAAGATGGCCGACAATACTGCGTTATTTCATGCCAACCATAAAAACCTCCTGGCAACCGGGACAGGATTGTCCGTTGCGTCGCTTGGAGTGTGTCGGAAAAACATGGGCCTTCAAACAGGGATCGACGGCAAAACCATCCTCAACATTCGCCCCTCCTTCTTGATTGTCCCTGCCGCATTGGAAGTGGTAGCAGAACAACTCTTGGCTCAAAATCTGGCACCAGCGAAACCCGATGACGTGGTTCCGACCTCCATGCGATCCCTATCCGTGATCACCGAGCCACGCCTGGACACGAACAGCACGACAGCATGGTATTTGGCGGCATCGCCAGCGGCTTTGGACACCATTGAGTATGCGTATCTTGAAGGCCAGCAAGGCGTCTACATCGAGACCAAAGTTGGGTTTGATGTGGATGGGATTGAAATCAAAGCCCGGTTGGATTTTGGTGCCAAAGCCATTGATTGGCGTGGTTTCCACAAAAACCCCGGCGCATAAGTTGTCCACCGCACCGTTTTTGGTGCCATTTAGAAGGAAACACCAATGAAAAATTGGATTCAATCTGGCGACACAGTGTCTGTTGTCGCCCCTGCTGACGTTGCCAGTGGGAATGGAGTCATTGTCGGGTCACTCTTCGGCTTGGCAGTGTCCGATGCCGTCTCTGGTGACGACGTTGAGATTGTTACGGTCGGTGTCGCAGACATCACCAAGGCTGCTGGGGCCATCACCCAGGGCGCGAAGGTTTATTGGGACAACACCGCAAAAAACGTCACCACCACTGTTGGCACCAACACTTTGATTGGTTGTGCCGTCATGGCCGCCGCCAATGGTGATGCAACCGTTCGGGTGAGACTGAACGGAGTGGTGTGATGAGTCAGTGGAGCAATCTGGTTGGATTGGTTAACCAAAATTGCTTGGCCACATTCGGGATCCCCGTGGTCTACACCCCATCCATGGAGACCAGGATGGAGTTGAGTGGGACACCTGTCGAACTGGATGGGATCTTCGATGAAAAGCACGAAGTTGTTTCTCTCATGGGGGGGGACGGGATGGATGCCATCGTTCCCAGATTGGTGCTGGAGATTCGGTTGTCCGACTTGGGATTCCCACCCATGACTGGAGACTCTGTGGCGATTTACGGGATCACCTATAACATCCTGGAGGTGCGATCCACAGGGAATGGGGTGGCAGTCATGATTCTCAACAGGCAACAGGATCACTTCGGATTCTAATAGGGTGCGCAAAATGCGCATTCTTTGTCTTTACTGACGCGCCGCAGGGCGCGTTTTCCTATATTGGAGTCATCAATGTCGCACCGAGACAACATGCATGATTTCAGGTTGTTTTGTGGCGACACTAAAGCTTTTCCATTTGGGTTTGAAAATGCAGATGGTTCATTACTCGACATTACCGGTCATGAGTTGTGGTTGACCATCAAACGTCTGCCGGATGATCTGGATGCCGATGCGGTATTCCAAAGGAGAATCGTGTTTCAACCGCCCGACTCGGTCAAGGGGGAAGGGATGTTCGTCCTTGATTCCAACGAGACGGGGATGATTAACCCTGGAGTTTACTTCTACGACTTTCAGTGGGTTGCCATGGGAGATCCCCCCGTGGTGTTTACCCTCCTGGCCGGACGGATCTACTTTAATCGTGACATCACCCGCCGAAACCGGATGTAACCATGTCCGAAATAAAGCGCATCCGGGTCACTGTCGGTCAACAACCCATCCAGGTGACCGTCAAGGAAGAATCCATCAAGGTGACCTCTCCTGTGGGGTTATCTGGTGGTTGGCCTTTTGGTGAAAACCCGAAACGGGTGGAGGGGATCATTCAAAATGTCCCCACAATCTTGGATCGGCTAGAAATGCCCGGTAATTACAGGGTCGTTAAATGGTTATTGCTACTTGCAGATGACGCCAACGGCGTGGGTGTTGGCAGCGAGATCAATGCGTTTATTCGGGGCGGTGTCGTTGAATTTACAGAGTATGCCATTCTCGGCGATTACCAAGTCATCAACTATGATTTGGACCTCGTCATCGATGGCAATTTTGTGCAGTTGTTGGTCACGTCCCAATACAGCGGGACGTTGGAAGCAAAGACGGTGAAAATCGGTATTTTTTCGTAGGTTCACAACATCAAAGGAGTTTCATCATTATGGGGAGTCCCATGCCTTTTCGTATCAATGGTGGTTTGGCTTTTGGCAAAGACACTATCAGGTTCGACGTTTTGGATACAGCCCCGGCCACTGGCGATGGTAAGTCGGACGCCATGGGTCTCGGCTCCATTGTCATTGCCCGTGACAGTGGAAAGATGTACCGCAAAACCACCCTGGGTGCTGGTTTTGACAAATGGTCCGTAATGGCAGATGCCACTGACAAGGTGGGTGCTGTTCATTGGAAACACCCGGTCCGGGTTGTGGATACGCAAGTCAAAACCCAGGCTCAGTTTGAAACCTTTATGAATCAGTTCGGCATGCTTGGTGGTGAAACTGTCCCTTCAAATATCGGGGATACCGATTGGGAATCCACCCAAAAGAATGCGTCCGTACTTTTGCCGAATCTCACTGGCGGCTTCAATAGGGGTCGCTACATCGCAACTGCTGGCTACGCGATGATTGACATCTCTGATGGCGGTCAGAGCCATTATCTGGTGGCCACCGAGCAAGGATCTGCCGGAAATGACATCACCCTGGCCATGATCAACAATGCCGACAACAATCCGACAACCTCGGCCACCTTCATCGGCAACAACATCGTCGTGACCTTGGCCAACGACGGCACGAATCCCATTGGCGACATGCGGGACGTGGTTTCCGCAATCGAAGCAGTAGATACCACGAACCGGGTGGTCGTTCGCCATGTTTGGCAGATGGAGGCCAATGCTACCCTTGGGGTGACTCCATACGCACTGGCTCAGACGAATTTGTCTGGTGGTGGTGCAGGGTCTACCAATGCTGTGAATGCTTCCGGTCTGATTGGGACCGTGGCTGTTGATCAATTCACGTTGTCGGCACAATCAGGCGGCTCTGGTTGGAATGCAACGACCGTTGTGTTGACTCACAACTCATTCAATGGTGCGTCCACCACCACGTCTGTCTACAACTTTGCTACCAACACCCTTACGGTCAGCTTGAAAAACAACGGTTCGGCCATCACTTCGACCATTCGCAACGTGGCAGATTCTTTTGAGAATCTGGTTCCAGAAGGGCGGGATGAGCAAGGTCGCATGTTCTATGATCGCATGTTTGGCATCAGCACCGATGGTATTTCTCTCGATGCTGTTATCCAAGCAGAATATTCGGGAACTCCGATGAGTGGTGGTGTTGATGGTGATTACCACCTGATGCCGGGTTGGGGAATCCACTCGGTGGAAATTGGCTGGCGTCCTGATCAGGGTGACACGTTCTATGTTGAGCGTGGTCAAGATTGGGGTTCCTTGTGGATCTACAATGACGAGAATCAATTCGTCAAACAGGGTGCTGCTGATGCGACAGAGGCCAATTTCATTTCTGCCTACATTGGCAAGCTTTCGGTCGGCAACTCCATGCCTTCCTACTCCAGCACCAAAGTGGTGACTGGCGGCACCAGTCTGACCGATGCCATCGGCGCATTGGATGCTCGCCTTGGGGACAATCTGAAAGAGAGCAAATCTGCGGCTGTGACTGCGGCCACCACCGTTGATTCCGTGATCATGGAACAAAATCTGGCCGTGAACTGGATGGTCCATGTTCGTGAAGTGGCCAATCCTCAAAACATCTACACCGTGAACGTATTTGCATCCCACAATGCCAATACCGGATTGGCTGCGACCCGTGCCGACTATAACGAGGCAGGGATTTTGCAGTTTGGCAAAAACATTGGTGGTCTGGACATCGGTGTTGATGTTGAAACCTCTGGTGCGCTCAGTGCGCGTCTCATGCGTTTGCGGATCGCTTCCACTGATTCCGTTTGTGTTACCGTCCAGAAAAACCCGTTGCGCCGGGTTGTATAACCCTTTCCGAGTTCTGATGATATTTCATACGGGGGCTGTAATAGCCCCCCGTATTCTTTCTTGGAATTAAAATGTTGGCAGATCAATCCAAAGAACCAGCCAGCGCGTTCTTCCCGCAACGTTTCCTCTGAAACTTCGAGAATAAACATGAATAAAGCATCATCGCATGACGTGGCCAGGATTATGATTGCCATGTATCGGAAACAGCACCGGAAAGGAGCCATCTACCGCCATGGCAAACTGTTCTTTTGCGAAGGGGCGGGTCTGTTCCAAACGATCAGGTTATTCCTTGGCGCACTGATGCTGCCCAGAGATGCCGTTATTCTGCCGGAGGTGGCGGAATCAACGCCAACAGGTCCTTTTCTCCAAATTTTTCACGATGATGAAAAACTTGTTCCGGGAACTGCCTGGCCAGCATTGGAAAATTGGAGTCTTCAGGAAACTCGGGACAGATTGCATGCACCTGCAACTTTGGCCGAAGTGTGAGACTGGTTGCAATCAAGGAATTGATGAGTTCGTCGCGATAGGCAAAACCGATGGAAATCAGGCGTTTGTGAACAGCAAGCCGGTTGAAGAAATGTCGGTGCAGATCGGAGAAGGGATGATCCACCGGGATGCCTTTGTATCCGGGATAGATCAATGCCGGGCCGTTCAAGTCTTCGGGCATGCGTGGTGCGCCGGTGATGCAAACACCATCATGGAAATCCCAGGTCAACGAACCGTGAAGTTTGAAATACCCAACCTCATGGGCAGCGGGCCGGTTTGCGTCCAGGTTACGGGTGTGAACGAGACTGGAGCCACGGCATTCAAAACCATTGTAGATTTCGTGAATTCCAAGGTCTTCCCAATGTTTTTTTAATCCTGACTCCCGGTTAACGTCCTCGAAAACGGATTCCAGCACTAAATCGTAATTGGTCGTAAAGATCGTCAGGCTGTCCTGTCTTTGCAACAAAGGGGAAAACAGGCCGGAAAAGAGTTCAAATGCTTTTTGCCGGTCGTGTTTGAGGCTGTCCCACAGGAACCGTTTTAATTCCCGATCCAGGACGATTGCCATGCTGTAAAGATCGCCCAGGAAATATTTGGCAGAGGCTGAATAATTTCTTTTGCTATCAAACCCGGATTTCATTTCTGGAGAAGTACTGTCCCCCATTTTCTTGCGATACGTCTCCTCAAATAGCGTTGCCGTATTGATATAGGTCTTATGATTTTTGATTAAATTTTCCAGAACGAAAAAAATCCGTTCGATGTCCAGGCGGCTTTTGTCGTTGTCGGCCAACTGTGCGAGTAGGACATCGAACAGGAGCCGGGTGTCGGGAGATGGATTGAAGCTGGTCATGAATCCTTGCGTGGTAGATAGACCCAGGGGAACACAGGCTCCCGCTCCGATGAGAAACATATCCATGACAGGAATCATCGAATGAATGAAATAAATGTTGATGACAGGTCAGGCATCATACCAGAGGTTACGTGATTATGAAGGATTATCTCGCCGCCGAGCCGTTGATTATTGCCCGGCTTGAAGATCAGATCGCCAACATTACCGTTAAATCAACCTGGGGGATGCCCAAGATCCTTGAAACGATCAACCTTCCTCCGGCGGTTTTGGTGTTTTTGGAAAAAGACAAATCGGGGGAGGTCCATCTGAGCAACCATATGGTTGAGCAAACCTGGCTTTGCCTGGTTGTGGTCCAGGATGCCAAGAACGATGCTGGACCGTTGATCAGCCAGGTCATCAAGGCCATGCATGGGTGGCGGCCCGAAGACAGAAAATTTTCCACATTCAAACGTGTGCAATCGAGTTTTGCACACGAATATTCGCCCACGGGAGTGCTTTATTTTCCGTTGGCGTTCACAACCGAGTTTGTATTCAACAGCCAAACAAAGGATTAAGACATGGCATCCAGTCAGTGGAGTCTTGTTGGTGAAGGAGAAATTTTCATTGGCCCGCGTTCCGGTGGTCCATTGCGGGCGGTCGGACAGGTCAAGGAGTTCAAGATTGACGTATCTGAAGAAACCAAGGAGATGAAGAACTACCAGGGCGGCGGCGGGCTGGCCGATCAGGTGAGTTGGATCTCCAAGATTGACGCCTCTCTCAATTTTTTGTCGTTGTCGGCCAAGAACCTTGCCATGGCGATGCGAGGTGAAATCACGGCTTTGGTGGCGGGAGCCGTTACCAAAGCACACACCGCCTATGCCGGTGGATTTTTGCCCTTGGAAGGGATCGGGCCGAGAGCGGTGACGGTCACCGTCGATCCTCCGGCCTGGAGCGACACCACGGCCAAGGTCATCGGCGATATCGTCAAGCCAACAGCAGGCACCCATTTTTACAAGGCCACGGCGGCTGGAAACACGGGTGGGACGGAACCGGCATCATGGCCCACCGACGGATCTACTGTAACGGATGGCACAGTCACATGGATGGATATGGGGACCATGCTTCTTGTCGCAGGTAACTTTGAAACCAAGAGTGCCGGGATCTTTATCCCCGAAGATTCCGCAAAAATCGCAGTCACCGGCACTCCGGTCGAAGTGAGCTATACCAAGACGGCGGGGACCATCATCCAAGCTCTGGTCAACGCCGCAGGAGAATACCGGGTGTTTTTTTCCGGGACCAATCTTGCCCGTGAAGGACAACCGTTAGCTGTGGATCTTTATCGGGTCAAATTTTCCCCGCCCAAGGATCTGTCGTTCATTGGTGACGATTTTGCCGGACTGACCCTCACCGGATCTGTCCTTAAGGACGATACCCGGTCAGGATTCAAGATCAGTTCTTTTTGTGCAATCAAGATGGCGGAGGAATAACCATGAAGAGGATGAAAGAAATCTCGATTGGCGACAGGGTAGTCACGGTCCGGGAATTAACTGTGAGTGAGGTGCGTGCTTGGTTTAAAGATTTGAGCGGAATGCGGGATAATAGCATCGATCTAGTCAACGAAGCTCTCATGGCCGATGCTTCCCTGGGAGATATGGTCCGCATGAGTAATATCACGATGGACGATTTGGACAATTTAACCCCATCACAGATCGAGACTTTGCTTGCAGTCTGCCGAGAAGTTAACCCCCATTTTTTTCAGTTGCGGCATCGCCTGTCCGAAGCGGCACGAGTGATGCCCTCAGCCGTGAACATTTGAAACGGTTGGAATATTCTGCATGTGCCTTGATACGGTTTGGACATTCGCAGATTTGGAACTACCCCTGGGATCTCTTCCTGGTGGCGATTGAAAATATCACGGAAACAAAACGATCGTAGAAAAATCGTAAAAGAGGACCAAAACATATCAGCAGGATAGTTGCAAAAAACCATCCGATGAACAGTTGAATGAACCATGGGCAGGAACTGGCAACGGGAATGGTGACCAAAAAACCGATGCCAGTTGCCTTGCCAAGCATCATCCAGGTTTCTGTAATGTAATAAAGCGATGGTTCTGTCCGGTTTTTGAGTGTTTTTAAGGTTTTCATGAGTCCACTGTAAATCATGACGTTGGACCTGGGCAAAAGAAAAATTTCAAGCGTTGGAGAAATATTCGGTCATGGAAAATAAACTGCAATTTTCACTTGGCGTGGGTGTTCAAGATCTAGCCGTCGGTATGGCACGGGCCAAGGCGACCATGATTTCCGGTTTGCGACGGATGAGTGAGGCCGCACGTCAGGAATCGGGGCGGATTAGTCAGGCCATGGCAGACATCAAGGGATTCGGATCCCTGTCGGAGCAAAGCGGTCAGTTGAAAAAGGAATTATCCAGCTTACGCACGGAGGCAGAACGGTTGGGTAATGCCTGGCGACTGTCAACATTGGAAACGGATCGCATGGTTGGATCCATTGAACAGGTCAAACGGCGCATTGGTGAATTAAAATCCGTTCCGAAAAAAGATTTGACCCTGGATCAAAAAACCGAACTTGAACAACTTGGGAAACGCTATGCCAACCTCAATGAACAATTAAAGGGTCTCCAGGAGCAGACACGGGTCTTTGGCAAGGATCAGAAGAACGCAAATCATGCTGTTTTGGCGGCATCCGAGGCTGTGGGAAAAAATGCCACGGCACTGGAAGCGATGCGCAACCGCATGCGCTTGGCCGGGGTTGACACACATCAATTGGTCGAAGAGCAAAAACGGTTGCAAACGGCGATGGCGGGTGTCATGGCCAAGGCGCGTGATACAAGCCGGATTCAGTCGGCGCGTGAAATCCTTGGCGTAGTGGATCACCGGAGCATTGAGCGAGAGATTCAGAGAGTCGAAGCCGCTTATGAACGGTTGCGGAAATCGGGAAAAGCAACACCGGCGGAAATGGCTCAGGCCCATCTACGCCTGATCGAAAATACCAACAATTTACGGGAGTCCACCAATGGTTGGGCCGCTGCCATTTCCCGAGCCAGGGAACAATTTGCCAAACTGGCGGTCACTGTAGCGGGAATGGGTCTGGCTGCACGAGAAGCCATTCAATTTGAAAGTGCCATGGCGAATGTCAGTAAGGTGGTCGATTTTCCAACGCCCAAGGCATTCAAGGAATTGACAGCCGACATCAAGTCCATGTCTCGCGAAATTCCCCTGACGCTGGTGGAATTGGCAAAAATTGCCGAAGCGGGTGGGCAGATGGGAATCGCCTCCAAGGACATCCGTGAGTTCACTGATGTCGTTGCCAAGATGTCCACAGCCTTCAAAATGCCCGCTGATGAAGCCGGGACTTCCGTGGGACGTTTAATGAACGTTTTTGCCTTGACCGTCCCCCAGACACGTCTGCTAGCCGACGCCATCAACCACCTGGGCAACAACACCAATGCGGTGGAAGAGGACATCGTTGAGGTAATGAACCGCACCGGTGGCATGGCGCGAGTATTCGGGCTAGCCAACACCGAGACGGCGGCCTTGGCGGCGACATTCCTTTCCATGGGGTTGGGACCGGAGCGGGCTTCCACCGCCATCAACGCCCTGACCCGCGAGTTGATGAACGCCCCGCAGCAAACAGACAAATTCAAGGCTGCCCTCCAGAGAGTCGGCCTGACCAGCGAGGAAATGTCTACCAAAATCCGTCAGGGACCGCAAAAAGCCATCATGGATCTGTTGCAAGCTCTCTCTGGGCTGGACGATCAGACCAAGTTAGAGACCCTAGTTGGGCTGTTCGGGGATGAATTTTCCGACGATATCGTCCAGGTGGTCAACAATCTGGATAAGTACAAGGAGATCCTCGGTCTGGTGGGGAAAGAGTCCGGCTATGCCGGGTCGATGCAAAAGGAGTTCGGCGAGCGGATCAAGACCACCGAGGCCCAGTTGCAGTTGGCCAAGAATGCCATTTCTGAAGCCGCCGTCAACCTGGGCAATGTCTTCCTACCTGCGATTGTCGCCGTAGCCAAAGCTGTGGCCTCCTTGATGCACGGCATGGCTGCGGTTATCGAAAAATTTCCGCAACTTTCTGCCGCTGCGGTTACGGCGTTGACCGCTTTTGCGGGATTTGTTGCTTTGCGGTTGGTGTGGAGTGCCTTGCGGGCGGGGGTGACCGCCATGGTCGCTCCCCTTGCTACATTAGGGACTGCGGTACGTGGTCTGATGTTTACGCCGTTGGGTGCGGTACTCACCGCCGCCGGGATCGCAGCCTACGCATTCTCCAAAGCCACTGCGTCCAGCGTTCCGTCGTTGTTGGAAAACGCAGAGGTATTGGGTAAAAGCCGAGAGGCGACGGTGGCAAAGATCAAGGCACTGGAAGAGTTAAAGAAAACCCTGGAGACCACCCAACCCGGCACCAAGGCGCATACCGATGCCGAGGAAAAACTGGCGGCCATCCTGCCCAACGCCAATCAATCCTTGGACGAGCAAGGCCGGGTTCTGGCTCGCGTCGGTAACGCCGCCAGCGACAACGCAGGAAAGATCAATGCCTACCTTGATCTGTTAAAAAAGGATGACAGCCAAACTCTGGCCCTGCAACTGGAGGCCCAGACCCGCGCCTTCGGGGAAGCCAAAAAGGAAATGGCTTCCTACGTTGAAGATCTGCGCAACACGTATGGGATCGGCACGGGAGAGGCAGCAACTGGAACTCAAAAATTTTGGTTGACGCTCAATAAGTTGACCGGCACCTACGACGACAACATTGCCAAGGGGGCAGAACTGCGCCGCCAGTTGGGGGATACCCAGGGCGGATTGAAAGCCCTGTTGGAGGAAGCCCTCAAGGCTGGACTGTCTGTGGAGGATTTGGGCCGAGCCATGGACGGGATCCATGCCGACCCGGCGGTCAAGGATCAAGCTATTGCCCTTTACCGCGACATGGCGGGTGCAGCGGAAATGGCCGCAGGTAAAACCGCCAGTCTTGCCGAGCAGTTCAAACAATTTTCCGATGCCTTGGCTGGACCCGCAACTGCCGCCAAGAAGATCATCGTGGACGCCATTGGTGTCGCCGATCAGCAACTAGGCAAATACAACGAAGCCTTGGGGCAACATCGGGAAAAACTCAGACAGGCGGTGGACGACGAGTCTAAATCCTGGAAAACGATGGCCGACATTTCCAGCAGAGCATTTGAGACGACCACCCAGGAGATAGAAGATAGTTACGCGCAACGCCGGGTGATGTTGCAGGATGAGGTGGACGCCTATCGGGGAGCCGAACGCAAAAAATCGGAATTCGCATCGGATCGGGCTAGATTTGAGATCGAAGAAAAGAAATTTTCCCAACAGGCGATTCTGCAAACGACCAATGACCTGGTCATCAATGAACACAACAGCAAGTTGTCTCGCGCCCAGCGTTATCTGACGGAAGCCTTGACTTTGTCGGAGAGAGAATATCGGGGCCGGATTGATAATGCCAAAAGGCTCGGTGTTGAAGCGGGAAGGATCGACGAAGAACGTTTGTCGTCCCAAAAAAACATTTTAATGCGGGTCGAGGAGGCGTATCGGCAAAACATCGACAAGTTGATTGAGGAGGAAAAACGCCATCGGGATGCGGCAAAGCAACTGGCTGAGGAACGCAAAAGTTTCAATGAATCCATTGCCGACCGCATCATGAACGTGAAGGAAAAAGGGATGGATCCCGCAGAGGTTGATGCCTCTCGGCAAAAACGGATTGTCCAGGAGCAGATCCTGGCCCAAGAGGCACTGCGGGCGGGGAATTACGAACTTGCCAGGAAACATGCAGAAAGGATGATCTCCCTGGCAGAGCAGACTTCCGATGCGGTACAGGTCGGAGATCGAACGGTGATCGACTCAAAAGCGGCGGCGGCCCGTGCCATCGAGCAGATGCAAAAGGCTGCGGAAATCGAAAACCAGGCATTCAAGGGAGAAAGCGAAGCCCACAAACAAGCAGCGAACAGCCTGAAAGAACAATCAAATTCTGCCACCGAATCTTTGGCAAAGATCAGAGATGCGATCAAGAGTGTGGATGAGGATCTGGCCTGGGAACACGTTTTGCTGGTCGATGCCAATATTGAAAAAGTTCATGCTGCCGGAAAAGAAATCGATGCACTTTTGGAGAAGAAAGAGCGGGTAATTTCCATCAAGGCAGAACTCCAGGGCGGGGCTACGGCGTTGGAATCGGTTGTTAATGATGTCCTCCATGGGGCCACAAGCAAAGCTCAGGCCAGCATTGATGAGGTTTCGCTGATTTTTTCCCGTTTCAAGACCGAATTTGCATCTTTTACCCCGGAAGTCAAAGCCAACTTCGATATTGCCTCGGCCACCGGGGCAATCGATGGACTTGTGACCAAGTTCAATGAGTTCAAAGCGGCTGTTTCCCCGGAAGCTAAGGTGCTGTTCATTGGGGATGCAAGCCAAGCCATGGGCGAGATCGACGGCCTGATCACAAGGATCAATGCCATTCCTCTCGAAAAGACAATCATCGTAAATTATGTGGAAAAACAAACCGAGGCCAAAGCGAATGGTGGCCCTGTTGGTTTTGCCCGTGGTGGCTTTCTCCCTGGCTGGGGATCAAAGGATGACGTACCCGCCCTGTTGCAAAGGGGCGAATTCGTCCTGCGCAAAGAGGCCGTCCAGCGTTATGGCCTGGGTTTGATCCAGTCCATGAACCAGATGCGGATCCGGCCTGGAACTATTCCAGGGTTTGCATATGGTGGCCTGGTGCGGGCGATCCACAATTTGACCGATCTGCATTCCAGTGGAACGAGGGATATCCCCCATTTTGCATCGGGTGGTTTGCTGCGCAATCTGGTGATCCCGGAGTTGCCAAGAATGGCGTTTGCCGGTGGTGGATCGGTATCCCCACAGGTCACAGAAGTGGTGCGGCTCGACATATTCAACAACAACCGCCCGTCTACATCCATTACCGCCCCACGGGATCAGGTCCGCGACCTTGTGCGGACATTGCAAGATCTGACACGGGGGGCGATGTAGCCTAATCCTATCTGGCCTGGCGGTCATGCTGCCGCGCAACAGTTAACGACACGATCATTGATGTATTTGACAGGGAGGCAACCATGAAACGCCTCGGAGATCTTCTTTTACCCGACGCCATGGAATGGAAAAACCGTTACGAGTGGGCACCCGTTGCACAAGAAACAGGACGGACTCTGGGTGGCAATCTCATGGTCTGGCATTCCCCAATGACCGGAGGTCGGCCCATCGACCTGGCTGCGGAAGGGGAAGTCTGCTGGCTTTCCACCGACCATGTATCGGCACTGTATGCCATGTCCACACAGCCGGGCGCGGTGTTCGATCTGGAATGGGATGGGGAAACCTTCCAGGTAATGTTCCGGCACCAAGATTCACCGGCCATGGAGGCCAATCCCATCCTTCCCCATTCGGGGTGGTATAACGGTTCCATCAAACTCATGCAGGTATAATATGCCCATTGAACAATCCCACGTAAAGTTTATGAAACCTCTTGTCATCAGCGACTCTGGAAGCAACGGCGGGCGTATGTCCAATGTTGAGGCCGCCACCGGGGTCAAAAACAACGTCTGGCCAGATGTCCCAGGATCTGAAAGAACAAACGGGTCCACCAAATACCGAAAGATTTTTGTCAAAATCGCAAACCCAGACAATCTAAAAATGATCGACGCTTGTATTTTCGTCGAGACTCCAACGCCTGGTGGAGATCGTGTTGGGATTTTCCCAGGGACGCAAACGGACACCCAAACAGACATCACGGGGGCATCCCATGGTTATTGGGGATCTGGTTCATTGAACGCCAACGTTAGCCAGGGGGCATCTGTCCTGACGGTGAATGTGGAAGACCCAACCGACGTTCAATTCATTCAGGGCCGGTTGATCCGAATCTCCAACAAGACATCGATTGATGATTTGAACGGCGTGGAAGAATTTGTGCGGATCAAAAACGATCCATCGGGAGTCAGTTGGAATGGCAACCTTGCGACACTGACATTGGAGGACGGCAAAACCTTGGACAACGCCTATTTGGCATCCGACACCAAAGTGGCATCGGTGATCGAGGCTGGAGATATTTGGGCAAAGACCGACACATGGGCGATTTCTTCCGCTAGTGGCACATTGGATGGGTGGGATGGATCAGGTGCAGCACCCGATACACTGACCAATGCGCGAATGGTGGATTTTATCGCCGGGATTGAACAAACGTGGACGCTCACATTCACCAACGCCACCACGTTCACCTGCGTGGGGGACACCCTTGGTTCGGTTGGCAGTGGAACAATTGCTGGTGATTTTGCGCCAAACAATGCCACCTATTCCAGGCCATATTTTACTCTTCTGGCTTCATTGTGGGGCGGTTCCTGGTCCACAGGTAACGTCGTGACATTCAAAACCCATCCAGCAGCATTTCCAGTATGGGAGATGCGAATCATTCCACCAAACACCGGATCATTGTCTGGCGACAAGGTGATTATCGGCGTCTCCGGTGAGAGTGAATAAAAATGAGCGATTTGTCGGCGGATATCCAGGTTAACTTCCAATCGTTCGCTGAGGACACCCCCTTTGAACTGGTCGTGGAAGATACCGACCAGGATGGCAAGAAACCGGTGCAGGTAGAATTCAACCTGTTCAGTTTCAAGTTCACAATCATTCACACCTGGGGCATCGCCACGTCCAAGGGTAAAGGAGCAGGGATCGATTCGGATATATTGGAAAAAATGCTTGTCCCTGGAGAAAAGCGGATCAAAGTTTATTGCTCCCAAGCAGACGCTTTGTCCGTCAAGTTGATCGTGGACAACGGAGAAAAGACGTTTGAATATTCGGATTACCAATGGGAAACCAGCAAAATATCCGCATTGGGAACCAGTTGTTGTGGCAGCGTCAAACCTGATCAATACCAGCAGACCTGGAAAGAAATCAAACGGACGGTCAAAGCAAACACAGCCATCTTCCTGGGGCGGCGATATGATCCTATCGTTGAGGCTTTGACATGGTCGGGAGAAGTAACCAAACGCTTGAGGTATTTTTACGACAACCCCCAGGTCGAGATCATGCAGAAAACCGTTTTCCGGGACAGGAAAGGAAACATCTTGCCCGATCCGGTTTACAATCCGCAAAGGGGGACGTTTTCCACCAATGGGGAGGCCATTGGCGCAATCGTGGTGCGATACAAACCCGGATATTCTTTGTACCGGATTGTGTATGACACAGGCAAAGACGTGGCTTCGCCAGAATTGTGGGCAGAGATGAAAATGGCCTGGATCTTTGGCGACATCCACAAGGCAGAGGTTCCACCCGTGCGGTTGATTGCTATGTCCGACAAGGCAGCAGTGACTGGATCATTCCAACGTGATTATTTCCCATCTGGATACCCAAGGGTCACATTCGCAAGCAACACAAGCGATGAAGAAGTTGATGAGTGGGTGGAAGTCGCAGGGACGAGAGAAACCGTTACAACACGATTGCAACTCGATGAAGATGATCCCGATGCCTACGCTGATATAGAAAAAATAACGTACATTGAAGGAATGGACGATGATGGAAGAACCTTTAAATTAAGGATGCTAAACGATGACGCTAAAGCTTAATCTTGGTCCGTTTCAGTCGATTAAGAAGCTATCGTTGCCAAAAAAAGAAATTCCTGGTTATTTTTGTCTGGGACTCACCTTCTTTTATACGCATGGTGATGGAAATGCAAATTTTCCACCTGGGCTGATGGTTCAAGGATTGCCATTCTTTATGACCGAAAAAGATGGACCGTTGCCAGCGGGGTTTACTAACAAACATTCGAGCGAATCGCCCAATCAACCACACATGCTATATCTGGAAAATGAATTCCGAGATCCTTATGTCTCAAGTGACCCGAAGAAAAAAGAAATATATAAAAGACCGCGCATCGCACAAATGCCGATTGGCCATACTTACGCCGACGGTTATTATATATCTGATGGGCCACGGCGCGAGCATCTCTTAAATGTGAATGATCCAAGACTTAATTGGTTCAACGGTGAATATCATAGTGCTTATGCCAGGGTTGAATCAGAAATATATGATGAAGCCTTCCGGCCAGTCAGTGGAACATATAAAGCGATTGTCGGGTTTGTTGGAACGGTTGACGAGCATTTTTGCCATAATATTGATGGGCTTATTGATTTTTTTGTTCAACATGCAACTTTTCCAACGGATGATCCTTCGCATCCCAGAAGGTATATGATTAATTCAACAGTAGTCCCTTTTTCAAGGTTTTTTTGCGGACACATTGAAGCCGGGACGCTTGAAAGAACAATCGCTGCCATTCCTGGTTTAACAACGCCACTCGGACTAAGGGTGATTGGACTTGGAGAAAATTTAGTTGATAGAGGTGTTTTTAGATGCTCCCCACATGGCGCATTCCTTGGCGTAGAAAAAGACCAAGATGATCTGGCCTATCTGAACCGATATGACGTAAACCCTTATAAGCACATGTATCTCTACAGTCAAAAGCCTCCTGGGATGCCGGGGGGTAGGCCACACTTTCTTGATGATTCATGGTATAGGCGTCGCGCTTGCTTCCTTGGAGAGAAAGGAAGAGCAACCATTCGCATCATACCTTTTCTCACTGGTAAATTGATTGTGCGGCCTATGCAATCAGAAAGAGGACTTAATGCACCTGTCGTTTACCCATACGTTTTTAATCCATCAGACAATGTACCCAATAGACCTACAGTAAGATTTATTCCCGATAAAAAATTTTATAAGCCGATGATTGAATTTATTCATTTGACTAAGGGGATTGCTTGTTTTAATTCTATTAATTACTCGGCTGTTAGGGTGCAATATGATGAAGTTTGGGAAGCTTTTATAAAGCTCTACAATGGTGAATGGTTATCTGGAGTGCGGTCAAACCCAGGAATGAGCGGATTTTCACCTTTCCTTATTGGCACTGTTGGAACAGATGGAGTAAAACGCATCATTGGTTACGCTGCTCCAGCCAAGGCGGATAATGCTTATTTCTCGCGAGTACAATTCTTGATGTCGTTTTTCGATCCTATCTCATTTTCTGAAATGTATGCATTGGATGGTGTTAAAGTAAATCTATATTTCCCAGAAAATGAATTATGGTACGACAAACATTTTACCGATGGCAGTAGCAAAATAAGCGGTGTATATCCTGGAGAAGAACTCTTTCCAGAAGGTTTTGTCACCGCTCAGGGTGGAAACGCGAGGGCTGAGGATGCAATCTTCCTGGACTCGGCATCTGAACAAATTTTCAACGCTGACGAATCTTTTGTGGATTGGAGAAATGCTTTAGTCGCAGAATGGTATCTTGATGCGAATGGGAATCCTGTTGATGGGAATGGGTATCCTATAGATTAATTATCCATGTGGAGATGTTATAAATGTATTCCAAATATACCTATTCAGCCGGGGCAACGGCAGTAAACATCCTTGCCGATCTTGTGGCCATCCTAACCGGGGAAACCAACGTCGCCAACCTGTCTGCATCCTGCGACAAGCTCAACACCAGCATTCTTTCGACTATTGCTGCCGGGTGGGTGCTGCACGATGCTACTGCCGGAACAAATGCAAAGTGCATCAAAGCCCCACTCGCCGATGACCCAAACGCCTACAAGTTCGTAGTCTTGGATCTCAATACTGCCGGGTTCATTTTGCAGAAAACCTATGAGGCATGGGACGCGACAGCCCACACCGGGACGAACCTATGCAACCTATCTGCCACCACAACCGCCGCACAACAATTTTCAACGTCCGTGACAGGCACCGTTCACATTTTTGCAACGGCGCGGTTTGTCTTGATATTTTCAACGGTTTCTGCGGCTTGGGGAAGCTCGTCCAATGCAGGTGCAAGCGGGTGCGTGGAAAGGACAAGGGTTTGTCCATGGGATACGCCTGTTGCCGGGTGGCCCCCATTTGCGTACACAAACCTGGGCGATATGGCGACAAACAGTGGCGGCACCTATCCCCCACGAATCTTGACAAAGGTTGGGACGACGCTCCTCACGACGCAAACCCTCATGACAGCCAACGCTGGCACGCAGGGCGCGGTCCACACCATGATGTCCACGTTTGCGTCGATTGACCAGAAAGTTCCTGACGGTTCTGGCGGCTCAGTCATCCCGTTTTTCCCAATTGCATGGATGAACACGGGCAACATGCCCGCACCCTATGGTGAAATATCCTCGCTGTGTGGGATCTTTGCTTTGCCAGCGAACATCGCAACAAACCTTGATGTCATTGTGAAAGATGGACTTGATTTCATCTGTCTTCAAGCTGCCGGTTCGACAAAAATGTTCGCTGTACGGAAGGGGTAAACGATGACTATCGCTCATGAGGTCATTATTCAGCCTACAGAATATGGCGTCCCGATACTTTACGGGGTGGATGCAGTCGGCTTCCCGCAATTCTCATTCGGCGTGAACGTAACACCAAAGATTGGATTTTTCGCCGATATAACATCGAACGAAAGCCCACCAGCGGGGACAACAGAATCTTATCAAATCTGGAGTGATTCATGATTCGATACGCCGACAGGGTTCAACAATTCGCCACAGTATCCGGGACAGCGAGTTATGTGCTTGGTGTGGCTGTTCTTGGTTTTCGCGGGGTATTTTCCGTTTTTAACGCCGGAGAGCAGTTCTCATATTTGGCCCAACGAGGGGACACATGGGAGGTGGGGATTGGCACCGTGAATGGTGTTGGTGGGAGCGTTGATCGCACGAAGATCCTGTCGTCGTCAAACAGCAATGCCGCAGTTTCCTGGGCGAACGCATCGGT
Organism: Magnetococcales bacterium DCbin2; assembly: GCA_002753615.1. GTDB lineage: Bacteria > Pseudomonadota > Magnetococcia > Magnetococcales > UBA8363 > UBA8363. The sequence continues at coordinate 93,137 of PEAO01000002.1, forward strand.
CGTTACAATCTCCTGTGTGCATGTCGCAGAACAAATTGAAGAAACGTCCAAGCAATCAACAACAATCCAAACGGTTGGACCTCTCAAAGTCCTGACAGGGCAAAATAGATGGTATCCACCGAGTGACGTAACCTTCACCAAAATGTCGGTCTGGGTCGGCGTTGCATCTTCGGGGAACATCGAATTTGTTCTCAAGAAAAACGGCATTCCTGCAATCACAGGGGCTTTAGCCGCAGGATTAAACCGCGTTGAAGCCATTTTACCAGATGCGCATGCTTATGCGTTTATCAGTTCCCCAAGCTCCCCTGACGACGTTCTTCCTGACATCAACGACAATAATTTTTTTGATAATGTGGTTGTTTTTGTCGGTGAGCGAATTTTTCTGGACGGGGATCTTGGTAATGGTTGGCAACCAGGAGTGTTTATCGTTGGGGGGACTCCGAATAATTACACTCTTACACCTGACACCCCACCTATGGTCGGCCAGTTAATCTACATGGCCGGGGGTGGAACTGTTGGGGTGTGGAGGAAATGGACCGGGACGCTATGGCAATGGTGGGATCTCCCACCAATCACCGATGAGATTATCAATGCGGATTCGTTCACAATCAATCTGCCGCTGACTCACCGTGATTATTTGACCCTGGACATTACACAAGTCGGATCGCCACAACCGGGTGCCAATTTATCCGTTCGACTGATGGAATGATCCAATGTCCATTGCATCCTCCGCTATCGCTACGGCTCCCATTTCCAGCGTTTTAAAAACGGGACGAGTTGTTGCTTCATGCGTTTCCGAATACGGGAATACTTGGGTTAGGTGTTCTTCTTCCCAATCCTACTCGATCCGGTTGGACGCAGCATCTGTGCAGAAATATGGCAAACCGATTGTCGTGGCGCAGGTCGTTCAATCCTATGGTCCATTGATGGTGTCGAGCATAAACGAACATCGGTGGGAACCATGCGTAGTCGTTCAATCGTCACTGGCTGAAAGGTATGCAGACCTCTTAATCCAGGCCCAGGCATCGTTTCCATACAGCAACGCGCCAGTTCAATATCAGCACGAACAACCCATCAATTTCAGCGTTTCAGCCTCATTGGAATCAAGTTGGTCGATCCTATCTAGTGTGCGGAACCAGTGTGAAATGCCATGGGCATTCCTCACGCCAGTGGCCGCACAGGGGATTTTCCGGTGGGATCGCCTTGAACGTAATCCCGTCGTTGCATCGTTGAATCAGCTTTGGAACCTCTCCAATGACCGTGCCATAAGGATTCCTGACACCGCAGTCCGTGCGTTTCGCAGTGGAGAAATAATATGATTGGCTCAGTCATTTCCGCCACATTGTCCCATGCAGAAATGGATTTTGCCTGGAGTGGATCATTGGAGGTCACCGATCCGGCGTCTTTCCAACGCATCCGCATTGATGACCCCATCGATCTGGAATTGGGCGGCGAAGTCTACAAGCTGATCGTTGATCATAAAACTTTGGATCGTGACGGCATTGGCACACCCAGGCTGTCTGTGGCGGTGGTCAGCGCGTCCGCCCGGTACACCGCGCCAAGGGCCATTCCTTTTGACAGAACCTGGAACACCCCAGTCTGGGCCAAGGATGCTGCCGAGGAGGCCATTGGCGCGGCCATTGAATGGGATCTGGTCAACTGGCTGATCACGGGTGGCCGTCTGGCGGTCCACAACGCCTCTCCCCTCGACGTGGTCAAGACCATTGCCGAGGCTGCGGGTGGACTGGTCGAATCATTGCCCGATGGCACATTGCGGGTCCGACACCGCTTTCCCGTCGCGGTTCACGCCTGGAACACCGCCAGTGTGGACCATGTTCTGACCGACGATGAAGACAACCTTTCCTGTCGGGAATCCCATGTCCGTCGCACCCGAATCAACAAGGTGCTGGTTCGGGGGTATCTGCCGTCTGGAGACGGCTTTCTGTCCGTCGAAATCGATCCCCGCCCTGATGGCCCAAACAAAGGACAAACCACATTCTACGGTGGCGACACCGCCCACCTTCTGGTCTATGCTGGCAAGGAAGTTTCCCTGGCCAGTCCTGTCACTTCGGCAGGGGGGATTATGCCTGGGGCATGGCAGGAGGTGAAGGTCACCCAGGACATTGTTTTCAACGGCACGTCAACCGCAGTCTTGGACAAACCCGCCGTTGCCATCGATTCGACGATATGGATTGGCAACGATCTTGGGACCATTTCCAAAGAGGCGGACGACCGCACCATCACTGTACCCAACGCCGGGGTCGCCATCGCACGGATAACCTACCGCACCAGAGTCAGATCCTGGGGGCTGTATGCCCCACCCATCGTGGCTGGACTCGACGAATTTCCGGTCAACGTCAGATTTATTGGAACCACCCAAGAGATCCTGGGGGCGGGAGAAATTTTCTGTCAGCGTGGTGATGGGGCGTTCCGAGGTTTGGATATTTCCGATCCGCTTTTGACCAGCGACGAGGCCAAACGATCCCGTGGCCGGGCGGAGATCGATGCTGGAGAGCCGTTGCAGGAGGTGTCTTTAACCTGTCTGCATCGTCCAGGGTTCGAGCCGGGCCAACTGGTCGAAGTCCACGACGCCCTGATGGGCCAATCCTGGCGCGGCAAGATCACCTCCGTTAGCCATGCCGCCGGAGGAACCCGATTGATCACCTCGTTGGAGTTGTTACGATATATTTAAAACGATCGCTTGTTGGTGTAATAACAGCTTATAGAACTTATTAAAATTTACCTGTATGAAATTTGGAGTATATATCTATCATTTTGTCTCCACATGTTAGCACAATGGTGAGTTCTCTTAAATTATAGCCCTTACATAACACTATAAGTCTTATATTTGCCGAACCATCTTCATTTCTGGTAAGTGTGGCATCCATGCCGATTTTACCTATCTCCACAGGCGGAAATGTGGATATGATTGTATCGCTTTCTTGCCTTGAAGTCATATCAGAATAATAGTGGATAAATACTTTAATGTTATCAAAAATCCTTTTGCACGCTTTTTCATCAGGGCATTCTCGAATTCCCTGTGTTCTCATAGCATTCGCAACACGCCCTTGGACTTGAGATATGTTTTTATCTTTCGCTTCAAGATCAACACGTTCTTTTTTAATCTGTTCCTCGTATTTTCTGCGTTGTTCCTCATCTTGTTCACGTTGTTTGTTTCTCTTTATTTGCTCTTCTTTAGATAATTTATCCCACTCTATCCGTTCCATTTCAATTTCTAATTCGCTTACATTATTTCTATTTTCTGTATAGAACATTTCTATTTGTGCTTTTCTAATATTATATCGTCCAAGTGCTTCATGTGCTTTAGGATGTTGCTGATTAGCGGCCCTGGTATACCACAATGCAGCTTCACTGTATGATTGCGGAACACCTCTACCATTCTCATACATAATGCCAAGCATTGCTTGAGCGTCGGCGTCCATCTGATGATATGCTGCTGAGAAAAACCACTTCACCGCTTCTTTATCGTTTCTTCGAACCCCATCGCCATTGGCGTACATCATTCCAAGTTTGGCTTGTGCTTGAAAATCTCCTGATTCCGCTGCTTTGCGATACTTTTCAAACTCATCGTCCTGCGCACTTGCTTGGAATGCTACAACAATACAAAGGAATACGAGTAGAAATGCATGACTTTTATTAAAATTACCATATAATGGTTTCATGATTTTGCTGTTACGTTATCATGAATTAAATGCAGTTCACTCAACGCCGAATGAAGCATTATTTTCCCCAATGCAAAATTTTGGCTCTTAATATATGATTTATATATTAATATATCAAACACCAATAGTCAAGAAGATCCAAGCACAAGAGACGGCTGCACCATTGGCGCGAAACGGGTGGCTGACCGCCAAAAGGTTCAAAAAATTTCTGCCATAGGAGGTAAATCCCAATGTCCAGCCCTTTGTTTGACCTGCGAGAACTGCTTTCCGGGAACGCCTCGGTGGCAGGGATGGTCGTTTCCATCGATGGAGGGAAGGCCCAGGTAGCCACCAGGAACGGTGTGGTCGAACTACCAGCCGAAGAGTGGATGAAGGCGGGTCAAAGGGTGATGGTCACTGGTGGAAGGGCAGTCATGGTTCAGGATGCGGTGGATGTGCCGGTGTTCTATGTGTAACAATGTCTGAAAAACCTCCTACTGAGGTGGAAGACAACACTGAATCGTTTCGTTTCAACCTGCATCGCCTTGTATCAAAAAAAAGTCACACCCCAAGCCACACCCCAAACAAAAAGGACTTACACCGTGCAGCATGTAAGTCCTTGTTTTATTTGGTAGGCCGTCACAGGATCGAACTGTGGACAAGCTGATTAAGAGTCAGCTGCTCTACCGACTGAGCTAACGGCCCATAACAAAGCGGAGCAAATCAGGAAGAATCGGAGAAGCACATACAGAAACATCCATGCCCCGATCACGCCTGCGCAGCATTATGAATGGAAACTCAACACGGCGTCAAGTGATCACGTCCATGCCGTCAGGGCAATTGCATTTGGAATCCCTTGACATTAGGCCGTGTTGGTATCCGATAACTTGAGACACACCCTAGAAAATTATTAAAAGAA